>CAZHLL010000014.1:0-41362 GCA_964533305.1 uncultured Acidibacter sp.
ACTGAAGGTGGACGTCTCGGAAATTCGGACTGAGCTCGGTCAGATCCGGGTCGATATGCACTCGTTGGAAAATCGGATGACGCTGCGACTTGGCGGTCTGATGGGAGCGAGCACGCTGCTGTTGTTTGCCGCCCTGCAATTCACGCTGACTTGATCGCACCGATCAGCCGTAACCCGCGCGCCACTCCGCCTGATAACGGCGACCGAGCGAGAGAATTCGACCCAGCAGCGCGGAATACTCAAGACCCGCACTCGCGGCCGAGCGTGCGAAGTCTTCCTCAGCGGCCAGACATGGGTTGGCATTGGCCTCAAGCAAAAACACCTCGCCGTCGGCGCGCAGCCGAAAATCCATGCGCGCATAGCCGGAGAGCCCCAGCGTGCGATAGGTTCGTTTTGCCGCCCGCTGCAAGCGTTCGAGCACGTCCTTGGGCAACTCTTCGGCGGCGCCGCGCCGGATGCCATGACGCGCCTGATAACGCCGATCCCATTTGACCTTGCGGGTGGCGATCGGTCGGCTCGTGGCACCGGGGCTCTCGGCCATGGAGCCAAAATGCAGCTCCCAGGGCGGCAGGGTGGTCAACCGCTCATTGCCGAGCACGCCCACATACAGCTCGCGGCCGTCAATGAATTCTTCGATCAGTGCATCCGTGCCGATCTGACTGTGGATGAACTCAACTCGCTCCTTCAGATGCAAGGCGTCCTCTACCACCGAGGCTTGCGCGATACCGAGCGATGCATCTTCGGTCGCCGATTTCACGATCAACGGATAGGCGAGATCTGGGGCCACCCGAAACCGCGCACCCCGGCGCAGCACCATGAAGCGAGGCGTGGCGATGCGATGGTAGGCCAGTAATTTTTTGGTCAGCGGCTTGTCACGCGACAGCAGTAGCCCACGCGGATTACAACCCGTGTAGGGCTGCCGCATGAGCTCAAGGTAGGCAACGACATGCTGATCGTAGGTCACAATACCGTTGAATTCTTCGAGCAAATTGAAGACTACATCGGGCTTGCGCTCGGTGAGCGCGCGACGCAATGGCGACAGGCTGTCGAGCAAACCCAGCACTTCGACTTGATGACCGAGTGTACGCAAACAATGAATGACATCACGCTCGGTACGAAAATCGTCGATTTGTTGTTCACTGAGGCCGGTGAGATCTTCGGGCGGAACCAAGGATTCGTGCACCACGACCAGCACGGAAAGCGACTTCATCACATGATAAATCCCACATCTGCGCCCTGACGTGCAAGTCGTACCGCCCGCAGCAACCGCGCACGGGCTATTCGCCGGCACTCGCGCAAGGAGCCCCTGAGCCACAGATGCCGTGCGCGGCAGCGTTCGATACCGAGTTCCACCAATTGCCGCGCCACATAGGCTTCAACCCTGGCGTCGGTCACGAGTGCCGCCACGAAGTCCGACTTTTCACGGCGTAGCAGCGAATCGGCACGATGGGCAACTCCTTGGGCGGGTTTGCTGCCAAACGCACGACCGAAGGCGCGATCGAGCAAAGAATAATCGCGCCCCGTGCGACGTGCGAGACCACGCCGATAATAATCACCCAACCGATGCGTACTGCGTGACACCGACTCGACGCGAGCGACCGATCGGATGGGTGCGGTCTGATCGCGAATACTCGCCATCAAGACATCCATGGCCTGCAATTTATTGAGCGCCGGCGTGCCTCGATAGCGCATACGCCAATCGCTGTTCGGAGTCAGCCACACGGCAAATGTTTCAGCAAAATCTTCTGCGGGATGCGACTGTGCATACCAGTTCCCGAGATGATGCACAAAATTCTCGCTCAAAGGTTGCGCCCGATATCGATCCGGATACGCGGTGCGCGGTGACCCGAAGCTCTCTCGCCACAGCTTGCGCCGACGCAAGCGATACGCCGTATCGATCGCATGACCCGCCTCATGCCGCAGGATCCGCATCAGGCTCTCGGCGTTGCCGCCGTCCACCCATTTGTTCATCCGCCGCTCAAGGCGCTCCAGTCGCGGATGCGCCAAATAAAACGGGATGGCGATACCCGGAATGCCGTCGGGCGAAAACCACTCCTCGGCAAACCACACATGTGGTCGAAACACGATGCCGCGCGCCTCAAGCTCGCGATAAAGCTTGCGAATACCCCGCTGCAACATGGCACGCCGGGGAGCACCCAAACTGAGATCACAAAAGCGCTGCTTCAACAGTGCGGCGTCGCCGAGACGCGCCCAGTATATTTTCGTCCGCGTGTAATCAGAGGTTGGCAAAATCGAACAGCCGATGATCGGCCAAGGTGCCAGGTTCTACATTGCAGAGCGCACTGAAGAGCGTTTCGCTACGCCCGGGGTGCTCACGCTCCCAGTCCTGCAGCATTTTTTTGATTTGCCGACGTTGAGCAGTTTCCTGCGAGCCGCACAGAGTGCAGGGGATGATCGGAAACTCGCGCGCGCGGGCATAGCGGGCGATCTCGCGCTCAGGCACATAGGCGAGCGGCCGAATCACCACATGTCGACCATCATCCGAGCGCAGCTTGGGCGCCATGGCCTTGAGCCGACCGCCAAAGAAAAGATTGAGAAACAGTGTCTCGAGGATGTCATCGCGATGGTGGCCGAGGGCAATCTTGGTAACACCATTGTCGGCCGCCCAATGATAAAGCGCACCGCGGCGCAGCCTGGAACACAGGCCGCACATGGTCTTGCCCTCCGGGATCACACGCTTGACGACCGAATAGGTGTCCTGCTCAATGATATGAAACGGCACTCCGAGTGCAGTGAGATACTCGGGCAGCACATGCTCGGGGAACCCGGGCTGCTTTTGATCGAGGTTGACCGCCACGAGTTCGAAATCGACCGGCGCACTGCGCTGCAGCGACAGCAGCAGATCAAGCAGGGTGTAGGAGTCCTTGCCCCCCGAGAGGCACACCATCACCTTGTCGCCCTCGGCGATCATGGCGTAATCCTCGATCGCCTTGCCGACCCGCCCGCGCAGTTGCGCCTGCAATTTGCGGAAAGTGGCGGAGTCCGTCGCCATCACGCTCTACCGTCGTTAATCCGGCACGACCTCAGGCCGCGCCGAGCGCCCCGCGCACGATCAAGGCGACGCAGGCGAGGAAACCCACTGACCACGCGAGCGAGCGCAGGCTCGCCCGATCGCTGACATAGAAATAGATGTAGAACAGTCGCGCCACCAAGAACACGAGGGCATAGAGCCCGACTGAACCTGCATCCACCCCACCAACAAACGCGGCAAGCAGCCCGGCGCTGTACATGGCGAGCGCTTCCCAGGAGTTGGCCTGAGCCGCATTGGCGCGGGCCGAGCGGCCCTCCTGACGCGCAAACCACTCGCGTGGATTGCGATTATCGTAACGACTCGCGCCGCTCGCCTTGCCGATGCCCGCGCAGACGATGGGCAAAAAAATCGCGATCAACAACACCCACAACGCAATAGCCATAGATCCCCCTCATTGACCCGAACCGACCAGACGCTCGATCAAGCGGGACACATGTTGAGGCGATTGCGTGTTGCGCGCAATCAGGGCGTAAAGCGCAGGCACCACGAATAGGGTGAGGCCCACCGCAAACAAGGTGCCGAAAAACACTGCCGAGCCGATGGCTTGGCGACTCTCGGCGCCGGCGCCCACGCTCAGCATCAGGGGCACGGCACCAAAAGCCGTGCAGAGACTCGTCATCAGCACCGGGCGCAAGCGGATGGAAGCGGCCTCGATCACCGCCTCGACGAACTCGATGCCCCGATCCCGCAACTGGTTGGCGAATTCCACGATCAGAATCCCGTTCTTGCAGGCGATGCCGATCAACATGATGGCGCCGATCTGGCTGAAGACGTTGATGGAGGCCCCAAAGATCCACAAGCCAATCAGCGCACCCGAGATGGCGAGTGGCACCGTGGCCAGGATAATGACCGGGTGCACGAAGCTCTCGAACTGAGCCGCCAACACGAGGTACACAATCAGCAGCGCAAAGGCAAAGGTCAACCACAGGCGCTCGCCCGATTGCTTGTACTCGCGGGATTCCCCGTCATAGTTGATCTGCACCCCCTCAGGGATTTCCTGACGGATAACTTCTTCAACATAATCAAGCGCATCACCCAGAGCGTACCCCGGCGCAAGATTGGCGCTCAACGTAATCGACCGCAGTCGCTCAAAACGCCTCAAGGCATTGGCGGTCGCGCCTTCATCGACAGTCACGAGCGCAGCCAGCGGCACCATCTCACCACTCGTGTCCGACCGCACGTAGAGGTTACCGAGATCATCGACCGTCGCGCGATCTTCCTCACGCGCCTGCAAGATCACGTTGTATTCCTCGCCCTCGCGCAAAAACGTGGTGACGATCCGTGAGCCGAGCATGGTCTCAAGGGTGCGGCCCACGCTCTGCAGTGAGACGCCGAGATCCGCTGCCCGATTGCGATCAATCCGCACCTGTAGTTGCGGTTTGCGCTCCTGGTAATCGGACTCGAGCGCCAAGATGCGCGGATTTTCCGCACTGATACGGGCAATGACCTTGTCGCGCCAGGCGGCAAGCTCCTCATAGCTCGCCCCGCCCATCACCACCTGTAGCGGCTTGCCGACGCCCCGGACGCCGAGCGAAGGCGGTGTGATCACGATGATACGTACGCCCGTGATACCGGCGGTACGCATGCGCACGCGTTGCGCGATTTCCTGCGCGGTGTCATCCCGCTCATCCCACAAGGTCAATGGCACAAAGACGGTGCCGATGTTGACATTACCCTGCACACCAAAGGAGCCAGAGCGTACGATCACCCGTCGCGCGTTGCCGGCTTCGAGTTCATCGAACGCCACGGCTTCCACTTGGGCAATGTAACGATCGAGATGCGCAAGACTCGCCCCCTCGGGCGCTGTCACGATAATCGGCATCATCGACCGATCTTCCATGGGCGCAAATTCCTGCGGCAATTTCAGGCGGTCAAAGGGCTTGCCGATCACGAGCAACAACAGCAATAGCACAGTAAAACCTGCGGCTGCGCCAATCACCCAGACCGGGCCGCGCGCCACCATCACCCGGCGCAGCACGCGCTCGTAAGCCGCGGTCAAAGATTGAAAGCGGGCGTCAAGCCGGGTCGCCAGCGCCCCGCGTTGGATGCCGCCGGCAAAAAGCTTCGAGGTCATCATGGGTGTCAACGTGAGGGCCACCAAGGCCGAGAAACCGACCGCCGCCGCAACCGTGACCCCGAATTCCCCAAACAACCGGCCGAGCGTGCCTTCCATGTAGGAGATGGGCACGAACACCGCCATCAGTACGATGGTGGTCGCGACCACGGCAAAGCCGATTTCTTTGCTCCCGCGGATGGCGGCTAACAGCGCAGGCTCACCCTCTTCCATGCGGCGCGAGATATTCTCAAGCACCACGATGGCATCATCCACCACGAGCCCGATGGCGAGCACCGCGCCGAGTAACGTCAAAGTATTAAGCGAGTAACCGAGCGTCGCCATCACCATGGCGGCGGCGAGCAAAGAAATCGGGATGGTGACCGCAGGTATCAGCGTCGCCCGAGCCGTGCCCAGAAACACGAAAATCACGATTAGCACGATGAGCAAAGTCTCGAGCAGGACGAACACCACCTTGCGCATCGATTCTTCGACAAACACCGAAAAATCGAGATTCACCTCACCCCGTATATCAGCGGGCAGCGAAGCATTGACGCGCTCAATTTCGGTCCTGACCGCACGCGAGACATCGAGCACGTTGGCCGTGGAATTCGGCACCACGCCGAGACTGATACCGGGCAAACCATTGGCACGGGCAAGATTGCGCTGATTCTCCGCCGCAAGGCGCACATCCGCGACATCCCCGAGTCGAACGAGATAGTCATCCGCGCCGCGCCCGATCACAAGCTCACGAAAATCCTCCACGGTCTCCATCGAGGTGCGGGTACGCAAGCTGAACTCGCGCTCTCGAGATTCGATTCGACCGGCGGGCAACTCGACATTCTCGCGCCGCAGTGCAGACTCGATATCATTGACCGTGAGCTGTCGGGCCGCCAATGCTTCGCGATCCAGCCATACCCGCATCGAGTAGCGGCTACCACCGGCAACGCGCACCGAGGCCACGCCGGGCAAGGAACTGAACCGGTCAGTGACGTAGCGCTCAACGTAATCGGTCAACTCCAGTGCGTTACGCGCCGTACTCGAAAAATTGACGTAAATAATGGGCTCGGCCGCATCATCCACCTTGGCGATCTGCGGAGCCTCCGCCTCATCCGGCAAACGCGAAGTAACACGCGAAATCGCTTCACGTACATCATTAGCCGCCGCATCGAGATCACGATCCAAAGAAAATTCGACATTGATGCGTGAAAACTCATCCTGACTGCTGGAGGTCAGCTTGGCGACACCCTCGATACCCGCGATCTGATCCTCCAGCACCCGCGTGATACGCGACTCGATGACGTTGGCACTCGCCCCGCGATAGAACACCGAGACACTGACCACCGGTCGACTGATATCGGGATACTCGCGCACCGAGAGACGCAAGGTCGCCATCAGGCCGACAATCACCAACAGCAAAGACAGCACGGTGGCGAACACCGGCCGGCGCACGGAGATATCGGAGATAATCACGCGCCGCCTCGGGCGGGGGTCGCTTGAGGCGCAGCGGTCGCTTGAGATGCAGCCGGTGCAGCAGCCGCATCCGGAGCGAGATCACGTACCGCACCGCCTTCACGCAACTTGATCGTACCTTCGATCACGATCCGCTCGCCGGCTTTGAGCCCCGAAACAATCTCGACCAGCCCGGGCCTGCGCGCACCGATCTCGACTTGGCGCTTCTCGGCCACACCCGCGGTCACCACATAGACATATTGGCGATCTTCTTCGGGGACGAGGGCTTCCTCGGGCACCACGATGGCGGTGCGCGCATCGCGCTGCAAACTCACATTCAAAAACATGCCCGGTTTTAACAGCCCCTCTTCGTTCGGCACTTCCGCCCGCACCAGCACCGAGCGACTCGCTGGATCAATCCGAGAGTCGATGCTCGCCACTCGCCCATCAAAGAGTCGCCCGGGATAGGCCACGCTCGTCACCGCGACGGCGAGGCCTTCGCGCAACGCCGTCAAATTGGCCTCGGGCACACCAAAGTCGATTTTGATGAGACGCGAATCATCCAGCGTCGTGATCACGGCGCCCGGGTTGATCAGACTGCCGACACTTACGCGGCGCAAACCCACCCGGCCGGCAAAGGGCGCGCGGATCACCGTATCCTCAAGCCGTGCCCGCGCAGCATCCACCCGCGCCGCATTGGCCAGTTTGGTCGCCGAGATTTGCTCGAACTGCGCCTGCGACAACACCTGCGTCGGCAGCAACTCCTCGGCGCGCTGAAATTGGCTCAGGCTCTCGGCATAGGCGGCCTGTGCGGCAGCCAGATCAGCGCGCACTTGGGCGCTGTCGAGTTCGACCAGGATCGCCCCCTCGCGTACGAATTGACCGTCTTCAAAACGCAACGCCGTCACCAGATTGGACACTTTGGCCGTGATCTCGACGGCATCACGCGCCTGGGCGGTTCCCAAAGATTTGAGCTCGCGAGCAAGTGCCTGCTCGGCGACCGCCTGGGTCACGACGGCGATGGGCACCCCACCTCGTCCGCCCATGCCCGCAGGCCCGCCACCCATCCCGGGTGGGCCGCCCGTGCCTGGCGCCATCGCACGGCCCCCACCCGACTCGGGGGATGAGCCGGCAGGCCAAAGAAACCACGCCAAGGCTGCCAGCAGCAGCCCAACCAGAATCAGCAGTGTACGACGCGACATTTCGTCATTATCGCATGACGACCAGGATGAAACTTCAGTGCAACCCGCCGCCTACGGGCGGCAGCCATCCGCAACCGTCAGGAGGCCGTCACAGCCACCCCTTCGGCCTGCAGCATGCGCCGCTTGAGCGCGGCCCCCCAACGAAAGCCGCCGATACTGCCATTCGCGGGCAAGACCCGATGACACGGCACGATCCAGGCCACGGGATTGCGACCGACGGCCGCCCCCACCGCCCGTGCAGCGCGAGGCTGCCCGATCTCACGCGCGATCGCGCCATAGGTGGTCGTGCAGCCCCGCGGCACGCAAAGGAGCGCCCGCCAGACCGCAAGTTCAAAGGCACTGCCCCGCAAATGCAGGCTTAAATCTTTGAGATCCCCGCGAAAGAGCGGATGCACAGTCTGCGGTTCGGGCGCGGATCCCACCACCGGGCGCCATGACGAACCCTCGGCGAACGACAAAACTGCAAGCCCTCGCGCCGCAAAACCGAGCACACAAGGCCCCCAAGGGGAAAGGGCCGATTCAATGTATTCAGTCGACGCATTTTCGGCCAAGCGATCGCCGGCCGAAGCCTGTTTGCACTCAAAGAAAACCTGCAGCTGCGTCAACCGACGATCAGCACCCGCCAGGACGGCCAAGTCGCGGCCAACCAGCCAAGGCCGATCGAGCCTAGAATCAGGGTCAACACCGTCAGTATCAGTACCCATCGGCGCGAATTCATGCGGCACCTGCCACGTCATCGCAGGCGCAAAGTGCCCTGCTCATCGAACGGTACATTGCGAATGAGACCCCGCGATAGCCGCACTTCACCCCGCAGGCGATAGCGGATTTCCTCTGGGCGCCCCCCGGCGCGCTGCGCCTCTTGGGCGAGCTTGAACAAGGTACCGGCCAGATTGACGGTCACCTGCATGTCGAACTCGGCCTGACCTTTGGCGGGCAAAACGAAACGACTGCCGGACAACCCCCGTCCGAGCTCCTGACCCCCGAGCTCGAGGGTGTAGGTGATACCCTGCACCGAAAGCTCGCGATCATTCGGATTTTGCACCTGCATCCTGGCGGCAAGTTGCTGCTCAAAGAAATCGCCCTTGATGACCTTGACATCGAGCACTTTAAGACTCGGCGCCTCCAGCTTGGGTGCAAGCGACGCACAGCCCGCGAGGAGGAGCAGCCCGAGTGACAGCAAACCGAGACTTTTGGCCAACTGATTGCGCATCGTGACTCGAGTGTACCAATGCCGGCGCGCAGTTGCGCTAAGCTTGCGTGATGCAACCCGCAAAACGTAGTCAACCAGCACGTCTTGCCTTGATGACGCACATCGGGAGCCTGGGCGGCCTGATGCTGGCCGGATGGCTAGTCGGGCTGACCCCGCTGACCCTCAGCGCGCAAACGCCCCCACCGGACTACGACGGTGCCCCCCCGATCGAGGATCTCGCTCGATTCCCGCAGGGGACGCTGACTATCGAGACCGCAAAAGGTGTCGCAAGCTTCCAAATCTGGCTCGCCGATACCCCCGTGCGTCAGCAACAAGGCTTGATGTTCGTGCGTGACCTGCCGGCCGATCGAGGCATGCTGTTTGTCAATGACCCGCCCCGTCCGGCGTCCTTCTGGATGAAGAACACCTACATTCCCCTTGATCTGCTTTTCATTGATGCCCAGGGTCGGATCGTGCAGATCTTTGAAAATGCGACGCCGCTCTCGCTGCGCCCGATCGGCGTCAGCACGCCGGTGCGCGCCGTGTTGGAACTACGCGGCGGCGAAAGCGCGCGTCGCGGCATTCGTCGCGGCGCACGGGTGACTCACCCGGCTTTTACAGGACGCTGAGCCGACGGCGACCGCCCTCGGATCAACCTGCCTTGGCTTGATGAAAGACTCGGGCGAGATATTCCTGGTGCATTTGCGCCCTCGCCTCTTGCTCTTCTGGGGTGGTTTCGTAGGTCTCCATATCGTCGGCTGCCAAGAGCTCCCGTCGGGCCAACACCCGCTCGAGCGTATCGAGCCGAGCCCGCGTCACCGCCAACTCCGCCACCAACGCGAGTGATAGGGAATACAGCCGATCCACCATGGGATCATCCGTGAAATCCGGTCGACGCCCCCGCGCGGCAGGCTCGGCATAGTCAGTCGGTTGTTTATCTGGCATCGATGATGAATCCATATCGTGAGGATCTCCTACTCGGGAACCGCCTACTCGGGACCGCCTACTCAGGACCGCCTAGGCTGCCGTGCGCCACGCGCCGGCGGCATACCAGGAGGGCGCCCGCCCAAAATCCTCCTGCTTCGGACCACCCTCGGACACACTGCGCGGCGGCTCTGCTTTGGACTCAAAGATGGACCGAGCGTCAAAGCCTGCCGCCTGCAGCACCTCGGGCAGCCGCGTCTCGTGCAACGCGCTCCAGAAGGGCTCATTGTTGTAGCGCCCATCCCAATCACGCATGAATTGCTCGAAAGGATCGAGGCCATGATAAGGCGGCTGCTCCAGATGGATCGTAAGACCACCCGGCCGCAATAGCCGATGTGCTTCGGCAAAAATGCGTGGCATGGCCTCGCGCGAGGTTTCGTGCAACACCATGGTCGTAAAAACGAGATCCACCGATGCGTCGGCCAGACCCGTGTCGGTCGCGTCCGCCTGCATGAAGTGGATACGATCAAATCCCAAAGATTGCGCCCGCGCATGACCATAGCGCAGCATGGGCTCGGCCACGTCCACGGCAATGATGTCAGCCTCGGGGAACGCGGCTTGAACCGGCACGGTGTTATGACCGAGACCACAACCGAGATCAATGATTCGACGCGGTGAAAACTCCGGATGATGCTGCGCGAGCCACGCAACGAGTGCTCGCCCCGCGGCATCATTCTTTGCACCCGCACTGCCTCCCGTCGTCGCGTACATGCCCGCGTCATAGTTGGCAGGGTTGGATACATCCTCCGCAAAGCGCGTGCCGGTATACCCACCGCGCATCAGATGTGTATCCACGGCACTGACATAGCGCGGTACCGTGAGCTCGGGCTTGAGCGTCAAAGTATCGCAACCTGCATTCAATGATTCGGCTTGCGCACGCAGCCGCTCAGCCTGCCGACCCACCAGACTGCGACCCGCGTGCTGACGCATTTCCATGGTGTTGCGGCGCACCAAACTCCAAAGACGCCACTCGGAGGTCGTCGACATCACCGCGTGCACCTCGTGACGATCCTGGGGCTCACGAGCTTCGCGCTGCACAAAGGCGGGTTTCACGCGAGTGCGCCATGCCCGCTCCACTTCGGGCGCAAGCTGCTGCGCCATATAGTGATTGATGGCCGCCACCACATCGAAGCGGGCTTTTTCATCGTGGTTGGCGAGCGGCAGCATCGCGTGCCGGTGGATACCTTGCCATGCTTTGGGGAGTGTCATGGGTCTACCCTAATGATTTTCCACCTTTCTGGAAAATCGATAATTTGGTATATATATTTCTGTTTTTTCGAAATATTTAGCCGCGACCCGAAAGCCCCGCCCCAGCGCCGAAAATCCACCCATGCGCCACCTCAACTACAACCACCTGCTGTATTTTTGGACCGTGGTACGCGAGGGAGGCGTGGCCGCGGCCGCAGCCAGCCTGCACCTCACCCCGCAGACCCTCAGCAGCCAGATCAAATTGCTCGAGGCGCAGGTGCAAGGGGCGCTGTTCGAAAAACAAGGCCGTCGTCTGGTGCCGACGGAACTCGGCCGCATCACCTTTGCGTACGCGGAAGAGATCTTTGCCAAGGGGCTAGAGCTCAGCAGCGTGCTGCGCGGCGCACGACCTCAAGGTCGCCGTTCGGTCACCATCGGTATCGCAGACTCCGTGCCCAAGCTCGTCACCTGGCGCATTCTCGAGCCGCTACTGCAAAAAGACGCCGACTTTCACCTCATTTGCCACGAGAGCCCACTGCAACCCTTGTTGGTGGAGCTCGCCGCCCACCGGCTCGATCTCGTGCTCTCGACCAGCGCGCTGCCAGCCAATGCAGCGATCAAGGCCTTCAGCCATCTGCTCGGCGAATCCGAGCTCGGTTTCTTTGCTGCGAGCGCCTTGGCCAAAAAATTACGCCGACACTTCCCGCAGAGCCTGCACGGCGCGCCCATGATCCTGCCCACGGATCGGAGCGCAAATCGTCGCGTGTTGAATGAGTGGTTGGCAGCCGCCGGCATCGCGCCATATGTGGCGGCCGAGCTCGATGACACGGCGCTGACCAAAACTTTTGCCCAATACGGTGTCGGCGTGTTTGCGGCGCCCCTGGCCATCGAACGCGAAGTGACCCAACAATTCGTACTGGAGCGGGTCGGCACTATCTCGGACATTAAAGCTCGCTTTTACGCGATCTCCACCGAGCGGCGCATCAAACACCCGGCGGTCGCCATGATCACCGAACGCGCTCGCAACGACCTCTTCAATTAACACACGCGAATCAGTCAGCACGAAAAGATCCGCGCAGGCTCACTGGGCCTGACGGGTCGTGACCTGCTGCAGTTCCCCCGACTCGTTTATCTCAAGCGAGACCTCGATCGGCCGACAGCAAACCTGACAATCCTCAATGAAACAGCGGGAGGCGTCGGTGAGATCGAGCATGGAGCCATAGACCTCACCACACCATGGGCAGGGCAGATCCACAAATACGCCGAGCTCCCCGTGCGCCTCATCGCGACCTGGCTCGAAAACGGGTTCCAAGCCATAAAGCGTATCGATACTGGTCGCATCGAGGGCAAGTGCAGAATTTTTGAGTCGATCGACCGCAGAGCGATTCATGGTCCCTCCAAGAAACCGGTCTTCAATGATAGCGTCCGGGGCTATGACCCGCGCGACAAAACCGATGATTGAGACGCGATTCAGCCTTGGCATGCTGCTCAGCCTTGGCATGCTGCTCGGCAGCGCGGCCACCGCCGCGCCAACGAGTCAACCCAAGCTGTCGACCGGACTGACACACGCCCATGATGGCTTCTGCACCGAGGTGCAACAGCTACTCGTACCCACGACGCTCGACATCACCAATGTCATCGAACCGGACTTCGAGGCCTTCAAACTCTCCAAACCCAAAGCCGAACCGCTTACCACGCATCAATTTTCGGCCCCGACCCGAGCGGATGGGCTACGGCAAATATCCTGCAAAACCAAGAGCGCAGATCACTTGCGAGCGGTACACGGCCCCCTTATCGCGGCGGCATTACCGTCCGACTCACAACCCGCGCTCCAATGTCGCCACGTACATCGAGCGATGGTGGTCGCACTCTGGCGGGAAGCGAGCGTCGCGCAACGCGCCCAAGCGGCGCATCCACCGCACCGCATCATGCTGGATGCGGATCTTGCCTATCTGACCGGCTCAAGCTGGGTGCAATCAACCGCCTCAGCCTATGTGGGTGACCGTGGGCGACTGCACCTGCGCGCCGCACGCCTCTTTGCCGGTTGGGAGGATTGGCGCTGGAAAATATTGCCGGAGAGCCTGCGTGGTAATCACTACTGCCACCTGATCGCACCTGAATCGCTGCGCGAGCTGATGTTTGGCTCCCAAGTAACAGCGCAACGGTGACAGCGCAACCGCGCGGGTTGCCCACCACGCCGCGCCCGCTCACAATTAGCGCATGAATGATTCGCGCCCGAGCGCCGGGCTTCGCCGGCTCCCTGCCACCACTGATGCCTCCAGCGAAGCGCGCGATCAGCGCCGCGAGCGCCTGCGCGAACACGGCTTTGTGCTCGATGCCTTGAGCGGCGCCGCACCGCCACCCGATCCCGCACAGCTGGCGGGCAGCATCGAAGGCTTCATTGGCTTTGCGCAGATTCCGCTCGGTGTCGCGGGACCCATTCGTATTGACGGACAATTTGCGCAGGGCGAGTTCTGGGTGCCGTTAGCCACCACCGAGGGCACGTTGGTCGCTTCATTTCAGCACGCCTTCAATGTCATCAACCGCTGTGGCGGGGCTCGCGCCGCCTGCACCCGTGAACTCGTCGGACGTGCGCCTTGTTTCACCTTCAAAGATGTCGCCAGTGCCACGGTGGTGGCGGCATGGTTACCCTCGCAGTTTGCAGAGATGCAGCAGGCTGCCGCCTCCACTTCGCGCTATTGCCGACTGCAGCACGTCAAAACATCCGTGGTAGGCAACACGGTGTACGTGATGCTCGAATATTTGACCGGCGAAGCGGCAGGTCAAAATATGGTGACCTCGGCAACGCAAGCTGTTTGTCATCAATTATTGCCACAGATGCCGGCCATCCCCACCAGCTGGTTAGTGGAATCCGTACTCTCGGGTGATAAGCGCGCCTCGGCACAGGCTTTCCTTGGCGCAAGAGGCCGCAACGCCTCGGCAGAGGTCGTGATCCCGAGCCGCACCATTGGCCGTTACTGGCGTGCGGATGCAGCGGCCATGGCACGCTCCTGGAATCAGGCCACGGTCGGCGCTGCACAAACCGGTGCCGTCGGCTTGCAAGGCAATGTCGCCAATGCGCTCGCTGCGCTTTTCATTGCCTGCGGTCAGGATGTGGCCTGCGTCTCCGAGGCGACCACCTCCATCACCCGCATCGAGCTCACAGCCGAAGGCGATCTGTACGCCGCGGTCACGATGCCCAATCTCATTGTCGGCACCGTGGGTGGCGGCACCTTCCTGCCGACGGCACGCGAGTGTCTAGCGATGCTCGGCTGCCAAGGCCCGGGCAGCGCCGCCAAGCTCGCGGAGATTTGTGCCGTGGTCTCTTTGGCCGGCGAGCTGGCAGTCGTTGGCGCCATGGCGAGCGGCGCGTTTGCCGACGCCCATGCCAGCGGCGGACGCAAAGGTCGCGGCACCGGTTCATGACGGCTCCGGCGCGGCCACGAAAACCGGTTCGCAGATTCATTCTGCACAAACTTTTGCCACCCGTTGGCTGGCGCGCCTATCGCGCACTCGGTCGCAGCTGGCAATACGACACACCAAATATTGAGCGTCTACACCAACTGATCGCCGGCGAGCGCCCCGTGATCGGGGCCTTCCTGCACTCCAGAACCTTTGCTTTGCTGCACTTTTTCAGTCTGCCGGAACAAGGTCGCTGGATCCTCATGTGCTCGCAAAGCCGCGATGGCGAAGCAATGGCGCGTATCGAAGAAGGTCTTGGCTTTCGCGTGGCACGCGGGTCTTCCGGCAAAGGCGGAGCGCGAGCGCTCGTTGAGATGATCAAAGCCCAGCGCGAAGATCGCGGGCTTCATTCCTGCCTGTCAGTGGATGGCTCGCGTGGCCCGCGCGGTATCGCCCAACTGGGCACGATCACCCTCGCGCAAAAAACAGGCGGCGTGATCCTGCCGGTTGCGGCCTCCACCGCCAATTTTTGGCGCTGGAATGCCTCATGGGATCGCACAATCATCCCAAAACCAGCCGCCAAAGTATCCATCGGTATCGGTGCCCCAATCGAGGTGCCGGCCAAGCTCGATACGGATCAAATGGAGTCGCTACGACGCCAACTGCAGCAGGAAACGCTGGCCCTGCATCAAAACCTTGACCGTCAGACGGGCTACTTTGACCCCGAGCCATTACAAAAAATTGTCCCTTGAGCGACAAATCGCACAAAAGTTCGATATTCATTGACGCGATTTATGACTAGAATGCGCGCGTCTCAAAGAAGGGTCTTAAATATGGCTAGCAAAAAAACCGGTAAGAAAGTCGCAACCAAGGTAGCAACCAAGGCCAAAGCCAAGGCAGCTCCGGCTCGTCGCAAGAAGTCCGCGCGGAATGTAAACCCGTGGACCCCGGCGGACGAGAAGAAGCTCAAGCAAATGGCCGGCAAAATGTCGACGCCGAAGATCGCCAAGGCACTGAATCGCTCAGTCGCCGCCGTGACCTTCAAAGCGTTCGCCATGCGCCTGTCGCTGCGGATGGCCAAGTCCAACCGCGGGCGTCGCTTGGTTGTCGCCAAGAAAAAGTAAGCGACTAACGATGTTGCGGGCTGCCCCTCGCGGGGCAGCCCGCAGATCAATGCGGTAAGCATTCGATCACCTGACGGGACGTGTTTCTTACAGACGCTCCCGATCCCGACGCAGCTGCTCCAGTGTCGCCGCCCACGGTGGGTGCGGCTTGTGGGTGATTCTTTGCCATTGCCAGTGCGAAATACCCCATAGCACTAGCGCGACCCCGCCCAAGCCCAGCATCACCCCGAGGCGATGCTGCTCGAACGCCAGCCACGCAGCCACCACCAGCAACACGCTCGCCAGCATCAAAAAGAATACGCTGAGCCATAACCAGTAGAGCAAGCTCGCGACCCGTTGCAGTTCGGCTGCCCAATCATTGGCCCACAGCGACAACCGAAGCTGCAAGGCATCGAGCAGCGTGGCACCGAGTGATCGCAGCAGACCGATCAACGTCGGCTCAGTAACAACCCGATCAGGACACCCGCCCCTGCGGCCACAGCAGCCGAGGACCACGGATGCCGATGCACGTAATGATTGGCGTCGTCCGCCGCCGCGCGTGCACGCGTACTCGCCTCACGCATGCGATCTCCGGCGGAGTTGCTGGCTTCCCGCCACAGCGTCTCCGCATCGCTCGCCACCCGTCGCAGGTCATCCGCCAACTTTTCGCTCGTCGCATTTGCCATGATTCATCCTCTTTTCTTTGCCCACAGCGGGCATGTCGTGGAAAGGACGCTCAGCCTGCCCGTATCCCTTAGTTGTGCCCATCGAGGGCACTACGGAGCGCGGTCAGGACAACTGCGGTCAGGACAATTACGGTGGGGGAGGATACGCAAGTGGCAGCGCACACAGCCTCTGCTGCCATGCATGCTCGTCGCGGCGCGCGAGCAGATCCAGATCTGCCGGCGTGGCGGCAGGATCATCCACCCATTCGCGCAATAACGGACTGCCATTGATCACATCGATCGCGAGCCGATCATGTACATATTCATAGGCGAAGTCCCGCCACAGCGGATAGTCTGGCCAAAGATCACGAATCGCCTTGAAGGTGAGCGCCATCAGCCGCCAGGGTCGGAAACGTGCGGGGTCATAAGCGGGGTCATCGGTATGAATCTGCAGCCCATGACACAGTTTTCCGACGTGTTTGTGAAACGTGGGCTCAAACCAGCACTCACGCAGTCGACAACCTGCAAGCCACTCGGGTGCAAGCCGCTGCATACGCTGCAACACGGCCCCCGCATCAATATCGGGCGCACCCCAGAGCTCAAGCGGTCGCGTCGTACCGCGCCCCTCCGAAAGATGGGTACCCTCCAACATCACGGTGCCCGCATAGGCGCGGGCCATGAATACATTGGGCGCGTTTGGACTGGGATTGACCCAGCTTCGCTCAAAGAGGGGCCAACCAAAACCGGGTGCCGCGTCAGGCTGCCAGCCCTGCATCGGAATCACCTTCAGCTCCAGCTCGAGCGCCAGCTCTGCCTTGAACCAATGGGCGAGCTCACCGAGTGTCAAGCCATGCCGCATCGGCATCGGACCCGCGCCGACAAAACTCTCCCAACCAGCGCGTAGGCTGAGACCCTCGATCGGACGACCGATCGGATTGGGTCGATCGAGCACCCAGACGGCCTTACGCTGACGCGCGGCCGCTTCCATGACATAGCGCAAGGTGGTGACAAAGGTGTAGATCCGACAGCCCAAATCCTGCAAATCCACCAGCACCACATCGCAGGTGTCGAGCATCCGCTCGGTCGGCACACGGGTTTCGCCATAGAGGCTGAACACGGGGATACCGAGTCGCGGGTCAATGAAATCCTCGGACTCGATCATGTTGTCTTGTTTATCGCCGCGTAAGCCATGCTGCGGTCCGAACGCCGCCGTCAGGCTGAATTCCTTGATCTGTGCCAGCGCATCCAGTGCGTGTACACCCTCGGCGGTGACCGAAGCCGGATGACCGAGCAGCGCCACCCGCCGCCCCGCAAGAGCAGCCCGCACCGCAGGGTCCGCGAGCAAACAATCCAAACCGAATTTCATGAGATATCCCTGTGGGGCAAGGTATGGGGCCAGGTATGGGGTAAGACGACGAAGCTGTCGCGGTGATGAAAATCAGGCTGATCGCCCGGGTGACGCAAGGCCCAGTACGAATGCTGCCCGTCCACCTCCAGTACCACGGACAAGGCGATGCAGACCAGCGCGCCGTTGGGCAGTGCAGCGGCCGGTAACTCTACCTGCAGCCGCGCGGGTTGCGGCGTGAAGGTGATACGCGGTGCATCGCCCGCCCACTCATGCAGCCTCATCCCCTGCCGAGGCGCGTCAAATGCGTAAGCAGCCCAATGACCCGAGGGCGAAAAATTGAACTCGAGATACTGCGAATCCGTACCCGCCACGAACAACTCGCAACAGGTCTCACGCCAGAGCCCATCGACGCGACTGCCCGGCGACAGCGAGAACCGTGACTGATACTGCAACGGCTGTCCTGCCGAATCGAGTCGATACTCAAGCTGCCAAAACTGCGACAAGCGCACGAGCGACACCTTGACAGCCCCAGGTGTCGGCCTAAAAGCCTGCAGTTCAAAGATTTCGGTCGACATAAACTCAGGCCGCAGGCTCATTCGCTGCCGCCGATGACGCAGGCTTTTGCCCTGCCAGCACCGGCACCTGCCAAACCCCATACCCTTCTGGATCCTGCAAGGTCTCGATGATCGCAGCAAACAGCTCGCGCACCTCGTCGAGCGAGAACCTGGAGTGCTGCGCCAACACCTCGGCGTAACCATCGCGCCAAGCCGAAAAAATCCCGATCAACGCCTCCCGCGGTGCGGTCTCCGTGTCGATGGTCAAATATTGCACCGACCGATGCGAGAGACCGAGCTCACGGAGAATCGCAAGCGTGCGCCGTCCTATCCGGGCATCCGTACCGGTCACTTGCGTAAACGGCACCACCGCCTCGTGCCAAAGACGATCAGGATCGCGCCCATTTCGCAGCGGAAAATGCAGCATGCCGTAATCTTCGGACAGCACATGCAGCCAACCGCCCGGCTTCAATACCCGTACCGCCTCAGCGAGCAGGCGCTCGGCCGCCGGCACCGCTTGGGTGACATGACGACACACCACGAGATCAAAGTATTCATCGGGCTGCTTGAGCGCAAAGCCGTCACCCTGCGCAAAGCTCAGTCTCGGACCCTCCGGACCCCAGCGCCCGGATGAGACTTCGGGGGGTTGACCCGCCGAACACCAGCGGCCGCTCTTGTGGGCGGCCCTGCAGGCGGCCGTCACCAGCTCCGGTAACACGTCGAGCCCCAGCACTTCCTCCGCGCCCGGGAATATTTCGCACAAACGCATACTTGCCTGACCGCTGCCGCAGCCAAGATCCAGAATACGAGCGCCCGCGGGCAGCGCGTAGCGCGAAAACAAGCGTTTTTCGTGTGGCCAGATGGCTGCAATCTGGTGCTCCAGCGTACGCAGCATCGACTCGTCGGCCATCTGCTCGGCCTGTGGATTGCGTAACGCAGGGTGGTCGTCTTCAAAAATCGAGCTCATCGTGCTGCAAATGATAGGGGATCAGTGGGAGAATCGCCTTGCATCATGAACGCCGTCGTCGCCGAACTCCCGCTGTTTGCTCCGCCCGAAAGCGCGGCCCCGCGCATTCGCGAGATCCCCTACAACTACACCTCGTTCTCGGATCGCGAGGTCGTGCTGCGACTGCTGGGCGATGAATGCTGGCGCCTGCTGGACGAATTACGCAGCGAACGACGCACCGGTCGCTCTGCCCGCATGCTGTACGAAGTGCTGGGCGACATCTGGGTCGTGCAGCGCAACCCCTACCTCGAGGACGACCTGCTCGACAATCCTCGCCGTCGCAAATTATTGATCGCGGCGCTCAATCACCGCTTGGGTGAAATCGACAAGCGCCGCAACACGGGCGGCAGCGCCGCCGATCAGGAGCGCGATCGCAAGGTGGGGCTTTTGCTGCAAGCGGCGCGTGTCGCGGTCGATGACTTTGCCGAGCATTTCGCGCGGGCCAGCAAACTGCGGGCGCGGGCTAGACGACTGCTGTCTCGGCACACGCGCAGCGATGCCATCAGTTTTGATGCGTTCGCCCGCGTCTCGCACGTGACCGACGCCACCGACTGGCGTGTCGAATATCCCTTTGTTGTCATCAGCCCCGATCACGAGGACGAAGTCCCCGGTCTCGTGCGCGCTTGCATCGAGCTCGGCCTCAGCGTGATCCCTCGCGGCGGCGGCACGGGCTACACGGGTGGCGCCATCCCGCTCACCCCGCTTTCGGCCGTCATCAACACCGAGAAACTGGAGCGCGTTTCCGCCGTCGAACACATGGCTTTGCCCGGCGTGACCGAGGGCGGACACCCCAAGGCCGTACCCACGGTGTACTCCGAGGCGGGCGTCGTCACGCGCCGGGTGGCCGAGGCCGCCGAGCGCGCGGGCTTTGTCTTCGCCGTCGACCCCACCTCCATTGATGCTTCCTGCATCGGCGGCAACATCGCCATGAACGCGGGCGGCAAAAAAGCCGTGCTCTGGGGCACCGCGGTCGACAACCTCGCCTGGTGGCGCATGGTCGATCCGCAAGGTAACTGGCTTGAGGTCGAGCGCATCGGCCACAACCTCGGCAAGATCCACGATGCGCCGGAAGTCGAATGGCGCCTGACCTGGAAGGATGGACGCGAGCCGGCCGATGCCGCCCGCGTGCTCAAAGTCGACCATCTCAAGATGCCGGGCTCGCTGTTTCGCAAAGCGGGCCTCGGCAAAGATGTCACCGACAAATTTTTAGGCGGCCTGCCGGGAGTTCAGAAAGAAGGCTGCGATGGCCTGATCACCTCGGCGCGCTGGGTCGTGCATCGCATGCCGAGCCACAGCCGCACGGTCTGCCTCGAATTCTTTGGTCAGGCTCGGGAAGCAATTCCTTCGATCGTTGAAATCATTGATCATCTAGCCCTCGCGGATCGCGAACACGGCGTCAAACTTGCGGGACTCGAGCACCTGGATGAGCGCTATCTCAAAGCCGTGGGCTACGCCACCAAGAGCCGACGGGCCGCGCGGCCCAAGATGGTACTGATCGGCGATATCGTCGGTGACGATGAGACGGCGGTCGCACGCGCCGCCTCGGATGTGGTGCGGCTTGCCAATGCTCGCGCGGGTGAGGGCTTTATCGCCGTCGGCGCCGATGCCCGCAAGAAATTCTGGCTCGATCGCGCCCGTACAGCGGCGATCGCCAAACACACCAACGCCTTCAAGATCAACGAAGACGTCGTGATCCCGCTGCCGCGGCTCGGCGATTACACCGACGCCATCGAGCGCATCAATATCGAGCTCTCGATCGCCAACAAGCTGCGATTGGTCGATGCACTCGAAGAATTCCTGCGCGGCGACCTCAAGCCCGGCAAGACTGGAGACGCCGAACTCGATGCCCTGCCGCGCAGCACCCTGCTCGGTGATCGACCGCAGCGTGCGCTCACGCTGCTGATCGAGGTGCGGCGTCGCTGGCGAGATCTGCTCGATCAGCTGGGTAATCGGGATGTCTTTGATCGTCTGCAGGATCACAGCATCCGGGTCAGCTGGAAGCAGGAGCTGCGCGATCCACTGTGTGAAATCTTTGCCGGTGACGCCTTTGCCAGCATCCGCGAGCAACTGCGCAGCATTCACCAGCGTATCCTCAAGAGCCGCGTGTGGGTGGCACTGCACATGCATGCCGGGGATGGCAACGTGCACACCAATATCCCGGTCAACTCCGACGATTACCTGATGCTGCAGGAAGCGAATGCAGCCGTCGCACGCATCATGCGGATCGCGCGCGATCTGGGTGGTGTCATCTCGGGCGAGCACGGTATCGGTATCACCAAGCTTGAGTTCCTGACCGATGAGGAAACCGCCGGCATACGCGATTATAAGGCCCGCATTGACCCCGATGGTCGGTTCAACAAGGGCAAATTGCTGCCCGGGGCGGATCTGCGCCACGCTTACACGCCGAGCTTCAACCTGCTCGGACATGAATCATTGATCATGCAGCAATCCGACATCAGCGGTATCTCGCATGCCATCAAAGATTGTCTGCGCTGCGGCAAGTGCAAACCGGTCTGTGCCACGCACGTACCGCGTGCCAACCTCTTTTACAGTCCGCGCAACAAGATCTTGGCCACCTCGCTGCTGATCGAAGCCTTCCTGTACGAGGAACAAACCCGTCGTGGCGTGTCGTTGCGCCATTGGGATGAATTCAGCGATGTCGCCGACCACTGCACCGTCTGTCACAAGTGCGAATCACCGTGTCCGGTGGACATCGACTTTGGCGATGTGTCGATGGCGATGCGTGATCTGCTGCGTCGGATGGGTAAAAAGCGCTTCAATCCCGGGACCGCGGCGTCGATGCTGTTTTTGAATGCGACCAACCCCGAGACGATCAAGCTTGTGCGCAAGGGCATGATCGAGTGGGGTTTCAAGGCGCAACGTCTCGGTCATCAGCTCTTCAAGACGCTGGCCAAACCCCAGATCGAGGCGCCGCCCGCCACGGTCGGCAAACCTCCGATCCGCGAGCAGGTCGTGCACTTCGTCAATCGTCGCATGCCGGCAGGGGTGCCCAAGAAAACCGCCCGTGCGCTGCTCGACATCGAAGACAAAAACTACGTCCCGGTGATCCGCAATCCCGTGACCACCACGTCCGAAGCCGAAGCCGTCTTTTACTTCCCGGGCTGCGGTTCCGAGCGGTTATTTTCGCAGGTGGGGCTCGCCACCCAGGCCATGCTCTGGCACGTGGGTGTGCAAACCGTGTTGCCGCCCGGATATCTTTGCTGCGGCTATCCACAACGCGGCTCGGGTGATTTTGACAAAGCCGAAAAAATCATTACCGACAATCGCGTGCTCTTTCATCGCGTCGCGAACACGCTCAACTACCTTGATATCAAGACCGTGGTGGTCAGCTGTGGCACCTGCTACGACCAGCTGCAGGGCTATGAATTCGACAAGATCTTCCCCGGCACCCGCATCATCGACATCCACGAATTCCTCATGGAAAAGAATGTGCGGCTCGAGGGAGTCACGGGTGTTCGGTACATGTACCACGACCCGTGCCACTCGCCGATGAAGCAGTACGAGCCGCTCCAGGTCGTCAACCAACTCATGAATGCGGACGCCAATGGCCGCATCGACAACAATGCCCGCTGTTGTGGTGAATCCGGCACCTTTGCCGTCACACGGCCGGACATCAGCACGCAGGTCCGATTCCGCAAGGCCGAAGAGATGCAGAAAGGCGCGGCCACCACCCGCGCCGACGGCTTCAAAGGCGAGGTCAAAATTCTCACCTCCTGCCCGTCCTGTCTGCAGGGCCTCAAGCGCTACCAGGATGAGACCGACGTCGACGCCGATTACATCGTGGTCGAGATCGCCCGACACGTGCTCGGCGAACACTGGATGCGCGATTACGTCGCCGCCGCCAATCAGGGCGGGATCGAGCGCGTGCTGCTATAGCTGTAGCTGCAGCCGCGGCCCGCTCAGCCCGCTTTGCGAAACGTCAGGTTGTAGCGCACGCCCGCCGTCGGGCGCTGCACAGCGTGGTAGCCCTTGCGCGCACTGCGGCCCCAGACGAGCACATCCCCTGGCTCAAGCGGAATTTTCACAGGCTTACCCGCGCGACGCGCTCCATACCAAAGAAATAGTGCGGGCGCTCCGAGGGACACCGAGACGATCGGCTGGGTGAAGTCCTGTTCGTCCGCGTCGCGATGCGCACCCATCTGTGCGCCCTCGCGGTAGCAATTAATGAGACAGGCGTCGGGTTCAAACATACCAAAACCCGCTTGCAGCGCGGCCTCCCGCGCAAGCGTGGCAAATTCGACGGGCATCTGCGGCCACGAGAGTCCGCTCAAAGGATCGAGGGCCGTATACCGATACCCCTGCTCGTCACTCACCCAACCGAGTGAACCACAGTTACTCATTTCGGCCGACATCCAGCGGCCCCCGGGCGTGCGCATGCGACGCAGCGGCGATTGCTGACACAATTCATTAATGTGCTCGATCAGCTCGGCTTGATCCGCGACAAAATCCCGCAGCAGCGCGACATCGTCGGGCAGGAAGTCAAGCGAGAGCATTGATTTTGCGCCACTTCATTGTTTGATCTGCCCGCCAACTCGTTTGAAATAGCCCGCCAAATAACTCGGAAAAGATACCTATCGATTTTAGATCCGCAATGGAGTAGATACCGAATTGGCGGAAAAGATTTGAACTAAAGTTGGGTGTATTCCATCACGTACTTAAACATGCGTTGCATTAAGACATAAGGTGAATGATGCCCGTAGAGTCCCTCGAAACACCACCCGTTGCCGAGGCCCTCACGACTCCGCTGGTGGGTCATCAGCCCATTTTGTTGATTGATGCCGATCCCTCTTCCCTTGAATACATGGAACGCGCACTGAGCCAGATTGGCATGCCGGTGGTTTGCGCGAGTTCACTTCATGGCCCCGATGGGGCACTTTCCTTGCTGGCGGCCCGCCAACACATCCACGTCATTGTGCTCGACCCGCAAACCTTGGATGCCCTGCCCGAAAACGCCCATCCCGGCAGCAACACTCCCGGCAACGGCCATCCGGCCAACGCCGCCCTTGAGCTGCAAAAGCTGGTGGCCCGCCCCGATATCGAGCTCATTCTGGTCACCGAATCACGCTCGCTCAATGACCTCGAGCAACCTTGGAGCCGCGAAGCCGCGGATCTTCTGCCCAAACCCATTGTCAGGCAAACCCTGATCCGGGCCGTGCAGGAGGCGCAACGTCGGCACGCCTCGCTGCGTGATCGCCGAGCCCCGCTGCGCATTCTCTCCCGCTCGGACGATGCACCTCCTCCCGCCGCGCTGCGTCGGCCTCAGGCGTTCCGCGAGCATCCGATGGAGCTACGAATTCTGGATGCGCTCAGCGAAATCGACGATCTGCGCATGCGCCAACTCGACGGCATTGTCGAGGGCGATGCTGCCTGGAGCATGCTGGCCGAACTGCTTCGGGCGCGGTTGACCCGGCGTCGCATCTCGGTCACGAGCCTCTGCCTCGCCTCCAAGTCGCCCGTCACCACCGCACTGCGGCGGATTGAGCGCCTGCTCGAGGCCGGTCTCGTCACCTACTCGCTCGACCCCAAGGACCGACGGCGCAAGTACATTGAGCTCACGGAGGACGGGGCCCTCCGCCTGCATGGTGTGGTCAGCCACCTCTCCCGCTGGCTGGGCAGCGAACCTCGCAACGGCACCACGGGTCTCTAGGCCCGCCCGATCCCGCCCGATCCCGCCAGGCCCCACCCGATCCGATCCCAGCCCACCCCGGAGCCAGGGGTTTCGGATTTGAAAACGCAAAAATTTCCGACATTTCACGCAGTTGTATAGAATCGGCCGGTGAGATAACAGCGCCGACGGCAGTTTGGGTCTGCCTGACATCGGCCTAACCAACAAAGGGGCATAACTCAATGAAGTCAACCACCACTGTGAGTGTCGCCGTCGCAGCAGCCTTGCTGGCCGGCAGCGCGGTCACGTTCGCGCAGGATGAGGGCGTACTCGAGGAAATCATCGTCACCGCCACCAAGCGTGAGCAGACCTTGCAGGATGTTCCCGTCGCCGTGACGGTCACCTCCGCCGAGACCATCAACAAAGCATCGATTCAGGACGTCACGGACCTCGCGTCCATCGTGCCGTCGCTGCGCGTCACCACGCTGCAGACGTCGACACAAACCAACTTCCTGATCCGCGGCTTCGGCAACGGCGCCAACAACCCGGGCATCGAGCCCTCCGTCGGTGTCTTCATCGATGGCGTTTACCGCTCGCGCTCTGCGGGTGCCATCAGTGACCTCGTCGACATCGAGCGCGTCGAAATCCTGCGCGGCCCGCAAAGCACGCTCTTCGGCCAGAATGCGTCAGCGGGCGTCATCAGCGTGGTCACCAAAAAGCCTGAATTCCAGTTCGGCACCATGATCGAAGGCACGCTTGGCAACTACAATCAAAAAATTCTGAAGGCCCGGGTCACCGGACCGATCAGCGACAACCTGGCTTTCAGCATTTCTTCGATCCTGCACGAGCGTGACGGTTACTTCACCGATCTCGCGAGCGGTCAAAAAATAAACGATCGCGATCGGTCCGATGTCCGCGCGCAGCTTCTGTGGAATGTCAGCGACAGCCTCGAAGTGCGCCTGATTGGTGACTACGGCTCGATCAATGAAATCTGCTGCGGCGTCGTCAATCTGGTCGATGGTCCGACCGGTAACGTGATCCGCGCACTCGGTGGGCAGATCTATGCCGAGGCTCCGTTTGATCGCATCAACTATGTCAACAAATTGCCGCTCAACTACGTCGAGAACAGCGGCGCCTCACTGCACCTCACCTGGGATCTCGACAACTGGGGTGTCAGCTCCATCACCTCGCTGCGCAACCAGCAAACCCGCTTCGACTACGACTTTGACTTCACGAGCGGCGATCTCGGTGCCGTCAACCTGAACGAGGGCGACATCGACACCCTCACCCAGGAAATCCGGCTTGAATACGATGCCGGCGGCGCGGTACGCGGCCTGTTGGGCGCGTACTACATCACCGAAGATGTCGAGTACGACAACACCATTCGCATCGGTAACACCTTCCGCAACTACGCGTCGTTGCTGGCAGGTGGCATCACCGCCATCCCCGGTCTCGAAGCCCAGCTGGCTCCGCTTGGCGTGGCGCCGGGTTCCTTGTTCCGCGCCAACACCGGTAACCTTGTTGAAACCCAGCAAGACAGCGATGCCTACACGCTCTTTGGTCAGCTCGATTTTGATCTGACCGATCGGCTGACGCTGACGGCAGGGCTCGCCTACACCAATACCCAAAAGGATGTGGTGCTAGAGCAGACCACGGACGAGGCGTTCTCGTCGCTCAACTTCGTCAACATCGGCTTTGCGCTGATCAACGCGCAGCTCGCTCCGCTCGCCGCACTCGGTGTGCCGGCCGCGACCTTGGCGGCCATCGCCGATCAGGCCAGCGTCGCGGACGGCAGCACGATTCCGTGCTTCACGCCGCCGCCGCCCATCGGGGGCTTCACGGGTGCGATCTGCAACCCGCTGCTTGCACTGTATCAGTTGCAGTTTCTGCACCCCGTCGTGCCGTTCAGCGACAGCTCGGATGACAGCAAGGCGACCTACACCGTTCGCCTCGCCTATGACCTGAGTGACAACGTGAACGTCTATGGCGGTGTGTCGACGGGTTACAAGGCGACCTCCTGGAACCTCTCGCGTGACAGCAAGCCGTTTGCTCCGGCCACGGCAGCTCGCTCGCCTTTGGGCGGCGCCCTCAACCCGTGGTATCCGCGCTACGGCACGCGTTTCGCGGCGCCTGAGGAATCAACCGTCTATGAAATCGGCCTGAAGGCTCGCACCGACCGCTTTGCGCTCAACATTGCGATCTTTGATCAGGAGATCGAGGGCTTCCAGTCGAACCTGTTCCTGGGCACAGGATTCGTGCTGGGTAACGCCGGTAAGCAATCGACCACGGGTATCGAGATCGAAACCCAGTTCCGCGCAGGTCCGAACTGGCAGTTCGACATCGCCGGCACCTTCCTCAACCCGAAGTACGACTCCTTCGTCGGGGCTCAAGGCATCGCCGGTCCGACCGATCTCACGGGCACCAAGCCGGCGGGCATTCACGAGCAGAGCATCTCGACTGGGGTGACCTACAACTGGTCGGTGGATGGTATCGATGGTTTCGTGCGTGCCGATCACTTGTACGAGAGCAACGTGCAGGTGACGGAGAACATCTCGAGCGCCATTGCCAATCGCTCGGTCAGCACCATCAATGCCAGCATCGGCATGAACATCAGCGACTGGGAAGTGCTGGTGTGGGGTCGCAACCTCAACAACGACAATTATTTGTTGAGTGCCTTCCCCTCGGTGGCGCAAACGGGCAGCTTCTCGGGCTACCCGAACCAACCGCGCACCTACGGCATCACGCTGCGCAAGTCGTTCTAAGCGACGAGCGCCTCGCGGCGTAAGCTAAAAGGGCGGTGGTGCGAACCACCGCCCTTTTTTTACGCGCTTTTCAGGTAGACACTGCTGCGACCCGCGGATTCATGATTCTGAACCACAGCGGCGGAACCAGGGCAAGCAAGACCATGGCGGGATAGCCTGCAGGCAATTGTGGCGCGCCCTCGACGCTGTGCAAGGTCTGATAAGGGCGACTGCCGTTCATGTGATGATCGGTGTGCCGCGGCAATTCAAAGAGCAAAATCCGCGACATGCGATGATCGCTGTTCCAGGAATGATGCGACCGCACGGGCTCAAGCCGCCCGGCCGCATCGAGCTTGCGGCGCAGACCGTAGTGCTCGACGTAGTTGACCACCTCAAGCAGCGTAAAGGCGATCACCGCAACGCTGATGGCCGTCAGCAAACCACTCATCCCAAAGAAAAAGCCGATACCGGCAAGCCACACGCCTTGGCACAGCACCATGCCGAGCATCTCGTTGTGCAGGCTCCAAACAGGCAAAGATTTTTTCTGCAGCCTCTCGACTTCCAGCTGCCAGGCACTCGGCCATTGCCGCCACACGCTCTGTACGACAAAGCCGTACACCGACTGCCCAAGGCGCGCACTCGCCGGATCCGCATCGGTCGCAACCCGCGCATGATGACCTCGCACGTGCTCAATCGCAAAGTGCATGTACAGCACCGTCATCAACAATAATTTTCCGAGCCAGTATTCGAATCTTTGACGTCGGTGGACGAGCTCATGCGCCACCACGATGCCGAGCCCACCCGCCGATAAACCCACCGAGACCACCCAGCCGAGCTTCACCCACAGAGGGGCCGCGTTCTGCATGGCCTGTAGCAAAAACAAAATGAGCCCGACCTGCACAGGCAGCGCGAGATACAGCGGCCAGTCGGCCACCCGCGAGCGACTGAGCGGCAGCAGTGACGCGGGAGCAGGATTGCGCCGATCGAGCCCAAGCGCCTGATCCGCCAGCGGCACGAGTACATACACCAAAAATACGGTCCACCAGGACCAAAGACCCCCGAGGTACATCCCGAGAGCCGCCCCCGCCGGAATCACATAGGCCAGAAAATAACGCCCCATATGCCGACTCTACACCGCAGGTCGCGTGACTCGCGAGCCCCTAGCGCTTAATCTCGCCCCATGCTGACTCAACCCTCAGCCAATCAGTTGCTCACCTGCGACGGCGATACGCTGTTATGTCGGCACTGGCCCGGATCCGCATCACCCCGCACCTGGCTTCTGGTCCATGGCCTCGGGGAACACTCGGGGCGATATCTTCACCTCGCCGAATGGCTGCAAGCGCGCGGGGACCACGTGCATGCCTTTGACCAACGAGGTCACGGGCTCTCAACGGGAGCACGGGGCCATATCGCTCGACCGCTGCAACTCGTAGAACAGCTCGTCGAAGTGGTCGAAGGGCTTGCGACCCCCGTGCATCTCTTTGGCCATAGTCTCGGCGGACTGGTCGCCGCCTCCGCCGTGGCGCGCGGGCTCATTCAACCGCGCGCTCTGGTGCTCTCGTCGCCCGCGCTCGCCTTGCCACTCAAGTCCTGGCAAAAGGTCGCGGTCACGTGGTTGCCGCGGCTGGCGCCTGATCTCACGCTCGGCAACGGGCTCGATGTCAACGAGCTCTCGCACGATCCGGCGATCGTGAGCGCCTATCGCAGCGATTCTTTGGTGCACGATCGCATCAGCGCTCGGCTGGGTGAGTTCATGGCACAAGAAGGGGAGCAGGTACGTGACGCCGCCGCGCGCTGGACCACACCGACCTTGCTGCTCTATGCCGGCGCCGATCGCCTCGTCGACCCGCGCGGCAGTCGCGAATTTGCGGCTCGAGCGCCCTCCGCATCGGTGCAGTCGGTCGAGTTCCCGCAGCTGCGCCATGAAATCTTCAATGAATTGGCGCGCGAGCAGGTGTTCACGGCCCTCGCAAATTGGCTCGCCGACGTGGATTGAAGAGCGACCAGACAATCACTGCCGCGACCGCGATCACGCCCACCAGAGCAACAATTCGGACTGGCCCGGACACCGTGGCCGCGCCCAGATGGATGCCGCTACCCGCCCAGACGAAGACCGCACCATAGACCACATCCCGCGTGACGGTGGTCAGCCAAACATAGAGCGCTACCGCCAGCGTCACAGTCACCAACGCCCATTGATCCATCTGAAAGCCGAGCGGGTAGTAACCCCAATCAAAGAATAGAGTCGCGACATTGATCAAGGTGGCGGCCGTGATCCAACCAAAATAAAGACTGAAAGGCGCATCGATGGTGAAGTACTCGCCCCAGGTGGAATTGGCTTGCTCGCGCAAGCGACGAAAGATCACGATCAGCGTGGCGAGAATCAGCAGCATCAGCGCAACGCTGAGCTCCACTTGCCGGTAATGCCAAGCAAAAATCCAGCCCGCATTGCCGAGTGCATTGAGCAGGTAGGGACCCTGGATCACGGCTGCCCGTTGACGCGCGCGCGGATTACCCCGCAGCGCCGTGACGCTGTAGGCGATCAGCCCCAAATAAATAAGGCTCCAGATGCCAAACACCCAACCCGGTGGCGTGAATCCCGTCGGATAGAGATCGGACAATTCGCCCGTGGAAAGCCCATTGATGGGCAGGATGCTGGCTGCGGCGTTCACCGCCAAGACCGCCAGCGTCGCCACCAATGGCCAGAATGAATGTCGCATCGTTCGACCTCCTCAAGAACCCTGGGAGGCGCCCGTTTGCGCCTACCTTAGGGAATTGCGTCAAAGGAAGGTACAGCGGTCGGATTGGCTGTACCTGCCTCGCTCAAAGATTCATTACCGAGCTGTTCGGCGCTGTTATCACCCCAAAGATAAGTCGTACCATCAGCAGCGATCGCCCCCGCAAAGGTCTTGCCACCCGTATCGAGGGCAATACCTTGACTGACCACCGCCACCGGGCCGAGTGTACGTCGCGCGGTCGTGCCGCCATCGCCCAATGACCCCAACGTATTCGCGCCGACACTTTGCAGCAAGCCATCCGCACCCAACACGAGTGTAATGTCATCGCTCGTCGCCACATCAACCACATCAGCGGCGATGGCGGTCGGAACACCGACGTCGGTCTCGACTGCAGACCCAAGCGCGAGTGCACCCGCACCATTCTCACCCCAAAGATACAGCACGCCTCGCTCCGTGATGGCAGCAGACTGATCGCCACCGGCGCGAATGCGCAATACCTTGCCGAGCGCGGTGGCCACCGGCACAAGACTCGGCTTGAAGCTGCCCTCGCCCAACTGCCCAGAGCCGTTGTCACCCCAAGCCCAGAGCGAACCATCCGTGCGCAAAGCGAGCACATGGGCACGCCCGGCCGCCACCCGCTGCACCTGATCAATCCCTTCAACTTCCACGGGCACGACCGAGGCCTGACGACTGCCGTCCCCCAGCTGACCGATCGAATTTGCGCCCCACGTATAGACACGCCCATCGTTGAGCACGGCCAACGAGAAATTGAACCCGGCGGCGATGGCGATGGCCGGTGCCTCGAGCGCCACACGCTGTGGTGTCGAGCGCGCAGACAAGTCGCCAAGACCCAACTGGCCGGCGTCATTAGCGCCCCAGCTCACCACATCACCGTTATCAAGCAAGGCGAGCGCATGGAAACCACCGGCTGCGACGGCCGTAGCACTGCGCCCCGCAGGCAAAGTCACGGACACGATGCTCGCTGACGGGTTGCCAAAGTTGCCATCGCCACCCTGACCCTCGGCGCGATAACCCCAACTCGAGATACGCCCGTCACTGCGTCGGACCAGCGTAAAACTGCCGGTGGTCGCGCCGGTCTTGGACAAAGAAATACTCGCCACCGGCTCACTCAAGGCGCGAACATTTTCATTGATAACGTCGAGCGTTGCAGCGCCACTGGTCAGCTCACCGCGCGGATTACTCACCACCACGGCCCACCGCGCACCCTGCTCGGCAGACGTCACCGAACTCAAGGCAAGGACGGCATCCGTGGCACCCGGCACCGCAACGCCATCGCGCTGCCACTGATACTGCAGATCCCCACCCACGGCGCGCACACCAAAGATCACCGCATCACCCACGGCCACGGTCTGCGAGACCGGCTGCACACTGATCTGCGGCGCACCCACGACGGTCAACACCGCCGGATCCGATACGGCAAAACCACCCGGGTTGATCACGAGCGCACGAAACACGGCGCCGTCATCGCCTGCCGCCACGGTCAAAGTATAGGTCGCCGCGGTCGCCCCGCTGATTGGCGTTTCATCGCGATACCACTGGTAGGTGAGTTGCTCACCGGAACCCGCCACCGTAAATGAAGCCGAGGCACCGGCGGCGACGCTCACCGACTGCGGCTGCGTGGTCACGCCGGGCCCAGACTTCACGGTGAGTGTGGCGGCCGCACTCGTGACGCTGCCCGCGTCGTTACTGATGGTGACCGTGTAAGTCGCCCCGTTGTCATCGAGGGTCACAGGATCGGTCGTGTAGCGTGCGGCAGTCGCGCCCGCGATCGCCACCCCATTACGCGCCCATTGGAAGCTCAACACCGGCGCACCGGATACGCCCACATCAAAGCTTGCCCGCTGGCTCACGAACACCTCGCGATTCTTCGGTTGATCGCTGATCGTGGGCTCTGCGGGACCCGATCCCGACAGACAGGCCGTCATCACGAGCGGCAGCATCAGGGCCGCCAAGGCGAGGCGCGCTCGGCGCAGCAGGGACAGGCTTTTCATGGCGGCCATTCTAGCCCAATGGCTTGCGCTCAGAACGGCTTCAGCGCACCCAAGGCACCGATGGTGAACAAAATGACCCACAACACCACGAGCGCCCAAGTCGCGCTGACCATCAAAGCCGCGAACTCGCCGTTATCGGCATCCGTCGCTCGATCAGCGGCAATCGCCGGCAAGGCGGAGGCATAGGCCTTGCGGATGTAGTGGCGCACGAATATTCCGCAGACCATGGCCCCGGCAAACAGGATCACCTTCAGCGCCAACCAATGGGTGGGATAGGGGCCATCACCCACCAGCGACCACACGCCCGTCACCCCGAAAAACGCGATCAACCCGTAGCGGATCCACCAATCCCAGCGGGCATACACCTGCCCGGAAGGCGCTTGCCGCCGCCAATGCACCATCCACATGAACCAGAACCAGACGGCCGAGGCGATCCACAGTGCCCACATCCAAGCGCCCTCGATCGGCACGAGGCCCAGCTGTGCCGCCAAAGTAAAGCCGAGCGGCACCGACAAGATCATGGCATTACGCACATGTTGATCGACATCGAGCAGGAAATCCCACAAGCGCATGCGCTCGGCCCCGGAGAGACTGGTCGTACGCGCGATGTAATGAGTCAAGGCATTGATGACAAGCTCACTGCCCAACCAGTAACCCATCACCAAGACATGCGCCCACTGGGCAAGTGCATAGGAGGTCATGGCCGTATTATGCTCGGTACCATGCTGCAATGCATCGCCCACCGACCTCGCCCCTCATCACGATTTTTGATGGGCTCAGCGCTCTATTTGTTGATGTTGCTCACGCCGCTCTCGGCGCAGGCAGATCCGCTGCTACGTACCGCACTGCTGGTCGCGGACGCTGAGCGATCGCTAATCTTTTACCGCGCTCTTGGCTTTGAGATCGAGCTCGATCAGGCAAATCCTCAACGCGCCGCAGGCGGATTTTTCCCGTTGAATGTGCCCGCTCGGGCCGTGCGTCTTGTGATCATGGCGCACCGCACGGGCCGAGGGGGCAAAATTGGTCTGGTCGAATTCTCGCAACCCTCCCCCACAGAGGCGCGGCGCGATCCCTCGACCGTCGGCATCGGGGATGTGGTCCTTGTTTTTGATGTGGACGATGCCGATGACGCCCATACCCGACTGCGGCAAATCGGGGCACACATCATCGAGCCGCCGCAAATCTATCAATCAAAGAAAACGGATGCGCAAGGGCGAGCATTGACGGGCAAAGTGTTTCATGCGCGAGATCCCGACGGCTATCTCATCGAACTTCTGCAAGCCCCGCGCTGAGGTACTTTCATCATGCAACGCATCACGATTTCCATTGATGACGAGTTGGCGATGGCCTTTGACCGCTTTATCGAACAACGTGGCTACGGCAATCGCAGCGAAGCCGTGCGGGATCTCATTCGCGATCGTCTGGATGACAGCAGTAACACGGCCACCTCAGAGGGTCATTGCGTCGCCAGCCTTTCCTATGTTTATGACCATCACGAGCGCGCCCTCGCCGAGCGGATCGCCGCGGCGCAACATGCCCATCACGATCTGACCGTCGCCTCGATGCATGTGCACCTGGATCACCACAACTGCCTCGAGACCGTGGTGTTGCAAGGGACCACCGTTGCAGTGCGCGATTTTGCGGCGCAATTGACTGCCGCCCCAGGGGTTCGTCACGGCGCGCTGAATCTCGTCGGTGTCGAGACTGCCGAACCGCATTCCCACGGTGGGCGACATGGAGCCGCCGCACATCGTCACCTGAAACCCAAGTTCTAGACACCCACGTTCCAGCCGGATCCACAAGACTTTGGCGCGCGTGATGGGTATTCTATGGCTCCTCTGATTGGCCCTGCCGGGCTTCGGGGAATCACCGCAATTTGTCGCCTTTGAACAAATGTGGCCTTTGAACAAGCTCAAGGAGGGAAGCTCGATGATCCACGCGCTGAAATCACTGGTTATCGCGGCCACGAGTCTCACGACAGCGTTGCTGATCACAGGCTCCGCCTCTTTGGTATATGCCAACACCGCTACGCAGACGGGCGCCAGCGCCGCCTTCTCGCTGCCATCTTTGCCGTATGCCTATGACGCGCTCGGCGTCGCCATCGACGAAGAAACCATGCGTATCCACCATGGCCGACATCATCAGGCGTACATCAACAACCTCAATCGCGCCATCGAAGCCAACCCCGCGCTGCAGGGCCAAAGTCTCGAGGCGCTAATGGCCCAGGTCTCCACGCTGCCCGTATCGATTCGTAATAACGGCGGTGGTCATTGGAACCATTCCTTCTTCTGGGAGTCCATGGCAAAAGAAGGCGAAACCGGCGCACCGTCGGCCGCGCTGCAAGCCGCCATCGAGCGCGATTTCGGCTCGATGGAGGCATTCAAAACCGCCTTTCGCAATGCGGGATTGACTCGCTTCGGCTCAGGCTGGAGCTGGTTGATCGTGAATGAGCAGGGCAAGCTGCAGGTCAGCTCGACCGCCAATCAGGATAATCCCCTGATGGATGTCGTCGACACCCGCGGTACGCCCCTGCTGGGTAATGACGTTTGGGAGCACGCCTATTACTTGCGCTATCAAAACCGCCGTGGCGATTATCTTGATGCCTGGTGGCAAGTGGTCAATTGGCGAGTGGTTTCCGAGCGTTTCGCCGCGGCAACACGCTGACCCGTACCCGCTCCCGTTGTTTTCTTTGGCAGCGGTGCTCTCGTGAAACACACGATCTCGCTCACGCTCTTTCTGGGCTTGTTGTGGTGGGTGCTGTCGGGCTACCCCAAACCGCTGCTGCTCAGCTTCGGTGTCGTCACCGTGGGTTTTGCCGTTTGGTTGGCGCATCGTCTCGATGTCATTGATCACGAAAGCCATCCCATTCATTTCTCATGGCCCTTGCTACGTTTTTGGAGCCGGCTCATCGTTGAGATCGTGCGCTCCAGCGGCCAGGTCATCGGTCAAATCCTCCGCGGACGCGATGCGATCGAGCCCAAATTTCTGACGGTGCAAGTGCAGCAAACCAGCGCGCTCGGCCGCGTGATTCTGGGTAATGCCATCACCCTGACTCCGGGCACCGTGACGGTACTCACCAATGGGCACGAGTTCGTGATCCACGCTCTCTCCAAAGAATCCGCTCAAGGCGTCGTGGATGGCGAGCTGGATGCACTCATACCACCCGATGTCGAGGTGCCGCCGTCATGACTCTGCTCGTCATTGGAGTCGCGATCCTCGTGTCGATGATGTTGGTGCTGGTGCGGGCACTGCTCGGCCCCTCGATCTTTGATCGCATCCTTGCCGTCAATAGCTTCGGTACCAAGACCGTCCTGCTGATTGCATTGCTGGCCACGGTGGCAGGTCGATCGGATTATCTCGATATCGCCCTGCTCTACGCGCTGATCAATTTCATTGGTACCGTGGCCTTGTTGCGTTACAGCGAGTCGCTGCAGCGCAATGGGCGCAACGCGAACGACGCCGATGTGACAACCGTGAGGTCGTCATGATCTCCACGATTCTGGCCGCCATCTTCATGGGGCTAGGCGCGTTGCTCGTGCTGCTCGGTAGCATCGGTATCAATCGCTTCCCGCATTTCTACGCGCGGCTGCATGCCGCCGGTGTTGTTGACACTTTGGCGTCGGGCCTCTTCCTGCTCGGCGTCGGCGTGCACTTCGGCCCTGGCCTCGTCAGCATCAAGCTGCTGCTGGTCTTCGTCTTATTGTTGTTCACCAGTCCGACGGCCTGTCACGCGCTGGCGCGGGCCGCGTTCATCAGTGGCTTGAGACATGAAGGCCACGCCAAGGGTGACGCTCTGGCCGATGCGAGAGACGTGCGCGCATGATTTCCGAAGTCATTGATGTTGTCTTGTTGGCTTTGCTTTGGGTGATCGCCCTGCAGGTGATCTTCACCCGCAGCGAACTCACGGCCATCATGGTATTCGGTGCTTTCAGTCTCGTATGTGCGGGTCTTTTTCTTGCCATGGGCGCGGCGGATGTCGCCTTTACCGAAGCGGCCGTAGGCGCGGGCGTCACCACTCTTCTCATGCTGAGCGCGCTGCGCCGATGCGGCAACGATCATTGCCCCAGCTCTCGTCGCAATGTGTTTGATCTTAAGGCGCTCGGTCTCACCGGGCTCACGGGCGGTGCACTCATCCTCGGCACCCATGATCTGCCCGCCGTTGGACTCGCCGAAAACCCCGTGCACCTGCATGTCGCACCGCGCTATCTCGAAGCCTCCGCCGATGAGATCGGCATTCCCAACGTCGTCACCAGCGTGCTCGCCAGCTACCGCGGTTTCGATACGTTTGGCGAGGTGGTCGTAGTCTTTACCGCCGGGCTTGGTGTGTGGTTACTGCTCGGCTCGGGCAAACGTAACGACGGCAAGGCAGACGATCATGAGTGACCGTCATGAGTGACGATCTGATTCTGCGCATCGTCGGGAAATTTTTGATCCCGCTGGTGGTGGTGTTCGCGCTCTACGTGCAATTTCATGGCGAGTACGGCCCGGGCGGGGGCTTTCAAGCCGGTGTCATCATGGCAGCCGGTCTCATTCTGTACCGTTTGCTGTTCGGTGATGCCGCAGCGCAGCGCGCGGTATCGCTGCGGTGGCTGCGCTTTCAAGCTGCGGCCGGCGCCCTGCTCTACGGTGGCGTGGGTGTTTTCGGCGTGCTGCTTGGCGGGAATTTCCTCGATTACAATGTGCTGCGCGCAAACCCGGTCGCGGGTCAGCAATTCGGCATTATTTTGATCGAGCTCGGCGTGCTGCTGACCGTCTCCGCCACCGTCACTCTGCTCGCCTACACCTTTGCCGCCGACGCGGACGATAACTGATCATGGATCTTGGGCAATACAACTACTGGCTCGTGGTGCTGCTGATGATGACGGGGCTCTATGCCCTCATCGCGCGCGGTAACCTGATCCGCAAACTGATCGGTCTCAATGTATTTCAGGTATCGGTGTTTCTGCTCTATATCAGCGCGGGCTTCATCCGTGAAGGCGCAGCACCGATCCTGACCCCCGGGGTCGAGCTCTATTCCAATCCCCTGCCGCACGTCCTCATCCTCACGGCCATCGTGGTGGGTGTCGCCACCACCGCATTGGGACTCGCGTTGGCCGTACGTATCCATGATGCCTACGGCAGTATCGATGATCAGGCGCTGGAAGAGACGGCAGATCGCCGCGACGAGCGGTCGGTGTAGTGAGCATGGTTTGGGAGCATCTGCAGATCGGGGTGATCGCCCTGCCGCTGATGGCGGCGCCGCTCGTGGCCTTGCTCGGGCGGTCTAAACTCGCCCCTGCCTTCACGCTCATCGTCGCCGTGTTGACGGCACTGATGTCATGGTGGCTGCTGTGGCAGGTGCTCGCGGGCGGCCCCCTGCGTTATCGCCTCGGCAATTGGCCTGCGCCGTGGGGTATCGAATATCGTCTCGATCTCTTTGCCGCAATCGTACAGACGCTGGTGGCCAGCGTCGCCGCCGTGATGATGCCGTATCTCTTGCGGCTGCTGGCGCTGGAAATCCCGGCCTCGCGTCTGGCACCCGCTCTCGCTGCCTTTTTATTGCTGCTCTCGGGCTTGCTGGGCATCGTGGCGACAGGCGATGCGTTCAATGTATTCGTATTCCTTGAGATTTCTTCGCTGTCCACCTATGCCTTGATCGCGCTCGGGCGTCGACGCGCGGCTTTGCTCGCCTCGTTCCGTTACTTGATCGTTGGTACCGTGGGCGCCACCTTCTTTTTGACCGGGGTGGGCCTGCTCTACGTCATGACGGGCACGCTCAACATGGATGACCTCGCGGTACGGTTACCGGCGCTCAGCGAATCCGCCTCGGTGCAGACCGCGCTTGCATTCATCGCCTTGGGTCTCGCCATCAAGGCCGCCGTGTTCCCGCTGCACTTCTGGTTGCCCTCGGCTTACGCCGAAGCGCCGACCGCCATCGGCGCCTTCCTTGCCGCCACGGCCACGAAGGTCGCGCTCTACGTGCTCGCCCGCTTCCTGTTTGGGGTGTTCCCGCTGGCTGACATGCCAATTGGCGATCTGCTGCTCAGCTTGCTGCAAACCCTCGCTGTCATCGCCATGCTCGTCGGGTCGGCACTCGCCATCACCCAATCGGATTTGCGTCGGCTGCTTGCCTATTCCAGCGTGGCCCAGATCGGCTACATCGTGCTCGGTATTTCTTTGGCTACGGTCGCCGGGCTTTCGGCGGCCACCATCCACATCGTTAACCACGCCTTGATGAAGGCCGCACTCTTCATGGCGGTCGGTGCCATGGCCCTGCAGACAGGCTCAGCCACGCTCGACTCCCTGCGCGGGCTCGGGCACCGCATGCCGATCACCAGCGCTTGCCTTCTGATCGCCGGCTTCAGCCTCGTCGGTGTACCACTGACCGCCGGCTTCATCAGTAAATGGTGGTTGATCAGCGCCCTCATCGAAAACCGGGACTGGATCTGGATTGCGGCCGTGCTCGCCTCCTCAGTGATGTCCGTGATCTATGTCTGGAAAATCGTCGAAACTCTCTACGCACGCGGTACCGACCCTGTCGTTCGCTGCGAACCCTCCCCCGTTATCTGGCTGCCGCTCGCGCTGTTCGCGCTCGGTAATCTTTGGTTAGGAGTCGATGCGACCGCGTTGACAGATGCCGCCCGCCTCGGTGCCAGTTGGTTGCTCGGAGCCGAGCTACCACAGGCAAGCACGCTCGGGATCATGCCATGAGTGCCACCTTGCTAGCGGGTGTGCTGCTTGTGCCCCTGGCCGGGGCTCTCGGCATTTTGCTGCTGCGGCGCTCGCCCAACTGGCGCGAAGCCGCGACCCTCGCTAGCGCGATCGGCCTCTTCGCTGTGGTGGCGAGCATCACTCAAAATTTTCTCGCGATCGGCAGTGATCTTGCAGCATCCGCCACGCTCACCTTGGCCGAGCCCTTGCCCGGGATAGCCATCCGGCTCGCCGTCGAGCCGCTGGGCCTGTTATTTGCGCTCATCGCCAGCGGTCTTTGGATCGTGACCTCGGTGTACTCCATCGGCTACCTACGGGCCAAAAAAGAACAAAACCAGACTCGTTATTTTCTTTGCTTTGCGTTGTCGCTCGCGAGTGCGATGGGTGTCGCCTTCGCCGACAATCTCTTTACGCTGTTTGTGTTCTATGAAGCGCTGACCCTGGTCACCTATCCGCTCGTTGCGCACTACGGCACCGAGACCGCACGTACCGGGGCTCGCAAATATCTGCAGATCCTTCTTGGCACGTCCATCGGGTTTTTCCTGCCGGCGATCATTGCCGTCCATCTCATTGCAGGCACTGGCGACTTTGAACCGGGCGGCATTCTCGCCGATACACTCTCGCCGGTGGCAGTCGCGCCCTTGCTGCTGCTCTTTTTGTACGGCGTTGGCAAAGCAGCCGTGATGCCTGTGCATCGCTGGTTACCCATCGCCATGGTCGCACCGGCACCCGTGTCCGCGTTGTTGCATGCGGTCGCGGTGGTCAAGGCGGGCGTGTTCGTGATCGCGAAGCTCGTGATCTTCGTCTTCGGCTGGGACACCCTGGCCTCGGCGCCTTGGACACACATCCCGCTCTATCTCGCCGGCTTCACAGTCATCGCGGCTTCGTTGATCGCCCTGCGACAGGACAACATCAAAAGTATGCTGGCCTACTCCACGGTCGGTCAGCTCTCCTATGTGGTGATGGCGGCCATGCTGTTTTTGCCGCAAGGCAGTCTCGCCGCTGCGATGCACATTGCAGCGCACGCCGTCGCCAAGATCACCTTGTTCTTTGCCGCAGGCTCGATCTACGTCGCCTCCGGCAAAACCTTGATCTCCGAGCTCGATGGTATCGGCCGACGCATGCCCTGGACGTTACTCGCCATCACCATCGCTGCCGCGAGCATGATCGGCCTGCCACCCACGGCAGGCTTTGTCTCCAAATGGCTGCTACTCGAAGCCGCCATGATCAAAGAATCGCTGTTCGTGATCGCCGTCCTCGTCATCTCCACCACCTTGAATGCAGCTTATTTTCTGCCGATTCTGCATCGCGCCTTCTTCCGGCCCGCCCCTGACACGGACACAATTCACGGCGAAGCGCCACTACCGATCGTAGCGGCACTGCTTCTGACCGCCACACTGACCCTCGTCTTCATGGCCTTCGCCACACCCATTGCCGAGCTGCAATCGTCTCTGCTCGCTGAGGCTTCATCGCCATGATCGCTGTGCCTGCCCTGTGGATGCTGCTCGGTGCGCTGCTGGTGGCACTGCTGCCTGGAAAATGGCTGCGCGTGCCGCTACTCCTGGCACCGTTGCTGAGCCTGTACGCCGTATGGCAAGCACCTGCGGCTGGCCTATCCATCGACTGGCTCGGTCTCGACCTGCAACTCTTCGAAAGCTCTCCCCTGCGTCAGCTCTTTGCCACGGTGTTTTCATTGATGGCGGCTGTCGGTGGACTCTACGCCATGCAGCATTCGAGCCGTCGCGAGCTCGCGGCGGGCATGGCCTATGCGGGCGGCGCGATCGGCGTGTGCTTTGCCGGAGATCTGCTGACATTCTTCATTTTCTGGGAATTGATGGCGATCTTCTCAACGCTTGTGATCTGGAGCGGCGGTAGCGCGCAGGCCCAGGCCGCAGGCTTGCGTTACGCACTACTACATTTCTTTGGGGGTGTCGTACTGATGGCGGGCATCGCCATGCTTGCAGCACAGGGCTCGCTTGAGATCACGGCGCTTGATCTGCAGAACCCCGCAGCCTGGCTCGTGTTGATCGGCGTACTCATCAATGCGGGCGCACCCCCACTCGGGGCCTGGGTGGCCGATGCCTACCCCGAGGCGAGCGCAGGCGGCGCGGTCATGCTCTCGGCGTTCACCACCAAAACCTCCGTACTCGCACTGATCTTGCTCTTTCCGGGCGCAGCGATACTGACCGTGATCGGGCCGCTGATGGTGCTCTACGGTATGGGCTATGCACTGCTCTCGAATGACATCCGACGCCTGCTTGCCTACTCCATTGTCGGTCAAGTCGGCTTCATGGTGACCGCAGTCGGTGTGGGTACGGAGCTCGCGCTCAACGGCGCAGCCGCGCATGCCTTCACTC
>CAZHLL010000015.1:0-37510 GCA_964533305.1 uncultured Acidibacter sp.
GTGCCGCACTGCATCCCGTGACCGGGGATCTTTGGGCGCATGAGCACGGACCCCAAGGCGGTGACGAGCTCAATATTTTGCGCGCGGGTTCCAATTACGGTTGGCCAGTGATCACCCACGGACGTACTTATGGTTTGGGGCTCACCATCGGCGAGGGCACCGAGCGCGACGATATTCCCAAAGCGTTGAAAATTTGGCTGCCGCAGTCGATCGGACCCTCGGGTCTGAGCTTTTACACGGGCTCCTTGTTCGCCAACTGGCGTGACAGTCTGTTCATGGGCGCCTTGCGCAGTCAGGAGTTGATCCGGCTCACGCTGAATGGCAACACCGTCACCGGGGAGGAGCGCATTGCCGGTTTTGGTCGGGTGCGCGATGTCCGTCAGGGACCCGATGGCGCGCTCTATGTGCTCTCCGAGTCGAACGGACGGCTCTATCGTCTGACTCCAGCGGACTGATACTGAAAAAGGTATCTCAGCGGACCTCAGGCTCTCGCTTGTCGATTTAGCCAAACGGCAAAGATACCGGCCGTAATGAACATGATGATGCTGTAGACCGCGGCCGGTATCGACATGGTCGGATTCTGCAGCACGTTGAGTGCGATGAAGATGGCGAGCGTGCCGTTGTGGATGCCAATCTCCATTGAGATCGCGATCGACTGCTCGCGCGGTAACTTCAATAGTCTGGGCAAACCATAGCCTGCGCTCATGCTCAGCAGATTGAAGGCAAGGCAGGCGCCGCCGACCGCAGCAATGAAGCCCGGCAGCTTGTCCCATTCGGCGCCGATGGCCGCGCCGATCACGGCGATGAGTACGATCACGGCAAAGAAACGGATGGGCTTTTCGAGCCGTTCAGCCAACTGCGGCAGTGCGCCCCGCAGCGCCATGCCGATGAGTACGGGTATGACAATGATGGCGGCCACCTCGATCACTTTGCCCGTGGGCGGTGGCACGTATTGATCTTGCCCGAGGAAAAAGCCGAGCGAGGCATTGACGATGATGGGCAAGGTGATGAGCGCGAGCAGACTGTTGACCGCCGTGAGTGTGATATTGAGCGCGACATCACCGTGGGCGAGATGACTGTAAATGTTGGCGGTCGCGCCGCCGGGCGAGGCTGCCAGCAACATTAAACCGACGGCCAGCTCCGGCGAGAGCGAAAACAGTCGAGCCAATAAAAAAGCACCCGCGACCAGCACAACCGTCTGCGTGCCAAGACCGATCAAAACCGCCCGCGGATAACGCACCACACGGGCGAAGTCCGCGATCGACAGCGACAGTCCGAGCCCGAGCATTACCACGCCCAGGGCAAGCGGCAGCAGCAGATTGGTGATAGCGGAGCTTTCCACGGCGGCTTATCTTACGCCGCTTTTGCCTCGCTGGTCGGTGCGGAGCTGCGAATCAAATAATCAAAGGCGCCGAGGGCGGCTTTGGCGCCATCGCCTGCGGCGATAACAATCTGCTTGTACGGCACGATGGTCGCATCGCCCGCAGCGAATACGCCCGGGGCGCTCGTCGCACCATGGTGATCGACCACGATCTCGCCGAAGCGAGATAACTCGATCGTCTCTTTGAGCCACTCGGTGTTTGGGAGCAAGCCGATCTGCACGAAGACGCCATCCAGCGTCAGCGTGTGTACCGTGTCCGTACCCCGATCCTTGTAATTGAGCGCGGTGACGGTCTTGCCATCACCCAGAATCTCGGTGGTTTGCGCATTCAAGACGATCGATACGTTCGTCAAACTTTTGAGCTTGGCCACGAGCACGGCATCGGCCTTGAGTTGATCCATGAATTCGACCACCGTGACATGACCCACGACGCCGGCGAGGTCGATGGCGGCCTCCACACCCGAATTGCCGCCGCCGATCACGGCCACACGCTTGCCTTTGAAGAGCGGCCCGTCGCAGTGCGGGCAATAGGCGACGCCACGATTGCGGTACTCGGCTTCGCCCGGGACGTTCACATTTCGCCATCGTGCGCCGGTCGACAGAATGACCGAGCGTGAACGCAGCACTCCGCCATGGGCGAGATGCACTTCGACGAGTCCGCCCGGCGTCTTGGCTGGCACCAACTTCTCGGCGCGCTGCAGATTCATGAGATCCACATCGTAGTGACGGACCTGTGCTTCGAGGTCTGCCGCAAACTTGGGTCCGTTGGTTTCGAGGACCGAAATATAGTTTTCGATCCCGAGCGTGTCGTTGGTCTGGCCGCCGAAGCGCTCGGCGGCAATGCCGGTGCGAAGACCCTTGCGCGCCGCGTACACTGCAGCGGCGGAGCCCGCGGGGCCTCCCCCCACGATAAGCACATCGTACGGCGCCTTGGCATCGATTTTGGCGCGCTCTTTGTCGGCGCTATTGTGATCGAGTTTCGCGAGAATCTCGTCGAGCGTCATGCGACCTGAGCCAAACAATTCACCGTTCAAAAATACCATCGGCACGGCCATCACCTGTCGCGCCGTCACCTCGTCTTGATACAAGGCGCCATCGATGACGACGGTCTTCACGGCGGGGTTGAGCACCGCCATGAGCGACAAAGCCTGCACCACGTCCGGACAGTTATGGCAGGAGAGCGACATGAATACTTCGAAGCTGAGAGGATCCGTCAATGATTTGATGGTCTCGATGCTCTCAGCCTCAACCTTCGGTGGATGCCCGCCGGACCAGAGCAGCGCGAGCACCAGCGAGGTGAATTCATGACCGAGCGGTACTGCCGCAAAATGTAATGAAGTGCTGCTGTTTAGCCGCCGGATCTGGAACGAGGGTCGTCGGACATCGTCGCCATCCAGCCTGACCGACACCTTGTCGGTCAGGCTCCCGATGGTTTCGAGCAAGGTGCGCATTTCAGTCGCACCTTGGGATTCGTCGAGAGACGCGATCAGCTCAACCGGCTCCACCATCTTGGTGAGATAGGCCTTCAGTTGCGACTGCAAAGATTCGTTGAGCATGATGATCTCCCGACGACGAGGACGCGAATCTTGATCAGATCTTGCCGACCAGATCGAGCGACGGCGCCAACGTTTCGGCACCCGGCGTCCACTTGGCTGGGCACACCTGACCCGGGTTCTTGGCGATGTACTGCGCCGCCTGCACTTTGCGCAGCAATTCTTTGGCGTCGCGACCAATACCGTTATCGTGGATCTCGCACAGCTTGATGACGCCCTCGGGGTTGATCACGAAGGTGCCACGCAGGGCGAGGCCCTCTTCCTCGATCATCACGTCGAAGTTGCGGGTGATCGTTCCGGTCGGATCCCCGATGAGCGGATAGTTGACTTTGCGGATGGTGTCCGAGGTGTCGTGCCAGGCCTTGTGAGTGAAATGGGTATCGGTGGATACACCATAGATTTCAACGCCCAGCGACTTGAAGGTGTCGTAATGATCGGCGAGATCGCCGAGCTCGGTCGGGCAGACGAAGGTGAAATCGGCGGGGTAGAAAAACACGACCGACCACTTGCCCTTGAGGGATTGCTCGGTGACGTCGACGAACTTGCCGTTGTGGTAGGCGGTGGCTTTGAACGGTTTGACGGGGGTATTGATCAGGGACATGACGATGGGCTCTCTTTCCTTGGAATCGGGTTGATGAATGACACACCGCTTCGCGACCTTGCGAAGCGATGCGCATCATCGAGTAGCCCGATCGGGAGTGCCAATCGTTAGTTCGTATCGGAGAGATAGATGCGGTATATCGGGTGGTCTGTCCCCCCTGGAACGAGAACCGCAGCAACTAGAACCGCAACCTGCGTGTGAACATCAAACCGTAGCCGTAGGGATCAATCTTGACCGAACCGAGATCGGCCCCATCGAGGCGGGCATCGGTATCGATATCGAACCAGCGGATGTTGAGGTTGAGCGCCCAGTTGTCATTGAGCGCGATATCCACACCCACTTCGGCCGCGAGGCCGAAGGAATCATCCAGCGACAGCCGGGTGCCGGTGAGTGCGCCCCGCGTTTTTTCATCGAAAAACGTGGTGTAGTTGAGGCCGGCACCCACATAAGGGCGGACCGCCGCGTCCGGCAGAAAGTGATATTGCAGGGTCACCGTGGGCGGCAGGTGACGGGTCTCTGCCACTTCGGACCCATCTGCGTTAAGGGTAATGGCGTGCTTGAAGGGAAACGCGGCGAGCACTTCGACGGCAATGCGGTCCGTGAAAAAGTAGCTACCGCTCAGCGTCAAGCTCTCATCGGATTTCACACTCACGATCGGGGAGTTATCGGATTTGGGGTCGACCTGGTGGACGCCCGCCCGGATCAGCCAGTCACCGGGGGCGGCGTGGGCCGCGGGGATGGACAGTGCGGTGGCCATGCTGCCGAGGATCAAAGCCAGGGCGTACGGCGCGCGCGGACGGGAGGTCAGTGGTGTGTTCATCGATGCTCCATGGTGGTGCAGTGATTCCAAAGTGATCCGATCCCCGGGGGGGGGGCGAGCCAGATCAACGAAATCTTTTCTCAGTCGCGCGGTGGATGCAGTCCGGAGCAATGCTTAGCGGGTTACTGGCATCCCGTATTGACGGGTTGCGGCGGGGAAGGTCCGACGGAGAGCGGATAGCGTCGGGGTGTTGCGAGAAAACACCCTTGCAATGCCGCAAAAACAAGGGCAAATTCGATTTGTTTGGATAAAGACAAAAAATCGGTCGGTAAAACAGGGGACCGGATAATCCAAAAGGGAGGAGAGAGATCATGAAAGCTCATTGGAGTTCCTTGTTTGCGGCAGGGTCGGGAGTGTTGCTCTCGGCGGGCCCGTTGGCGCTGGGGCAGTCCTCGGACGGAGCCGCGGCACCGCTGGCCGAGGTGGTGGTGACGGGGTCGCGCATCCCCATCGACCCCAACCTGACGTCATCCACACCCGTGCAGTTTCTGGACGAATCGGATCTCCGCTTGTCGGGCGAGATCAACTTGGCCGAAGTGGTCAACGATATCCCGGCGCTCATTTCATCAACCACGGCCGAAAACTCGATCACCGGTGCGAATTCTTTGAACTTGCGTGGCATGGGCGGAGAGCGGACGCTCACCCTCGTCAATGGTCGTCGCCACGTGGCGGGCTTCCGCGGCACCCAGGCGGTTGATATCGGCACGATCCCCCGCGCGTTGGTCGAGCGGGTGGAGGTCACGACGGGCGGTGCATCGGCGGTCTATGGCGCGGATGCCGTGACCGGTGTGGTCAATTTCGTGCTGCGCAACGATTTTGAAGGCATGCAATTGGATGCGCGCGGTGGCGTGTCGGGCGAGGGTGACGGCGAGAATTTCGCGATTGACGCCCTGTACGGCCTCAACTTTGCCGAGGGTCGTGGCAACGTCGTCGCGGCGGTCACAGTCGAGAAAGACACCAATATCGCGCACGGCGATCGCTCATGGTCGCGTGATAACGGCATTGCCGTCACGCAAACGAACCCTGATTTTCTCACCGATCCCAACGCACCGCCGCGAGCGGTCATCGAAAACGCGACGTTTTGGTTGACCTCCCAGGCAGGTTCGATCGCGCCCGCATTTGGTGGACGAAACCGTGATTACGGTGTCGACATCAACAATAACGGCATCCTCGACTGCCAAGAGTCCGAAGCGGGTCGCACCGGCTTTTTGGCGGGGTGCTGGGTGACCAACCCCGATGGCAGTGTGAGTGTCTTTCAGGATGGCATCGTGCTCAACAGCCTCTGGAGCATCGGCGGCATGGGCGGCAATTGGTCCTACTTCAATCGCGATAGTCTCTTTCCCGAAACGGAAAAGGTGGCGGTCAATCTCAATTCCAGTTTTGAGGTGTCCGACAGCACGCGGATTTTCTTTGAAGCTAAGTACGTCAATGCAGAATCCACCCGCTTTGACGAGCAGGATACCTATTACGACACGTTGTTCATCCAGGCTGACAACCCCTTCATTCCCCAGCAATTGTTGCCGGTGGTTGACCAGACGGGCTATCTCCTCCTGACACAGGATCCGGTCGGGTTCAGCGACAATAATCCGGATGTCTTCACTCGTGAAACGATTCGTTTTGTTGGTGGTGTTCAGTTCACGCCCGCAGAGGGTCATCAGCTCGAGTTGTCGGCCAATTTTGGTCGGTTCACCAACGAGTCCGAGACCTCGGGCTTGTATCTGGATCGCATGTTCGCCGCCATGGACGCGGTGCGGGCGCCAAACGGACAAATCGTCTGTCGCTCGGATCTCAATCCCAACGCGTTCTATGAAATCGATTACTTCACCGGTAATGCGGGTTACGCCAACGGCGATTACTTCTCCAATCGTTACTACAGCTTCACGCCGGGTGATGGCCAGTGCAAGCCCTTGAATCCCTTTGGTGTCAACGCGGTCAGTAAAGAAGCGCAGGACTTCATCACAGCCAGTCTGAAGGACAAATTGGAGATCGAGCAGGTGGTGGTCTCCGCGACGGCGGCGGGTCAGTTTGAGGTGCTGCAAGGGTTACTGGACGGTCCGATTGGTTACGCCGCGGGCGTCGAGTACCGCGATGAGTCGAGCGACAACCAGTTGGATCCGTTGACACTCGGCATTTTGCCGCAGGGCACCTCGCTCACGCCGGGGGTGTTGGCCAACACCATCGATCCCTGGCTCAACTCGTTCCTGTCTATCGACAACGTGCAGCAATTCAATACCGGCGGCGGCTATGACGTCACAGACGTGTTTGCCGAGATTCGGTTGCCGATCTTGCGAGATCGCAGCTTTGCTCGCGAGTTAACGGTGGACGCTGCCGTGCGATTGGCCGACTACTCCACGCTCGGTGAGACGACCACGTGGAAGGCGGGCCTGTCTTGGGCGCCCACGTCTGACGTGAGCTTCCGCGCGACCATCTCGGAAGCGGTGCGTGCGCCCAATATTTCCGAGCTCTTTGATCCCCGTTTGCCGATTTTCATTTCGGCGACCGCTGATCCCTGTGATCGGGTCAACGTGGCGACGGGCAGCGCTGAGCGTGAAGCAAACTGTATCGCGGCCTTGCAGGCGGCGGGTGTCCCACTCAGCAGCATTGTGGGTGCGGGCAACGTGTACAACTGGATCAATCCTTTGACCGGGCGTTTCGCCGGAACTTCCGGCGGTAACCCGAATCTCGAGGTGGAAACTGCCGAAACCTACACGGTGGGTTTGGTGTTCACCCCGAGCTTCATTGAAGGATTATCGTTGACGCTCGACTACTGGGATGTGTCGATTGACGATGCGATCTCAGCGGTCGGTGCCAATGACATTCTTCGAGGCTGTTTCGATTCAGCGAGCTATCCCAATGTGCCGTTCTGCGCTCAGTTTGAGCGTCGTCCGGACGGGGGTCTGCGTACCCTCGACACGGGGACGCTCAACTTCGCCCAAATTGAAGCGAGGGGCTTTGACTTTGCCTTGGGTTATCGCTTCTCGGTGGGCGAGAACAAATTCGGTGCTCGCCTCGTGGGTTCACGTCAGGAGAAGCTGAATCGCTTCTTCAATCCTCTGGACCTCACGGATATCGATCCTGAAGTCGGTGAAATTCGGCTGCCTGAGTGGTCGGGTAACCTCAATCTCAGCTGGGATCGTGGACCGTTTGGTTTTGGTGTGCAGGTCAGCTACCAGGATAAGCAGGCGGTGGCCGAAATCGAGGATGTCTTGGGTCTCTTCGGTAATAATCCCTTGTACGGAGACGCTGGATTCTTTGATGAGATGTACATCGTCGATCTCAATGCTCGCTATGAAATAAGCGAGTCCTTGAGTGTCTATGGCGGTGTCAACAACGTCACGGACGAAGAGCCCTACTCGACCCAGCTCGCTTGGCCGGTGGGTCCGCGTGGTCAGTTCTTCTTCTTGGGCGTGCGTTTCAAGCCCTGATCGAAACCAAGCCGACCGATCGGCCGGGCGGGAGTGAACACTCCTTCCCGGCCGATTTTATTGGAGCGTCATGACAGCCACACTCAGTCGCGGTCTCGGTCTTTGGGCGGGCATCGCCATCAACGTGGCGAACGTTGTCGGCACGGGGGTCTTCCTCAAAACTCGGGTCATGACCTGCAACGTCGACGACCCCTTCATCGTCATGGGTGTGTGGTTGGCGGCGGGGTTGTTGTCGCTGCTCGGTGCGCTTTGCTATGCCGAGCTGGCCTCCATGATGCCCGCCTCGGGGGGTGACTACGTCTTTCTGCGCCGCGCCTATGGCAAGCCTGTGAGCTTCCTCTACGGCTGGACGGTGTTCGCCATCATGAAGACGGGTTCCCAAGCCGCGCTCTCGGTCGGGTTTGCCATTTTTTTGAATGCAGCCATGGGCGGGGTACTGGATCGACCGTGGGTGACTTTGCCGCTCGGTGATGGGATCGGTATAAGCGGTCTCACCATCGTCGCGCTTTCCGCGCTTTGGTTGGTCACGCTCTTCAACTGTGCCTCGGTCACCGCGACGGGTGGTGCTGCTTCCATTCTCACGGTCATGAAGGTTGCGATCGTGCTGGCAGTCGGAGTCGGCGCGTTCGTGTTGGGGCAAGGCGATCTCGGGCATTTCTCTGAATCGGCTGCGGGCGGCACCTGCGAAGGGGTGGAAGCCTCGGCCATGGGTGGCCTGGCTGGTATCGGGGCAGCCATGCTGGGCGCGCTCTGGGCCTATGACGGCTGGAACAACGTGGCGCCGTTGTGCGGTGAGGTCAAAGATCCGCAGCGTAATCTTCCGCGCATGTTCATCTGGGGTACGCTGCTCGTGATTGGACTCTACATGGGTGTCAATGCCGCGTATTTCTTTGTGCTCTCACCCGCCGAAGTGGCCAGCGTCAGCGCGACTTCGTCGGTGGCTACCGAAGTGTTGCGCAGCTTCGCGGGGCCCTTTGCTGTCACGCTGATGGCGGCGGCGCTGATGCTGTCATCACTGGGGTCCTTGCACGCTTCAATTTTGGCCAATTCGCGCGTGCCCTTTGCGATGGCGCAGGATGGCATGTTCTTCAAGCCACTCGCCAAGGTGTCGGAGAAAACGCGTGTTCCCGTGAATGCCGTGCTCGCGCAGGCGGGGTGGGCGAGTGTGCTGGCGATCTCGGGTACCTACGATACCTTGACCGATTCGGTGGTCTTTGCCTCCTGCCTTTTTTATGCCCTGAGTGCGGCGGCCGTCATGATTTTGCGCTGGCGCGAGCCCGATTTACCGCGGCCCTTCAAGACCTGGGGTTATCCATTTACGCCCATCTTGTTTATTTTGGTCTCGATTGCATTGCTCGCAAGCGCACTGGTGGCCACACCCACGCAAGCCTTGCTCGGCGTCGGCGTGATTTCGTTGGGTGTACCGTTTTACTTTTACTGGTCGCGCCAACGATAGACGGAGACGCGACCATCGGACTGTCTCATGACGCGACCCTCAGGTCGCGCCAGCACCGCGAGGATGGCGGCGGTTTCGGCATCGGGTTCGCCATCATGGCGCGCCGGTCGATATTTCGCCTGAAAATTGGAGATCACCCGCCGAGTTTCGGCATCCAGCACGCCGTTCCGCGGTACTTGAAAGCCGTAGCTAGCCAGCTGATCTTGGAACCACGCGATCTGCGGCAGTAAATCGGCGTAACTCGGTTGTAACGCGCGTACCTGTTCCTCATCGGGCCAGGGCACAAGTCCTGCTTCAAAGAACTGGCGCCACGGAAATTGCGGGCCCGGATCCACCTTGCGCTGCGGCGCAATGTCGCTATGGCCCAAGATACGATGCGGCGCCACTTGATGGCGTTGCGCGATATCGCGCACCAGCCGAATCACTTCGTCAATCTGGGTTTGAGGATAAGGGTGAAAGCTGCCCTCCGCGTTGCCGGTAGGGCCGAGATTCACGATCTCGATGCCGATGGAGCTGGCGTTGAGGGCGGTCTCACCCTGCCAAAAACTTTGACCTGCATGCCAAGCGCGACGATCTTCATCGACCAGACGGTAGGAGCGAGGTCTCTCGGTATCGCTCACGAGGTAATGGCTACTGACGCGTCCCCGCGTCAAAATCTCGACTGAGCGTTCAAAGGTTTCCTGCGTGTAATGCAGGATGATGTACCGCGCTCGACTGTCATGGCTGATGCTCTCGTGCCGGGTGTCGATGCGCGGGGTACCGAGCGTCGGATCGCGGGGGCCGGCCACGCAGCCAGACAACACGAGCAGCAGGGTGGCGCAGAGCGTGAGGCGCGCGATGCCTGAACGGACGCCTGAGCTGACGCTTAAGCCGACGCCTGACACGCAATCCGTCATCGGCAGGCCTGCCAAGGTGTCAGGCTGTCGGCTTCCACGGCACGTACCGCCAGATGCTGTATCCGCGCGGGTTTCGTTGGTGCGAGCGTCACGGTGGCCAGAATCGAGCCGCGCTCGCAATCGAGCAGCCACTCGCCGCGCAAGGCATTTTCGAGGCTGAAGAACCCGTCGCGCTCGCGGCAGCTGCCCATGGTGTTACGTAGCGTTGCGAATTCCGCGCGACGCTTATCGAGCGAGCGATCGAGAAACAGGTTCATCGCCGAGATTTCGTGGGCTTGTGCATCGTCCCAGCGTGCGAGTAACTCATTCACGCCGGCGCGCGCTTCGAGCAGTGCCGCCGAGGGTGTGGGTTGGCGCGGCGTGAGCGCCCCGGTCTCGGCCATGATCTTGAGCGCCTGATCAAAGATAGGGCCCCAACCGGTGTAGGTGCGATTGCCAAAAGCAATCAAGCCCACCCCATACTCCGGCAGCCAGCGCATCTGCGAGCCAAATCCCGGGAGCCCGCCCGAGTGCATGACGATATGGTTGAAGTCGCAGGTCTGTTGGATCCGCAAACCGTAGCCATAACCCTGCACCTGCAGATCAATACGTTGGTCTTCACCGCTACGGCTTGCGACCGCCGGCCGTGCCCGCCAATTTTGCTGCATTTCGCGCAAAGAGGCGCGCGACAGTGGTCCGACATCCGCGCCATCCCGAGCGGGATAGGCATCGAGAAACAGCGCCACGTATCGCGCGAGATCCGCGATAGAGGTCAGCATGCCGCCCATCGCCCCAAAGGCACCATCGGCAAGCTGAGGCTCAAGTTTCCATTGGTCATCTTCCCAGCGATAACCGGGCGTCTGACGCTCGCTCGGGACAGTCGCCGGTTCCAGCGTCGTCGCCGACATGCCGAGCGGCGCCAAGATATTCCGCGTCACATAGTCTGCGTACGAGAGCCCCGACACGCGCGCGATGATGCGACCGAGAAGCGCATAGCCGGTGTTTGAGTATTCATAGGCGACACCGGGAGCGTTCGAAAAAGAAAGCCCTTGCGTGAGCAGCGCATCAAAGTCGGCCTCCGGCATCGCGAGTTGTTGATCACCCCAGGGATTGTCCTCGGGCAGGCCCGCAGCGTGAATCAGCAAATGACGGATCGTGATGCGAGGTGAATCGGCGGTGGCGTAGGTCCAGTAGCGGATTTCGGGCAAATAATTCTCGGCCGGATCATCGAGCGAGAGCTTGCCCGCATCGCGCAACCGCAAGATCGCCATCGCCGTGAAGCTCTTGGTCATCGAGGCGATACGAAAGACACTGTCTTCTTGCACGGGAAGCTGCTGCTCGAGATCACGCAGACCCGTCACGGCGACATGCGCGACCTTGCCATCGACAATGATCGCCCAGGCAGCGCCTGGCACGCGGTCGCGTGCGACGAAATCTTTGACCAGTTGATCGATCGCCGGAAAGCTTGCTCTCAACGTCTCGATGCGTGCCTCGTGATTGCTATCTGCCAATGACGCCTGCGCGCATGGCGCGAGACCACACAGCAGCAAGCCGTACCAAAAACGCGTCACGGCTCAAAGACTCGCGTTGAGGGCGGGCGCTCGGTTTGCAGGCGTGCGGCTACGCGCTCGACCCCTTCCATGACCCGCAACATGTTTTCGCCCGCAAGCTTGCGCAGGTCGTCATCACTCCAACCGCGACGCACGAGCTCGGCAAACAGTGCGGGATACATGGAGACGTCCGACAGGCCTTCGGGCCAGCGGGGGTTACCATCAAAATCACCACCGATACCGACGTGGTCAATGCCGGCCACGTCCCGTACGTATTCGATGTGATCCGCCACCATGCTGATGGTGGTGACGGGCACTTCGATGGCGGCTAAGCCTTCGCGCATGATGCGGCTACGCTCGCTGTCCGATTTGGCCGCGCGTGCACGCAGCGACAGCTCTGCCATGGCGGGCTCAAGTACTCGGCCCACCTCGCAGTTAATGAAGCCCGCCACGAAAGTCACCATCACCACGCCGCCATTCTTTGGCATTCGGCGCAGGATCTCATCGGGCACGTTACGCGGTACGTCGCAAAGCCCGCGCGCCGAGGAGTGCGAGAACATGATCGGTGCCTCGGTGAGGTCAAGAGTATCCGCCATGCTACTCGGGGCGGCATGCGAGAGGTCGATGATCATGCCGAGGCGGTTCATCTCCCGTACGATTTCTTTGCCAAAGTCGGTGAGGCCGCCATGACGGGGTGGGATCTGCACCGCCGCATCCGCCCAATCGGTGTGGGCGTTGTGGGTCAGCGCCATGTAGCGCACGCCGAGTCGATGAAAAGCGCGTAGGGAATCGAGGGAGTTTTCGATGCCGTAGCCACCCTCCATCCCGAGCAGAGAGGCAATCAAGCCCTTCTCTCTAGCAGCTCGTACCTCTGCCGCGGTCGTCGCCAAGGTCAACACATCCGGGTAGCGCTCAATGATTCTCAAGGTAAGCTCAATTTGGTCGAGCTGGGGGCGCGTGAATGGCCCTCGGCCTTCACCGGGGATGTAGACCGACCAAAATTGCGCGCCCACCCGACCGGCGCGCAGCCGCTCGATATCGGTCTCCCCGGGGGTGTGCGTGCGCAGGTCATAGGCAATCACATCGCCGGGGGCGGGTGCATAGCGACGAATGACCATGGGGAGATCATTATGGCCATCGAACAGGATGGTGGAATCAAGCACAGCGATGGCGCGCGCAAGGGCGGGATCGGCACCGTCCGCGGGGGCGCTAGCTTGAGCCGGCGTAGCCAGTACGACGATCATACCGAGGGTGCCAAGCCAGCCTGGCCACCCATCCCGCATGGATTTCATCATGACGCCTCTCCCCCTTGCGCTTGCTTATTTGATACCACGGGTGAATATACTCAAAACCAAACAATCAGGAAGGGGTGAGGTCATGAACCGGCGTCAAATTCTCGGGCTTGCCACAGCCGGTGTGGCATCGGCTGCGACTTTGAGCACAAGTTGGGCGATCACGCCGCCAGGTGCGCAAGCGTCGCGTGCAATTCTTAGGCCGCCGCGGATTCAAAGCGGCGATACGATCGGTCTCATGATTCCATCGGGCGCCAACTGGAATCCGGATGAGATCGATATACTGCTCGAATCGCTCGCCGCGCTCGGCCTCAAAGGCAAACTCGGTCGGCATGTGCATGATCGGTACGGGTATCTGGCAGGGCGCGATCAGGATCGCGCCGCTGACCTCAACGCGATGTTCCTTGATCCCGAGGTCAAGGCGATTCATTGCATTCGGGGCGGCTGGGGCGCAGCGCGTCTGCTGCCTTTGCTGGATTTTGCGGCGATCGCGCGTCATCCGAAAGCGCTCATTGGCTACAGCGACATCACCGCGCTCTTGCTGGCACTGCATGCCAAGACGGGGCTCGTGACGTTCCATGGTCCAAACGGGGCAAGCGAATGGAACCCGACCAATGTCGAATGGCTGCAACGAATTCTTTGGCAGGGCGAGCAGGCGATTTTCGAAAACCCCAGTGAGCGGGGCGAGCTACTCGCCCAGGTGCGACACCGAGTGCGCACGCTGACCCCGGGCAAGGCGCGCGGCAAGCTCTTGGGCGGCAATCTCACGGTGTTGACCGCGCTGCTAGGGTCACCCTATCTGCCCGATTTCACCGGATCCATTCTATTCTTGGAAGATATCGACGAAGCGCCTTATCGCATCGATCGGATGCTGGTGCAGTTGAAGCTGGCGGGGGTGCTCGATCAGATCGCGGGTTTCGTTTGGGGACGTTGTACTCGATGTGGCCCGGGCGACGGCTTCGGCTCGCTCACCATTCCGGATCTCTTGGCCGATCACGTAGTGCCGCTCGGCATCCCGGCCTATTCCGGAGCCATGCTCGGCCATATTTCGGAGCAGTTCACCTTGCCGGTCGGGGTGGAGGTCGAGCTCGATGCCACGGCGGGGCGAATCCGCATGCTGCAGGCCGCGGTGACATGACGTTGCCGCAGTGCTCGCGAAGGGTGATGACATGAGATTGTCCCTCAGGCAGCAGCAAACATTCTTTGATACTGGCTGGATCGTATTGCCCAGTGTGTTTACCGCTACCGAAATGGCGCGTGCTCAAGCGGCGTTCGAGCGTCTTGGCGAGCGTGCGCAGCGTCTGCGCGAGACGCAAAGTTATGCTGGCTCTTATTTTGTATTGCAGGCACCCGAGCAGGGCGAGGTTGTGATTCAGCGCGTGGTTTGGGCGGGCGGTTGCGAGCCGGATTTACTGGAGCTATCGGCGGATCCTCGGCTCGTGCAGCCTGCGCTGCAACTGCTCGGCTCGGATCGCTGTGAGCAGTTGCTCTGTCAAGCGCATTTCAAAATGCCGGGTGACGGGGTGTCCTTTGATTGGCATCAGGATATCCAGCATCGCGACAAGGGGCCGGGTACCTGGCGGGACATCAACGGCCGAGGCTCCTACGTGCAGACGATCACGCTCATTGATGACATGACGGAGGATAACGGTCCGCTGCAGTTCATCCCGCGTAGCGCTGTTCGCGGCGATGCCGAGGGTCGAATCTTTGGCTCGCATTACGATTACGGTGCGCCCATGCAGGATGACTCGGTCGCACCGGATATCGACGTTTCGGCGGCGGTCACCATCACGGGCGAGAGCGGCTCCGTTCTCCTGTTTGGTCCCTATGCCGTCCATGGCAGCACCGCCAATACCTCCACCCAGTCGCGTCGCGTGCTCATCAATGGCTACGCTTACCCGGGCGCGAACGGCAGGGTTTACCCCGGTGAGGGATCGGGCAGGGTGTTGGCGCTTGCCTGATATGCGGACGCCTCAATAGTTGGGGATCCTGATGTTCGGAATCTTTGATGCGATTCTGATCGCCGCTTACTTTGCACTGATTACCTGGATCGGGCATCGGGCGAGTGCGCGTCAGACCGATACTCGCGAGTACTTTCTCGGTGCGCGCTCCTTGCCGTGGTGGGCGGTATCCGCGTCGATCGTCGCCACCACGGTGAGCGGCGTCACTTTCATCGGGGTTCCCGCGCTCGTGTTTGCGGAGGGCGGTGACTACCGTTATTTGCAGTTCGCGATCGCCGGCATCCTCTCCAAGTGGGTCATCGGTCATTGGATGCTGCCCAAGTTGTATGCGGGGGAATTCGCGAGCCCCTATGAGCTCATCCGCGATCGTCTGGGTGATCGACTGGGTCAGTTGGCGGCGTTGCTTTTCTTTGTCGGCGCGGTACTTGGGCAGGGTGTACGGGTGTTTGCCGTTGCACTGGTGCTGCAACTTTTGACGGGTTTCTCGCTGGCGACCGCCATTGGTCTCATTATCGGTTTCTCAGCTTTGCACACCTGGTATGGCGGTATTCGTGCGGTGGTGTTGACGGACGTCGTACAGTTTTTGGTGTTCGTGTTCGGCGGCTTGTTTGCGATGCTGTTTGCAATTCAGGCTCTGCCCGATGGCTGGGCGGGCTTGCTGCAGGCGGGGGCCGAGCGTGAGAAGTTCGTCGTATTCGATCTCAGTCTGGATCCGGCGTTGAGTTTCACGCTCTGGGCCGGCGTCTTCGCCATGCCGTTTCAAAATTTGGCGGCATACGGCTCGGATCAGATCAACACTCAGCGCATGCTCTGTTGCCGCTCACTCGCGGATGCGCGTCGGGCGTTGTACGTGAGCAATCTCGGTGAATTGATCGTAGTGCTGTTTTTGACCGTGGGGCTCGCCGTCTGGGGCTTCTACCAACATCACCCGCTCGATGCGGCGTTCAGCGACCTGGTCGCGGCCAACGGCGATCGGATTTCCCCGTGTTTATTTTGACCGAGCTGCCGGAGGGCTTGCGCGGTCTATTGATTGCGGGGGTGTTCGCGGCGGCCATGTCCAGCCTCGATTCCGTACTTGCGGCGCTGGCGCAGACGTCCTTGAGCCTCTTTCATCGCGGTTATCGTACGGGGCGGATCGAGGGTGCACGGGCGGTGCAGCTGTCGCGCTGGTTGGTGCTCGGCTGGGCGGCTGCGCTTGGGGTGTTCGCCGGATCGCTCGCTGGTCGCGGCGAGGGTTTGGTGCCACTCGCCTTTTCCATGACGGCGTACACCTACGGGTCGATGCTGGGGCTGTTATTACTCGCGTTGTTCGTCCCCAAAGAGCGCCTGGGACAGCCGGTATTGGGCGTGCTGGCCTCCATGCTCGGCGTCGCCGCGCTCGCCGAGACCGGGTGGCTCGCCTTTCCATGGTTGTTTCCGATCGGTGTTGCGCTCTGCGTCGTGTTTTCTTTGCTTCCGGTCAAATGGAGTCGGTCATGAAGCTGTACATCGCGAACAAAAACTATTCCTCGTGGTCGCTGCGACCTTGGGTGTTGATGCGAATGCTTGAGATCCCCTTCGAAGAAATCCTCGAGCCATTTACAGACAGTCCGGAAGCGACCCGTGAGCGGTTTCGGCGCTTTTCGCCGAGCGCTCGCGTACCTTGTCTGCACGATGGCGAACTGCGCATATGGGATTCTTTGGCCATTATAGAATATCTGGCCGAGCGTCATCCGGATGTCTGGCCATCGGATCGTCATGTGCGGGCCTGGGCGCGTTGTGCCGCAGCGGAGATGCATGCGGGCTTCAACGATTTGCGTAACGAATGCAGCATGACCTGTGGCCAGCGAATCGTGTTGAAAACCCGGACAGCGGGGCTCGAACGTGATCTAGATCGGCTCGCCGCGCTCTGGCAAGAGGGCCTTGCGACCTTCGGCGGGCCGTTTCTGGCGGGGGATCGCTTCACGGCGGTGGATGCGTTCTTTGCACCGGTGGCTTTTCGCCTGCAGACCTATGATCTCTGCCTCGGAGTGGTCTGCGATGCCTACCGGGATCGACTACTCGCCTTGCCGCCGATGCAGGCGTGGTATGCGGCCGCGCTGCGTGAACCCTGGCGCGAAGCCACTCACGAAGCAGAGATCGCCGCGTGCGCGGCCAGCCGTCGCGATCTGCGGGTCGGCTGAGACGGCTTGTCGTACCGGTCAAAAGTTTCCCGACATCAATGCCCCTCATGCCGATTCGTTATGTTGCGATAACGCAACGGTTGTGGCAGGGGCTTGACGTACGTTGTCGCACCTAAGTAACGTCAGCAAGCAAAAGAATTTCATTCAGAGCGTCCACCCCGACACCGGAGGTTGGGGGTCAGCTCGTCTGTCCATCAAATTACTAGGAGGTTTGTCATGGGCACCGTTCGTCGTATTAACCCCGTCGGGATTGCCGTCGCTGCAATTCTGGCGTCTGTCGCGGCCTCGGCCGTGTATGCACAGGCTGAACTCGAACAAGTGGTGGTGACCGGTACGCGCGTCGCCGATCGCTCGGTCACGGATACCGCCGTTCCGGTCGATGTCATTACGGCCGACACCCTGCAGAACGCGGGCGTCACCGAAATCAATCAGGCGCTTTCAGTGGCCTTGCCGTCTTTCAACTTCCCGCGGCCTGGTTTGGCCGACGGCACCGACACCATTCGCCCTGCGACCCTGCGCGGTCTTGCCCCTGACCAGACCTTGGTGTTGATCAATTCCAAGCGTCGGCATTCCTCGGCGCTCGTCAACGTCAACGGCACGATTGGTCGCGGCGCTGCGGCGGTCGACCTCAATACGATCCCGACCGGTGGAGTGCAAGCCATCGAAGTGCTGCGTGATGGCGCATCGGCGCAGTACGGTTCTGATGCCATCGCGGGCGTCATCAACGTGCGTCTGCGTGAGGCGAGGGAGGGGGGCGAAGTCACCGTCAGCTACGGTGTACGCGATTCCAGCTACACCATCCCGACTGGGACGGTACCCGCAGGCGCCAACTGGACGGCCCCGGGCAGCATCACGCGAGATCGCTCCGACGGTGAGACCACCACGGTATCGGGCTGGGCGGGCTTTGGTCTGGGGGATGATGGATTTTTGACCCTTTCTTTGGAGTACAAAGATCAGGAGCGCACGGAGCGCGATGGCTTCGATGTGCGCCAGCAATATCCGCTCGTCAACGGTGCGTTTGATCCCCGTGAAGCCACCATTGATCGCTTCAATGCGTGGTACGGTGAGCCGCAGGTTGAGCAGCTGACGATGTTTGCCAACTTTGGCAGTGAGCTTGCAAGCGGCGGCAGCCTCTATGGCTGGGCCAGCTACCAGCTGCGTGATGCGAAGTCGGGCGGGTTCTACCGCCGTGCACTCGATGCCCGTAACACCATCTCGATTTATCCCGATGGGTTCCTGCCCATCATCGCCCCCGAGGTGACGGACTACAGCGCCGCGCTCGGCACCACTTGGCAATGGGGTGATTGGGATATGGATGCCTCGGTCGTGTTCGGCATGAACGAAATGATGTTCACCATCGAGAATACTTTGAACGCCTCGCTCGGTGCCGCCAGCAAGACGGTGTTTGATGCGGGCGGTTACGATTATCAACAAACCGTGTTGAACCTCTCGGGCGTGCGCCAGGTCGACGTGGCCGCGTTTGCGTCACCCCTCAATATCGCAGTGGGTCTGGAAGCGCGTCGCGAAGCCTATTCGATCACCGCCGGTGAGCCGGATTCGTACCGTAACGGCAATCCGACCAAGGCCTCGGGTTCGCAGGTGTTCCCGGGCTTCCAGCCGACCGACGTGGTCGATGAAAGCCGCAACGCCACGGGCGTGTATATCGACTTCGAGGCCAACCTGACGGAGAAATTGTTGGGCTCAGCCGCCGTGCGCGCCGAGGATTACTCGGATTTCGGCAGCAATGTGTCGGGCAAGCTCGCCTTGCGGTATGACTTCACCGATACCTTTGCCTTGCGTAGCTCCATTCAGAACGGTTTCCGTGCGCCGTCGTTGCCGCAGCAATACTTTGCTGCGACCTCGACCAACTTCATCAGCGGCGTACCCTTTGACATCAAGACCTTCCCGGTGACCGATCCGCGCGCGGCGGCTCTTGGCGCCGTCCCGCTCGATGCCGAGGAATCCGTCAACTATTCTTTGGGTGCCGTCGCTCAGCTGGGGCCGGTCAGCCTGACGGTCGACGCCTATTGGATCAATCTCGATGATCGGATCGTCCTGTCTGAGAACCTCACTCAGGCGCAGGTCCGTAATTACCTGACAGGGCTCGGCTTCATCGGGGTGAGCGGTGGCCGCTTCTTCGTCAACGGTGTCGATACCGAGACGGAAGGCGTGGACATCGTGCTCAACTGGCCGATCGCGACCGACAATGCAGGTCGCTTCGACGTGACCTTGGTCGCGAACTTCAATGACACCAAGGTTACGCGCGTGCCGCCCCTGTCGCAGACGCTTGCGGCACTCTTCCCGGCTGCTTCGGTACCCCCGCTCTTTGGCCGAATCAATGTGTTGACCTTTGAAGAGGGTAACCCCGACAGCAAGTTTGCGGCCAATATCAACTGGTCGCGTGGGCCCATCGCAGCGACGTTGCGCGCCACCCGCTACGGCGATGTGTTCGTACCGGGCGGCACGGCAGCCACCGACTTTACCCTCGGTGCCAAGACCTTGACGGATCTTGAGGTGCGGTACGACGTCAATGAAATGATTCGTCTCGCAGTGGGTGCGGATAACATCACGGATGAATATCCGGATGCCTTGCCCGCCAGACTCAATAGCACCGGTAACACCCCCTTCTCCAACTACTCGCCGTTCGGCCGCTCCGGTCGCTTTGTGTACGGTCGGATGTCGGTGAAGTTCTAAAGCACGCTTTGAGCCGCCCCGCGTTGTGAGGGGGCGGAGAGAAATGTGGTAAAAGACCGGCGGTTGCAAGACCGCCGGTTTTTTTTGGGGGATACCATGGCGTCGAGCGCACTGAAAAAAGTGATCGGAATGTTGGTCTTTTATGGCCGCTACAGTCTGAGCTTCACCGAGATCGGCTATCGCGTAAGGCGCCTCGCCTGGCCCAAAGACACTCGTGATTTCTCAGGACAGCATTGGTTAGTCACGGGCGCAAGCGGGGGCTTGGGTCGCGAGATTGCGCTCACGGCTGCGGCGGGAGGGGCGCAGGTCATCGCGGCGGCGCGTAGCGCCCAGAAACTCGCCGCACTTCCGGGTGTACAACCCGAATGCTGCGACTTTACGAGCCTCGCCGAGACCCAAGGCTTGATTGAGCGAGTGGCGGCGTTGGGGCGGCCGCTCGATGTACTCGTGAACAATGTGGGTGTTCTCAATGCTGAGTGCACAATCACGCCTGAGGGCTTCGAGGCGTCGTTTATATCCAACCTGTTGTCGCATTACCAATTGACTCAAGGTTTGATCGAGCGCGGTGTGCTGCGCCCAGGCAGCATCGTCATCAACATGACCTCCGGTGGCGCCTACATGGCACCTCTGCGCACTGCGTTTCTAAACGTGCCGGATCCCGCACACTTTAGTGGCATTGCCGCTTATGCCATGCATAAGCGGGCGCAAATCGTACTCAATGAATGTTGGCGGGAGCAGTATCGAGAGCGGGGTATCGAGTGCTACGTGATGCACCCCGGCTGGGCGGATACCGCGGGAGTGCAGCGCTCACTGCCGGGGTTTCGCAAGCTTTACCGACCGATCTTGCGCGATGCGCGTTCGGGTGCCGACACGGCTCTTTGGCTGGCTGAGGTTCGACCCTCACAGCCCGAGGGACCTTGTCTTTGGTTTGATCGCAAGCCACGCAAGACCCATGCCTTTGCCGTGACGCAACAGGGCGACACTCCAGAATCTTTGATGCATCTACTGCAGTCGGCGCTGCAAGGCGTGAGGCCATCAGGCTGAGAGGGCTTGGCGCTCTACCAGCAAATTTTGGCTCGTTAATCGAGCTGCTGCCAGAATTCTTGCAGGGCTCGGTTGAGTTCCTGCGGCGCTTCAAGCGGCAGCAGTCGGCCAGCCGAGTCCAGCGAGACCACGCGCGCACGGGTGAAAAACCGCGTGGAGCGCTGCGCGAGCTCTGTCGACACCACGGAGTCCGCCGAACCGATCGGGATCATTACTGGCAGATCTAGCGGCGCTCCGTCCGCAGAAGCTCGTGGCGTCGAGGTCGTTGAGAAGAAGGCCACCAGGGTTTCATAGGGGGTTTGCTCCAGCATCGAGCGATAACGGGCACGTGCGTACATCGAGGCGGAGGGCGATACGATGTATTCATTGAAGCGCCGGAACAGGGCGTCTTTGCCCTCGAGCACGACGGTGCGCGCGTTTTCTTTGCGATAGCGTATCGTCGCGGCATCCAGGTCACCATCCAGCACGGTACTGATCAGGGTCAAGGAGCGACAGCGCGCGGGAGCTTTGCGACACAGTTGCACAGCCAGATTTCCACCGGCACTCAAGCCCACGATATCGGCGGGGCCGTCGACACCCGTCGCATCCAAAAATTCGATCAATTCCTGCGTGTAGCGTTCGTAATCCACTTGTTCTTGCAGCAGGGGAGAGGAGTGACCATGACCCCTGAGATCGGGTGCAAGGCAGCGACGACGCTCGCACAAAGACTCCAGTTGATCGAGCCACAATCGTGAATCGAGCAAGAGTGCGTGCACAAATAACACGGGTGGCCCTGCGCCGCGCTCACGATAGTGGATGATGGCGTTGGGCAAGGCGGCTTCACGCTGTGCGGTGGGTGCGGCGCTCGTGGCCGGGATCGCTGCGACCGATAAGCCGAACACGATCAAGAGCAATGAAATCGTTCGAGACGACAATCGCGAGGCCAACATGATGTGCTCAGTGTACACCGGGTCTTTGAGCTCGCCACCGTATCGGTGACGAAGTGTGCGTTTTGGGGTGGTCATGACGGCGCGAGTCTGTTACGGTCAACGAGTTCTCGCAGCCCATGAGCCGCGATTCGCCCGCGCGGTGCCGAAGGCATCGCCCACCGTCCTTTGGACGATCACAGGGGGCGTGTTGACTCGCAGAGCGTGCGCACCGTCCCCACCACCCGATTAAACCTGGGAGGTGCTCATGCGCACAGACACTGTGCTTCGCTATCAACCCTACACACTTACGCAATGGGAGCAGATCCCGGGGCTTGATCGACTATCCGCCTCCCGTCGCGAGGCGATGCGGGCGGTGGCCCACGTGTTGCCGTTTCGCACGAGCTCGTACGTGGTTGATGAACTGATCGACTGGGACAACGTACCGCAGGATCCGATTTTTCAGCTGACGTTTCCGCAACCTGAAATGTTGATGCAGGACGAGGTGACCAAGGTGGTGACGGCCTTGCGTCACGGGGCGACTCGGCCCGAGATCCAACAGCTCGCCAATGAAATCCGCTTGGGTCTTAATCCGCATCCCTCGGGCCAGATCGAGCACAATGTGCCGAAGCTCGACGGCGAGCCTCTGCCCGGGTTGCAGCACAAATACGCCGATACCGTGCTCTTTTTTCCGAGTCGAGGGCAGACCTGTCACGCCTATTGCACGTACTGTTTTCGCTGGGCGCAGTTCGTCGGTATGCAGGACCTCAAATTCGTGCAGCGCGAAACCTCTGGCTTTCATCGTTATTTGCGCAAGCACACCGAGGTCAGCGATGTGCTCTTCACCGGCGGTGATCCGCTCATCATGCGCGGCTGGCATCTGCGCGATTACATTGAGCCCTTACTGGGCCGGGGTTTTGAGCATATTCGGCATATCCGCATCGGTAGCAAGGCATTGGCGTTTTGGCCCTATAAATTTTTGACCGATCCCGATGCCGATGATTTATTGCGACTCTTTGAGCAGGTGACCCGATCCGGCAAGCAACTCGCACTGATGGCCCACTTCACGCATCCGCGTGAGCTTGAGACCCCTGCCGTGCGTAAGGCGATCCAGCGTATTCGGGATACGGGCGCCATCATTCGGACCCAGGCGCCGCTCGTGCGTCATGTCAATGATTCAGCGAGTGTGTGGGCTGAAATGTGGAAGGCTCAGGTGGGTCTTGGCTGCGTGCCGTACTACATGTTCGTGGAGCGCGACACCGGCGCGAAACGCTACTTCGAGGTGCCACTGGCTCGGGCGCACGACATCTTCATCAAGGCTTATCGACAAATCTCTGGTCTTGCTCGCACTGTCCGCGGCCCCTCCATGTCAGCGACCCCTGGCAAGGTGGTGGTGCTCGGGGTGGAAGAGATCCGCGGCGAAAAGGTGTTCATCCTGAGTTTTTTGCGTGGCCGGCGTCCGGAGTGGGTTGGTCGCCCCTTCTTTGCCCGCTATGATTCCAACGCGACTTGGCTCGATGACTTGCGCCCCGCCTTCGGCAAGCCGCATTTCTTTTTTGAAGAAGAGGCTCCGCTCAGCTGGCAAAAGCAGGCGGGGTGAAGGCGGTGCGAGGGGGATGAGGCCGTGCGAGGACTGTTGCTTGCGCTGACGTTGGGTGTGGGTTCTCTGTTGTTTGCAGGCGCCGCCGCGGCCGACTCGGCCGGCTTTACCCAGGGCAGGGTGATTGAGTCGGCCGCCGATTTTTCGGTGCTCGCCCCGCGCGATCGAATCGAACCCGAAAACCGCATCGTCAGCGAGCGTCTTGAGGGATTGCTGCCTCGTCTGATGGCGGAAGCCGATCTCGACATGTGGCTCGTGATCAATCGTGAGTACGCCGAGGACCCGGTGTATTTCACGCTGGTGCCGCAGCCGAGTTTTGCCGCGAGGCGCACCACCATGCTGGTGTTTCACCGCCAGGCCGATGGCCAGGTGGCCAAACTCTCGGTCAACCGTTATCCGCTTGGGCCTCCCTATGAGTCGGCTTGGGCCGGGGGTGATCTCGATGCGCAATGGCGGGCGCTCGGTGATCTGATCACTCAAAGAAATCCGCAGCGCATCGGTATCAATGTCTCTCGCGAGTGGCCCGTTGCGGATGGCCTGACCCATGGTTTGCGTGAGCGCTTGGCGGAGGTCTTGTCGCCCGAATTGCAGGCGAGGCTCGTCAGCGCAGAGCCGCTCGTGATCCGTTGGCTCGAAACACGCACCCCGAGCGAGCTTGAGATGTATCCGCACATCGTCGGCATTGCCCGCGGCGTCATTGCCGAGGCCTTCAGTTCGCGCGTGATTACCCCCGGCGTCACCACGACCGATGATGTCGCCTGGTACATCCGCGAGCGTTTTGAGTCCCTCGGGTTACCGATCTGGTTCATGCCTTATGTGAATCGTCAGGCTCCGGGACTGACATGCGAGGAGGACACCGCTTTTTGTGGCGAGAGCGGTCTCATCCGTGAGGGCGATGTGCTGCACACGGACGTGGGCATTTGTTATTTGAAATTGTGCACGGACACTCAGGAAATGGCGTACGTCGCCCGAGTGGGCGAGAGTGAGGTGCCGGCGGGTCTGGTTGCGGCCATGGGGAAGGGCAATCGTTGGCAGGATATTTTGACGGGGCAATTTGCCGCCGGCCGCACCGGCAACGAGGTGCTCGCCCGCACCCGCGCGGCGGCCGACAAAGAAAAGATCGTCAGCAGCACCTACACTCATCCCTTGGGTTTTGTGGGCCATGCACCGGGGCCCACGATCGGCATGTGGGACAACCAAGGCCCGACACCCGTGCAAGGCGACTGGTCGCTCTATCCTTCGACGGTCTATGCCATCGAAGGCAACATCAAGCACCGACTTCCCGAGTGGAATGGGCAGTGGGTGCAGGTCAAGTTGGAGCAAGATGCCGTGTTTGATGGAGAGCAGGTGGTTTACCTCGCGGGGCGTCAGACCACGTGGCATTTGATCAAATAAATCCCGCCATCCCGCCGTTAAAGTTCCGGCGGGATGAGAAAGCACGCGCGAAGTTCCTGACCGCGTTGCGTCGGCACGTGTTCGAGGATCTGGCGGCGGTCATGCGCCGAGATTATTTTGAGCACGTGCAGGTCGCCGAAGAGGGTCCTGACTCCATCCATGATCGGATGCGATCGCGCGCCTCGTTCCGCTTTTATTCCGCGCTACGAGTGGCCTCGCAGGATTTGCTTTATCACGCGGTCCGGGGCCCGGTGGAACGCAGCCATGCCCGGACCCCGCGCCGAAAGGCGGCAGCCGGATCTTTGCACCTCGATCCAGCGCTTCCCATTCCGCGCTCGGTGAGTGCGGTTGATATCCATCTGATGCCGGGCAGTTACACGGCGGAATATGCCGCAGACGATGTCACCATGGGTGCGGTGTACGATGCGCGCTTGCGGATCTCGACCTTTGGCGTCTTTGGTCCTGATCTCGATGACATAGGCCAAAGCATGGTGCGATATGTGCGCGAGCGTCTGCCACGGTGGCTGCCAAAGCGCATCCTCGATCTCGGCTGCACGGTGGGTCACAATACTTTGCCCTGGAAACAGGCGTATCCATCATCCGAGCTGCATGGCATCGATGTGGCAGCCCCCTGTTTGCGCTATGCCCATCAAAGAGCACAAGCGCTGGGCGTCGAGGCGCACTTTTGGCAGATGGATGCGACGCGACTGGCATTTCCGGATGCACACTTCGATCTTGTGTTCTCGTCCATGTTTTTGCACGAGGTGCCAAAACGCGACATCGCGCGGGTGCTGGCGGAGGCGTATCGGGTATTGAGGCCGGGTGGGGTGATGCTGCACATGGAGCTGCCGCCTGTGTCCGCCATCCCCGCCTATGATTCTTTTTATCTTGACTGGGATGGTCGCTACAACAACGAGCCGTTCTATCGGGCATTCCGTGCCATGGATATTCAGGCCGCAGTGGTCAAGGCGGGGTTCAAGGTGGACGATTACTTTGATGCCGAAGTGCCCTCCGTCAATGGAGATAGTGCCGACTTGCGGCCGGCCAGTTTGGGCAGACTCTCTCGGGGCCTACGTTGGTACGCCTTCGGAGCGCGCAAGTGAGCCCGCGGCCGGAGGCCGCCTGGAGTGTGGTAGTGGCCTCGGCGCTGGGTCTCGCCACCGGCATTGCCACCACCATTGTCGCGACCTTCGGGATTTTTTCGTCTGCGCTGACGGCTGAATTCGGCTGGGCACAAGGGGACGTGTTTGCGGCACTCATGGTGGTCACCGTGGTGGCGGCGCTGCTCGCGCCGCTCGCGGGCGCCTGGATCGACCGCTTTGGGGCACGGCGGCTGATACTCGCCTCCTTTGCCGCCGAGGCGCTGATCTTCGCCTCGTTTTATTGGCAAGATGACAGTCTCGTCGGCTTCTATTTGCGTTATGCCGCGCTCGCGTTCCTTGGTCTTGGGACAACTCACGTGGCGTTCGCACGGCTCATCACCTTGTGGTTCGAGTCGCGCCGAGGGCTCGCTCTGGGGATTGCGCTCTCTGGTGTCGGGATCGGCGGTTTTCTTTGGCCGCTCGGCTTGCAGTGGGTGATCCAGGCCTCGGGTTGGCGGATGGCCTATCTCGTCATGGCCTTGGTGGTCGTCGTGGTGGCGCTGCCGACGATGTGGGCGCTGGTGCGAGAGCCCGTGCGCAGCGTTGTCACGAGCGACATCGCGACCGTGTTACCCGGTGTCACGTTGGGCGAGGCTCGCCAACAGCCTGTGTTTTGGCGCATGGTACTCGCGTTTTTTCTGGTGGGCTTTTCCATCCAGAGTCTGCTCGTGCATGTGGTGCCGCTTTTGCGCATGCGCGAGTTGGATGCAAGTTACGCCGCGCTCGCCCAGTCTCTGATGTTCGTCGCCGTGACGAGTGGACGCCTCGTCACGGGGTGGCTGATGGATCGAATCTTTGCACCCAAGGTGGCGGCGAGCTTCGTGATTTTGGCGATCGCGGGCTTGGTGTTGATGGCCGCCGGCACCAGCGGTGTCACGGTGTTGATCGGGGCGTTGCTCGTGGGCCTTGCGGTGGGCGCGGAGGTGGATGTGCTCGCGTACCTTACGGGACGATATTTTGGGGCGCGTTGCTTCAGTCAGATTTATGGCGTCTATTACGGGGTCTATTCTTTGAGTGGTGGGGCGGGGCCTTGGTTGACGGCACTGACCGTGGATCGCACGGGGGCCTATGATGCCGCTCTCGCGCTGCATGCGGTGGTGTTGGCCGTCGGTGCCGTGATGCTGTGGGGAATGCCTGCTTTCAAGGGCGCCATTGAGACTCCGCTCGCGAGTAAGCCGGTATAGAGTACGGCGCTCAACACCAATAAGGCACCCTCCGGACGCGACAGCGTGTGCTTACCAAAGAAAGCGAGCAGACAAACCAGGGAGATGCCGATCATGACTGGCAAGTCCCGCTGCAGGATCTCGCGGTCGACGATCAGTGACGATTCCGCTGCCAAGCTTGCAAGCGCAAGGATCGCCAATACATTGTAAAGACTGCTCCCCATCAGGTTGCCGATCGCCACATCGCGCTCACCGCGCCAGGTGGCGATCAGGGTGGTCGCGAGCTCGGGTAGCGAGGTTCCGATCGCAAGCACCGTGAGCCCGATCACCGTCTCGGTGACCCCGATACTACGCGCAAGACGGATACTGCTCTCGAGTAGCCATTCGGCACCTATGAAAAGCAAGATAATGCCGATGACGAGTAGGGTCAGTTGTCGGGCGAGTTCTTTGAATCGATGCTGCTTCAGTCCTCGTGGGGGGATGCCGGTGGCGGTCTTGCCAAATTCGGCAATATAGGCCCGTCGAGTCGCTCTTGATTCGCGTCGTCCGAGGTCGATGCGGATGAGGGTGTAGACGAGTCCGACTGCCAGCAGCATGAGCCCGTCGAGTCCGCTGAGAGCGCCATCAAGTGACAGACCCAATAGCATCAGGCTCGAGCCCAAAATCACCGGCAAGTCAAAACGCAAACTCAGACTGTGTAGCGACAGCGGGTACAGCAGAGCGCTCATGCCCAGAATGAAGCTCAGGTTGAAAATATTGGTGCCCACAATGTTTCCGACCACAAGCTCGGTACGAGCTTCACTGGCAGCGGTCAGCGCGATGGCGAGTTCGGGCGCAGAGGTGCCCAAGGCAACGACGGCGAGACCAATGATGATAGGTCGCATACCCGAGAGCGCAGCCAGCCGAGTGGCGGCACGCAAGAGGATCTCGGCTCCACCCAGCAGGAGTGCGAGCCCGAGTACCCATAACGCCGATGTATGCACGCTGCGATTCGTCTCCGTGGGTTAATCTAATTGCCCATGCCTCCGCCCTCCGACATTGAGTTCATGCAACATGCCTTGGTGCAGGCGCAGCAGGCGGCTGTTCAAGGCGAGGTGCCGGTCGGTGCGGTGCTCGTCCGCGGTAGCCAAATCATCGCCACGGGCTACAACAGTCCGATCGCCTTGCATGACCCCACGGCGCATGCCGAGATGCTGGCGTTACGCCGTGGTGGAGCGGCCTTGTCCGATTACCGACTTACGGACACGACCCTTTATGTCACGCTCGAGCCCTGCATCATGTGCGCCAGCGCCATCATCCACGCCCGAGTACGCCGATTGGTGTTCGGTGCCTGGGATCCCAAAGCCGGTGCCGCAGGTAGCATCGTGGATGTTTTTTCCAACCCGAAGCTGAACCACCGCGTGGACGTTTTCGGCGGAGTGTTGCTCGAGGAATGCGCTAGTCTGCTGTCTGATTTCTTTCGCGCCCGCAGAGCATGAAACCCGTCGCCAGCCTGACCACGGGGTCCGTGTACCGGACCCTGTTCACCTTTACCTTGCCGATCCTGGCGGGCAACGTACTGCAATCGATCAACGGCTCTATCAATTCGATCTGGATCGGCAAATTTTTGGGTGCCGCGGCGCTCACAGGCGCTAATAACGCCAATATCGTTATGTTTTTGCTATTGGGGGCCGTGTTCGGTATCACTCTCGCCTCCACTATCCTGATCGCTCAGGCCTATGGCGCTCAAAAATTGGATGAGGCCAAGCGGGTCGTTGGCACCAGCGCCAGTTTTTTCTTTGTACTGTCGATTTTGGTGTCGTTGGGTGGCTTTTTCATGAGTCCGCTCATTCTTGTCTGGATGGGAACACCGGGCGATGCGCTCGATCTTGGAATCGCTTACCTCAAGGTCATGTTTCTCGCCATTCCGTCTTCTTATGCGTTCTTTTTCGTCAATGGCGCCTTGCGTGGCGCAGGTGACTCCAAGACCCCTTTCAAATTTTTGTTGTTGTCGGTGGTGCTCGACATCGCCTTGAACCCGGTCTTCATCTTTGGCTGGGGTCCGATTCCGGAGCTCGGTATCGCAGGCTCGGGGCTCGCGACCCTCGTATCCCAGTCCATCGCCTTTGCGGCACTCATGCGGCATATCTATCGCTCGCGTAATCCGCTTGCGATCCATCGCGATGAGCGTCATCTGCTCAAGATGGATGTCGGCATTGTGCGCAGCATCGTGCTCAAGGGGATTCCCATGGGCCTGCAGATGATTGTGCTTGCGCTCAGTCTGGTGTTGTTCCTGCGCGTGGTGAACCGCTTTGGTTCGGATACCGCAGCGGCGTTTGCGGCTGATATGCAGCTGTGGAACTACGTGCAAATGCCGGCGCTCGCTTTGGGTGCGGCCGTGTCGTCGATGGCGGCGCAAAATATTGGCGCTGGGTTATGGGATCGTGTCAAGGCGACGGCCCGGGCAGGCATTGCCTTCAATTTTTTGATGACGGGCATTCCGGTGCTGCTGATTTATTGGATGGAGCGGCAGATGGTCGGGATTTTTTTGCCCGCTGGGAGTCCTTCGATCGACATTGCCATCGGCATCAATCACATCGTGCTGTGGTCGTTTCCCTTGTTCGGCATCACCATGGTGCTGTCGGGGGTGGTGCGGGCGGCGGGCGCGGTCATGGCACCGCTCATCATGTTGATCATCGCCTTGCTGCTGGTACGGGCTCCGCTTGCGGAATACGGCATCGTGCATTGGGGAGCCGAGGGCGTCTGGTGGAGCTTCACGGTGTCGGCCATGGTGGCGGCGCTGCTGTCGATCGCCTACTACTCGGCGGGCACCTGGCGCTCGGCTCGCATGCGGGTCGATGCCACCGCAGGCTGATTGGCGGCCGTCGCGGCGGGTGTGGGCGTGAGCTCGCGGATGATCTGCAAAAATTGCTGAATCCGGTCCAGCATCAGCTTGGTTTCCCAGCCGCGGGCATAGCCGTGACGCACTTGCAGGTACCAGAATTCTTCGGAGAGCAGCGTGAGTCGCTCACGCACATCCGCCCAGGCATCGGGGTTGCCGCCTTGGCGCACGGTGAGCACGCGCGCATCCTCCAGATGTCCGTAACCCATGTTGTACGAGGCGATCGCCATCCATGTACGGTCGGGTTCTGCAATGCGCGCAGGGAGTTTGGCGTGCAAATCAGCGAGGTAGCGGCTACCGGCGAGGATGTTTTCTTCGACATCAAAACTATTTGCGACCCCGAGCATCTTTGCCGTGCGCGGCATCAGCATCATGAGACCTTCGGCGCCGTTTGGTGAACGCGCATCGGCTTGCCAACGCGATTCCTGGTAACCAAGTGCTGCTAGTAATTGCCAGTCGAGTCCGGTCTCGTTGGCCGCCATTTCAAATAAAGGACGCAGACTGGGTAAGCGCGTTTCGATATCCAAAGAAAAGGCGCGGGAATCAAAGTGGTTGAGCGTGGCGGTGGGTGTGGGTTCAGTATCGGGTATGGAGGGTGGCGCATATTCTAGGGCGTCTTCCGCCAGGAATTCATTGGCAGCAGCGAGTAAATCTTTGCCATCACGGCGGATGATCCACTGCATCTTGCGTCGCTCGGGCAAAGCAAACGCCACCACGAGTTGCGGGTATAGCGGCCACCGATGCGCAAACTCGCGCCCATCCACCAAGGTCGCATCGGCCGCGCCTGTGCTGACAAGCTCCAGTGGATCGCGACCCAGTTGTCGTGGCAGCACGGTCCAGTCGAGCGCGGCACGCTCGATCGCCGAGCGGGTCTCAAGCTCTGCGGCCGCCGTGCTGTCCGCAAGAATGACAATGCGCTTATCCTGCAGGTCAGTCTCGCTTTGCGGTCGCGCGGTGCCACGCCGATAGACCCAGAGTAGGGGAGATTCGGAGTAGTCTTGCGTGGCAACCCCCACGCCGCGCCAGCCTCGATGCCAAGTCAATTGGGCTGCAGCGAGATCGATTTTTTTGTCCTTCAGCAGACGACGCAGGCTCGCTCGATCGGGCGCCGTGATCATCTCCAACTCCAGATCCAGGCGCTCGGCAAAGGCGAGTGCAAGGCGGTATTCGTACCCCGCCGGACCATCCGCGCCCTCGAAATACGTGGTGGGGGAATTGAGTGTCCCCACCCGCAGCACACCGCGGTCGCGCAGCTCACCCATTACCTCGCCAGCCCGCCAACCGGAACAGGCGACGAGGCTGAGACCGAGCAGGGCGATGGGTAAGAGACGCAACCAATGACCGGGTGCGACGCCACCTGCGCGGGTACCAACTGTGCCGGGTTGGGCCATGTCGGTTAGAATAACCGGCTCTGGAGAGGTACCGAAGTGGTCATAACGGCGCCGACTCGAAATCGGATGGTCGGTTAATCCCGGCACGTGGGTTCGAATCCCACCCTCTCCGCCAATTCCAAACCAAAAGGGGCCTTGCGCCCCTTTTTGTTTGGAACCGGAGCAGGGTGTGTGGACAAACCCACTGGTTCGACGATCCGGCAGGAGAGCCGGATCGGACGCGCGCAGCGCGCCCCGAGCATGAGCGAGGGGCGAGGGCCAGGGATGGCCCGAGTCAATCCCACCCTCTCCGCCAATTTGAGTGAACGGCACCATTGACCGAACTCATCAGAAGGTTACACTAAGTGAAACTTTCTGATGAGTTATCAGTGCAGCCACTTCGTCAATTGTTAAGTGCCCTCGGTAAGCTGGCCACGCCGCAAGCCTCGCTGTTTACGCCGGGGGACTTGCGCAGTTTGTTGCCCGCCCTGTCCGATTCGGCCTTCAAGACTCTGCTCAGTCGTGCGGTGAGCGAGGGTCATTTGCGACGGGTGTGCCGTGGTCTGTATCTCTATGACCCCGCCAAACCGGATCCGGGGCTTGTGCTGTACCACGCGGTGAGCAAGCTGCGTCCATTGGCGCTCAATTATTTGAGCTTGGAGTCCGCTCTCAGTGATGCAGGGGTGATCTCGCAAGTGCCGATTAACCGCATTACCGTGATGTCGTCAGGGCGGTCGAGCATGATGGACTGCGGGGTGTGGGGCAGTATTGAATTCGTTCACACCAATCAGTCGCCCTCAGCTTTGGCGGGGCAATTGCACTACGACGCGCGATGCCGTTTATGGCGTGCCTCAATAGTGCTCGCGCTGCGTGACATGAAGGCGACGCATCGCAGCCTTGACTTGATCGATTGGAGCGCTGTGCATGAGCCTGTTTGATGCCCTGGTTGACCAAGCCTTGCAAAACACGCCCGAACTTGCGCCCCTGCGAGTGGTGGTGGAAAAAGAGCTGCTGCATCACGACATCATGCGTGTCTTGGCAAACGCGGGGCTGTTATCGCGGTTGACGTTTATGGGCGGCACCTGTTTGCGAGCGTGTTATGGCTCAAGTCGCTTGAGTGAAGACCTGGATTTTACGGGCGGCGCAGACTTTACACGCGGGACGCTCGCCAGCATGGCAGGTGTATTGGCGCAAAGCCTGAAGGCCAAGTATGGGCTCGATGTGACGGTAACCGAACCGGTACGCGAAGCGGGCAAAGTGGATACTTGGAAGCTCAAGGTGGTGACGCGCCCCGGCCGTAAGGATGTGCCTGCGCAGCGTATTAATATCGATGTTTGCGCCATCACCAGCTACCAGCCGCGCCCGATGATGTTGCTGAACCCTTATGGGATCGAAATGGGCACCAGTGGCCTGGTGCTTCAAGCGCAGTCACGGGAAGAAATCTTTGCCGATAAACTGGTGGCCTTTGCGTTGCGCCCGAATCGCATCAAAAACCGCGACTTATGGGATATTGCTTGGCTGCATCAACAACGGGTCAGTCCCGCGCTGGCTTTATTGGCCAGCAAGCTGAGTGATCACCGTGCGCCAAGTCGGGATTATGTGCAGGCTTTTTCGGCACGCGCCGCGTCGATGTGCTCACAACCCGTCATGGCCAAGGATTTTCGCTTCGAGATGCGACGTTTTTTGCCTAACCAGATGGTGAAGGACACCGTGGAGTCGGACGATTTTTGGGTGTATTTGTGCAGCCTGATGCAGACCTACACGGATCAGGTTGCACAGGTCCTGAACGGACAGCCGTCGCCTCACGTGTTTACCCTGTAGTCCCGTGGGACCGTTATCAGGGCTGAGCGTTTCGGCCCCCGCCCCTTGATGTACAATGCTGATCCGCGGGCGCAGTCGCCCTTTTTTATTCCCTGTTGATTTCAGCCCATGCCTGCCAGCCATATCTACAAAGTGATTTTTGCGAATCAGGGCAAGATCTACGAGGTCTACGCTCGCAAGGTGAGCCACGGCAACCTGTTCGGCTTCATCGAGATCGAGGAGCTGGTCTTCGGCGAGCGCTCGACGGTAGTGCTCGACCCCTCCGAGGAGCGGATCAAATCCGAGTTCGAGGGCGTCAAGCGCAGTTATCTGCCCATGCATTCCGTGCTGCGGATCGACGAGGTCAAAAAGCAGGGCGTGAGCAAGATCAGCAGCTTCGAGGGCTCGAACGTCGCCCAGTTCCCGATGCCCATGTATTCGCCGCCCGCAGGCGACGGCGGCAAGAAGTAAGGGCCGGCATCGCGCATGCGTCGCGGGCAGGCCGCGCTCTCGGAGTTTCGTTTAGCCAAGCTGCTCGCGCGTCTGCGTCGCTGCGTGCCGGGCATTCACTCGGTCAGTGCCCACTATCAATATTTGATTGATTCGACTGCGCCCTTGAGTGAAGAGCAGGCGCGGCGTCTTGATGCCCTCTTGCAGGCCACGGCGGGCGAGGGTGATACGGTAGCGGCGGCGACGGCGCGATTTTTGATCTTCCCGCGACCCGGAACCATCTCGCCGTGGGCGAGCAAGGCTACGGATATTGCCCACGCCTGCGGTTTTGCCGAGGTGCGCCGCATCGAGCGCGGGATCGAGTACACCGTTGAGAGTGAGGCACCGCTCACACCCGCCGAGCGTGAGGCGCTATCGCCGCTTTTCTTTGATCGGATGATCGAATCGGCGCTCGATGCGGACTCTGCGCAATCTACAATGTTCCGGCAAGAGCCCGCGCGCCCGCTACGGCGTATTTCTTTGGCTTCGGGTCGGCAGGCGCTCATCGAGGCGGACCGGGAGCTCGGCCTTGCGCTCTCGGACGACGAAATCGATTACCTGCTCACGGCCTTTACGCGACTCGGACGGGATCCGAGCGATGTTGAGCTCATGATGTTCGCGCAGGCTAACAGCGAGCACTGTCGGCACAAGATCTTCAACGCCGAGTGGGTGATCGACGGCGTCGCCCAAGAGAAATCCTTGTTCGCGATGATCCGCAATACCCATGCCAAGGCGCCGCAGGGGGTGCTGAGCGCCTACCGTGACAACGCCGCCGTGATTGAGGGTGTCGCGGCCGGGCGTCGTTGGTTTGTCGACCCCGACACCGGCGTGTATGCGGCTCGAGCCGAGCCCATCGATATTTTGATGAAGGTCGAGACCCATAATCACCCGACCGCCATTTCCCCCTTTCCCGGGGCTTCCACGGGCTCAGGTGGGGAAATCCGCGATGAGGGCGCGACCGGTATCGGTGCCAAGCCCAAGGCGGGTCTCGTTGGTTTCTCGGTGTCACACCTGCAGATTCCGGGTTTTGAGCAGCCGTGGGAGCGCGGCATCGGCAAGCCCGACCGCATTGCCTCGGCGCTCGACATCATGCTCGAGGGGCCGATTGGCGCAGCCGCCTTCAACAATGAATTCGGTCGACCGTCGATCTGCGGCTACTTCCGCAACTTTGAGCTGAGTGTGCCGGGTGACTCACCCCATCGGGCGCGCGGCTATCACAAGCCCATCATGATCGCAGGCGGACTCGGAAACATTCGTCGCACGCATGTCGAGAAGCGGGACTGTCCGCCAGGGGCCAAAGTCATCGTATTGGGCGGTCCCTCCATGTTGATTGGGCTCGGCGGCGGTGCGGCCTCTTCCGTGGCGGCTGGCGCCTCATCCGCTGAACTCGATTTTGCCTCCGTACAACGTGGCAACCCGGAGATGCAGCGTCGAGCCCAGGAGGTGATTGATCGCTGCTGGGCGATGGGCGATGCCAATCCGATTTTATTGATCCACGATGTCGGTGCGGGTGGGCTCTCCAATGCCGTGCCCGAGGCGGTGGCGCACAGTGGCCGGGGTGCCCGAATCGATCTGCGCGCCATCCCGAGCGATGAGCCCGGTATGTCGCCGATGGAGCTCTGGTGCAACGAGTCGCAGGAGCGCTACGTGCTCGTGGTGGCGGCCGGCGAGCTCGATCTCTTTGCGGCGTTGTGCGCCCGTGAGCGCTGTCCCCATGCCGTGATCGGTACCTTGACGGACGATGGTTTGTTGCAGGTCACCGATACGCTGCTCAACGAAATCCCGGTCGAGATGCCGCTCGAGGTGTTGCTCGGCAAGGCGCCGCGCATGCATCGCGACGTCCAGAGCGAGGCGCCACCGCGCCAAATCTTTGGGCTCGCGACCCTCGATCCGCGTGAGGCGCTTCGGCGCGTGCTGCGCTTTCCGGCGGTCGCAGACAAGACTTTTCTTATCACCATCGGCGATCGTACGGTGGGTGGGCTCATCTCGCGCGATCAAATGGTCGGGCCTTGGCAGGTGCCGGTGGCCGATTGTGGTGTCACTCTTGCGGATTATTTTGGTCATGCGGGTGAGGCCATGGCCATGGGTGAGCGTACCCCGGTAGCGGTACTCGATGCGGCTGCGGCCGCGCGTCTGGCCGTGGGCGAGGCACTGACCAATATTTTGGCCGCGGACATCGAAGATCTGTCGCAAGTGCGGCTCTCGGCCAACTGGATGGCAGCCTGTGGCGAGCCGGGTGAAGATGCGGCCCTGTATGCGGCGGTCAAAGCGGTGGGTGAAGAGCTTTGTCCCAAGCTCGGTATCGCCATCCCGGTCGGCAAAGATTCTTTGTCGATGCGCACACGCTGGCAGGAGGCGGGTGTCGACAAATCCGTCGTGGCGCCCGTGTCGCTGATCGTGTCGGCTTTTGCGCCCGTGCCCGATGTGCGCCGCTGCGTCACGCCGCAGCTCAGGCTCGATCACGGCCCGACTTCATTGATTTGCGTGGATTTGGGTGGCCGCAAGAATCGTCTCGGCGGTTCCGTACTGACCCAAGTATTTGGCGCCATCGGTAACGAGCCGCCCGATCTCGATGAGCCGGAGCTCCTCAAAGGCCTGACTAACGCGCTGCAAGCCTTGCGAGTGCAAAACCGACTGCTCGCTTACCACGACCGGTCCGACGGCGGGCTCATCGTGACGCTGCTCGAAATGGCGTTTGCGAGTCACTGTGGTCTCGAGGTGAACCTCGCCAAATTTGATGGTGAAAATCGCTTCGCCCAAAAAGAGGCGGCGCTCGCGGCACTCTTTGCGGAAGAATTGGGCGTGGTCCTGCAGGTTCGTCTTGAGGATGCGGGCGATGTCTTGAGCCTGCTCTTTGCGCACGGGGTCGGTCACTGCAGTGCCATCATCGGGCATGTGGAACCCAAGTCGGATCGGGTTCGTATTGTCGCGGGCGCGGTCACCATTGATGAGCGCTGGGAGGATCTCAAGCGCGAGTGGTCATCGACCTCGCACGCCATGCGCACGCTGCGCGACGACCCCAACTGTGCTGCCGAAGAGTATGCGGCTGCGACTCGCTTTGACTTGCCGCCGCTGCAATCGACGCTGTCTTTTGACAGTGATGAGGATGTCGCTGCGCCCTTCATCTTGCAGGGTGCGCGCCCCAAGCTGGCCATCCTGCGCGAGCAGGGGGTCAACAGCCAATCGGAGATGGCAGCGGCGTTTCACCTCGCGGGCTTTGAAGCTCACGATATCCACATGAGTGATCTCGCTGCGGGACGACGCAACCTCGATGAGTTCAAGGGTTTGATCGCCTGCGGCGGGTTCTCTTATGGGGATGTGCTCGGCGCCGGGCAGGGCTGGGCCAAATCCATCCTCTTCAATGATTCACTCGCCGAGATGTTTGCCGGATTCTTTGAGCGGGACGATAGTTTTGCGCTCGGCGTCTGCAATGGTTGTCAGATGCTCTCGCAGTTGGCGCCGATCATCCCGGGCGCAGCCCATTGGCCGCGCTTTGAGCGTAACCGCGTCGAGCAATTCGAGGCACGGCTTTCTTTGGTGGAGGTACGGCGCAGCCCGTCGATTCTCTTTACCGGCATGACAGGCTCCATCCTGCCGATCGCGGTATCCCACGGCGAGGGTCGGGCCGTGTTTACGGATAGCGCACAGCAGGCGGCGTGTTTCGAGACAGGGACGGTTGGATTGCGGTACATCGCCGCCCCCGGCGAAATCGCCCGTCGCTATCCCGCGAACCCCAATGGCTCACCCGAGGGGCTCGCTGCCGTGTGCTCATTGGATGGCCGGGTGACCATCATGATGCCGCACCCGGAGCGGGTGTTTCGCAGCGTGCAGATGTCCTGGCGACCACCACTCGCGGGTGAGTACTCCGGCTGGATGCGTCTCTTTCGCAACGCGCGGGTGTGGTTGGGCTGATCCGAGGCGGGGTGTTGCTATTTCGCAACGCTCTGCATG
>CAZHLL010000016.1:0-36921 GCA_964533305.1 uncultured Acidibacter sp.
GCAACCGCGCCCGTGCAACCCCAGCTGGCGACGAGCCGACGCGTGTCCAGGAAACCTCGATACCCGCACCGCGCAGCCTTGCCGCCAGCGCATGGGCAAATTCGCTTTGACGATCCGGCACTCTCAACTCGATCGCCTGCACGGTCTCCGGTAGCGTGATATCACCCTGCAAACGAAAACCGCAAGCGCTTGCGGTGACGACAATCATCGCGACACAGAGCGTGCGCAGGGTTATCACACCGAGCGTGTGCGTGGACATCCTCAGATCACCACATTGACCAGTTTGCGCGGCACGACGACCACTTTTTTGGGTATGGCATCACCGACGAATTTTTTGACTGCCTCGCTCGCAAGCGCCGCCGCGCGCACGGTCGCCTCGTCCGCATCGACCGCTACGGTGATTTGTCCCCGCAGCTTGCCATTGACCTGAATCACGAGAGTCAATTCCTGCTGCGTGAGTGCGGTCCTGTCGACCGGCGGCCAAGGCTGATCAATGACCGCACCCTCATGACCCAAAGCCTGCCATAGCGCGTGCGTCACGTGCGGGATCATTGGCGAGAGACCCACCACCGCGATCTCGAGCGCTTCCTGCACACAGGCTCGTCCTTGCGGCGAGCGGTCCGTGAATCGGCCGACGGCATTCAGCAGCTCCATCACCGCCGCCACCGCCGTGTTGAATGTCCGGCGTCGGCCGATGTCGTCCGTCACCTTCTGTAACGTTTGGTGTGCAAGACGTCGCAGGTCCTGTTGACCTGCATCCAACGCAGCCGGATCCAAGCTGACCAAAGACTCACCCGCACCGACATGCTCATACACGGCTCGCCACAAGCGACGAATGAAGCGGAAAGCCCCCTGTACACCTTCATCGGACCACTCGAGCGACTGCTCGGGCGGCGCCGTGAACATCATGAAGAGTCGCGCTGTATCGGCACCGTACTTCTCGACTAAGCTTTGGGGATCGACGCCGTTGTTCTTGGACTTGGACATCGTACCAAGACCATCGTGCTGCACTTCGAGCCGAGAGCCATCCGCCTGGACGACAAAATAACGCCGATCCTCAGCGTCACCTTCGGCCTCGACATCAAGCGGGTTGAAATAACTTCGCCGCCCTTCAGCCGGCTGCTGAAAGTAGATATGGTTCAGTACCATGCCTTGAGTCAATAAATTTGCAAACGGCTCATCGATGGAGACGAGCCCGAGGTCACGCATGACCTTGGTCCAGAAACGCGAATAGAGCAGATGCAGGATCGCGTGCTCGATACCGCCAATATATTGATCGACCGGCAACCAATACCGCGCCCGCTCATCGACCATGGCTAGATCATTGTCGGCGCAGGCATAACGCAGAAAATACCAGGAGGAATCGACGAACGTATCCATGGTGTCGGTTTCGCGACGCGCCGGTCGGCCACATGTCGGACAATCGACTTGCCAAAACGCCGGCGACTTGCCAAGCGGGTTACCGCTGCCATCGGGTACCAGATCTTCGGGCAGCACCACGGGTAACTGGTCATCCGGTACTGGTACTTCACCGCAATGCTCGCAGTGGATGAGCGGTATCGGACATCCCCAATATCTTTGGCGGGAAATACCCCAGTCACGCAGACGGTACTGCACCCGCTTGCGACCCAGGCCGCGCGCCTCGAGCGCCGTGCACAAGGCATCCACAGCGGCCTGAAACTCAAGACCCGAAAACTCGCCCGAATTGATGGTGACGCCATGCTCACCGTAAGCGTCGATCCACGGCGCTTGCACGGTTTCATAGGCGCCGGAGGTGGAGCGAACCACGGTCACGATGTCGATACCCTGCTGCGTGGCAAAGGCAAAATCACGCTCATCGTGAGCCGGTACGCCCATTACCGCGCCCTCGCCGTATCCCATGAGCACATAGTTGGCGACCCATACCGGAACGGGCTTGCCGGTAAAGGGATGCAAAACATGAAAACCCGTCGGCAGACCCTTCTTTTCCATGGTAGCGACATCCGCCTCCATGGTGCTGCCGCGCCGGCATTCATCAATGAATTCCTGCAGTTTGCCATCGCGCGCACCGGCGGCCAACGCGAGCGGATGCTCAGCGGCCACCGCCATGAAGGTGACACCGAACAGGGTATCGACCCGGGTGGTGAATACTTTGAGCGCACCTTCGCCACCCAAAAGATCCCGCGTATCGGCCGCGTAGGGGAAGCTCACCTCCGCGCCCTCGCTGCGGCCGATCCAGTTGGCCTGCATCAGCTTCACCCGCTCGGGCCAGCCATCAAGGCCATCGAGTGCCTTCAGCAATTCTTCGGCATAGCGCGTGATGTTGAGGTAGTACATCGGGATTTCGCGCTTTTCGACCAGCGCTCCCGTGCGCCAGCCACGTCCATCGATAACCTGCTCATTGGCAAGCACGGTCTGATCGAGCGGATCCCAATTGACCACACCAGTGCGCTTGTAGGCGATGCCCGCTTCGCGCATGCGCAAAAACAACCACTGATTCCAGCGGTAATACTCGGGATCACAGGTGGCGATCTCACGATCCCAATCGATCGCAAAACCGAGCGCCTGCAATTGTTTTTTCATGTAGGCGATGTTGTCGCGAGTCCATTTCGCCGGTGCCACCCCATTGGCCATCGCCGCATTCTCTGCCGGCAAACCGAAGGCATCCCAACCCATGGGCTGTAACACGTTGTGCCCCTGCATCCGCGCAAAACGCGCGAGCACATCACCAATCGTGTAATTGCGCACATGTCCCATGTGCAGCCGCCCCGAGGGATACGGAAACATGGAGAGGCAATAGAACTTGCCTCGGGTTGGATCTTCCTTGGCCTTGAAGCTGCCCGCTTGCTGCCAGTGTTCCTGTGCGGCCTGCTCGATAACCGCCGGCTCGTAACGCTCTTCCATCGCTTCCAACTCGTCAATGCCGCCGGGATCGCGCGGCGTGCGCACTATATCACCCTAAAAGAAAACGCCCCGAGGCAATCCACCCCGGGGCGTCGTGCTGAATCGAGCTTGTTGTTCGATCAGAAGCGGAAGGTCAAATCCAATCCCCAGGTCGAACCGGGCGCCGGATACCCAAGCGCATGGCCCACGGACAAGGGATCCGTCACCGGCCCAGTGGCCGGTCCCGTCGCAGGCGGCGGCAACGAGGATGAGGTGAACTGCACGATGTTATGGAAGTAACGCTCGTCGGTCAGGTTCTTGCCGTAGAGCGACGCCTCCCAGGCACCGTCTGCACTTTCCCAACCTAAGCGCGCATCAAGCAGTGTGTAGGCTTTCTGCTGAGCTTCCGCCGCATTAGCCGGGTTGAAGTAGATATCGCCGGTGTGGCTGATCTGGGCAAAGAAAGACAGCTGTCCTGCGTCACCCAAGGACACATCGTACTGGCTGAAAAGATTAGCCTTGAACTTCGGTGCGTTGTTGAGCGTCTTGCCGCCCGCCTGAATGATGCGCGGGCTACCAAATGCGCGCGTGGTCGGCACATCGGCGCAACCCGGCTCATTGCCGAGATTGACAACGAACTGCGAGCACACACCATACGGCGCGGCGAAGGCGTCATAGGCGGCATCCAGGAACGAAAACGACGCGCCGAGCAGCGTGCTTTCATTGGGCTTGCCCAGAACCTCAAGATCAATACCGCGTACCGTGGCGTCGGCCGCGTTGCTCACGAGTGTCAAGCTCTGGAAGAAAGTCGTGACCTGCAGATCCTGATAGTCGTACGAGAACACGGCGGCGTTGACCCGCAAGCGGCCATCGAGCCAATCGGTCTTGGCACCCACTTCGATGCTTTCGATCGTTTCGGGACCATACACGGGGTTGGTCGGCTGGTAATCATTGTAGCCACCCGACTTGAAGCCCTCGGTGTACGAGGCATAGATCAGGACATTGTCGTTCGGCTTCCAATCGATACCGAACTTCGGCGTCCAATCATCCCAGCTCTGCGAATCTGTACGGCTCTGGAAGGGGCAAAAAGCCGGTGACGGGAAGCAGTTGTCGTAGTCGATGTTGCCGAACAAACCCTGCAGCACTTCGCTCGCGGGATTGGCGCCCCCGGCCAGTACAAAGTTCAGCTCGTTGTAGTCGCCCTTCTTTTCGTCCGAGTAGCGCAGACCGGCGGTCAAACGCACGGTGTCACTCAGATCAAAATAAACCTCACCAAACGCTGCCCAGGCGTCGGTGTCGTTCTCGGCAAAGATATTGAAGCTGCGCAGCGAAGGCACGCCAACCTCACGCACGAGACCGAGTGCACCGGCTTTTTGCTCTTCGAGATAGTAGAGCCCGCCGATCCAGTTGAATCGACCATCGGAATTGGACGCAAAGCGCAATTCGGCGGAAGTCTGCTCGGTATCAAAGATCTCCGAGGTACGGGTGACGTTGATTTCGGTGCCATCCGTATTGAAGAAGAAGTCCATGTCGAAGGTCTTGTGCGCGACCACCAAGGACGTCGTCAACGTATCGGTCGCATATTCGACATTAAGCGTCGGACCACCAGTACGCCAGTCCATGAAAGTCGGAAAATCATTGTACTCGGCAAGAATACTGCCCGTATCCTTGGCACCAAAGAATTGAGCCGTACCGGTGTCGTCATTCGGCCGCACGGCCGTGTTACCGTTGCTGAAATCGCTGTAATCCATGGTCAGCGTGGCCGTCAGCTGCTCGTTCGGCGCGTAGCGCAAAATGCCGCGTACGGCCTTGAGATCCTGGTCGTCCAGTTTTTGACCGCCCCGAAGATCGAGGTCACGCACGTAACCGTTGTCTTTTGCATAGCGCCCCGCCAAGCGGAACGACCAGGCATCGCTCAGTGGGCCGCTCACGGCCGATTTGACTTCCATGCGATTGAAGCTGCCCGTCCCGACCGAGGCGTAGCCCTCGAACTCATCGGTCGGCTGATTGGAGATGATGTTGATCGAGCCACCCGTGGCATTGCGGCCATAGAGCGTGCCCTGCGGTCCGCGCAGGACCTCCACCCGGGCGACATCGAGAAACTGCGACATGCCCATGTTCGGGCGACCGAGGTAGACCCCATCCAGATGGATGGCGACGCTCGGATCGGCGCCGACCGCTAGCAGGTTGCTGCCGATACCGCGGATGTAAATCTGGGCTTCACCACCCGCCTGGCTGTATTGCAGTGTGGGCGTGCGCGCGGCAATCGCCAAGAAATCCGTCTGGCCGGTGCGAGCCAGCTGCTCACCGGTCACAGCGACGATGGAAATCGGCACTTCCTGTGCGGTCGCGACCCGCTTCTGCGCGGTGACCACGATCTCTTCGAGGCCGCCTTCCGCGCCCTCCGACTGGGCGACCGCCCAGCTGGCACTCAGCGCCAGCGCCACCGCACTGGCTACACGTACTGTCTTCGCGACCGAAATTGACATGATGCTTCTGGCTCCTGACCTAGAGGTCTTCCATGAAAGGTTACAAGCATAGGATGATGCAGGAAGTCGCGATGGGGCGACAAGTTATGATTGCGTATATGGCTACAACCAACCGGTTATTTCCTTCGTTAAGACAATATTGTTGCGGAAAGTGAACAAAATGAGCGGATACATCGACATCGTCTGCAATCTTTACGACCCGACCGCTGTCCGCCTGGGACAGACGGGGCTGGATGACGAATTCAAGCGGCAGGTCCGCATGGACCGCCGCCTCTGGGGCGGTATCCCCGTCAGTCAGTATCTACGCAAGATGGACCGGGCTGGGATCGAGCGCTCCTTGCTGATTGCGGTGCGTGCCGGTGATTTACGTGTTGAGGGTTCCTTTGAGATCCCCTACGAGCGCGTCGCCAAAGTCTGTGCTCGCTACCCCGATCGATTCAGTGGTCTCGCGGGCGTCGACCCGACGCGCGGCATCGCCCAACTGCGCGAGCTGGATCAGGCCGTACACGAGTGGGGTTTTGTGGGTGCCCACCTGTATCCGCATTGGTTTGGGCTCGCGCCGGACCACGCGCGCTACTACCCGATCTATGCGCGCTGCGCCGAGCTCGACATCCCCATCATGATGCAGATCGGGCACAACCTCGTATATTCGCGCAAACGACGCTTGCACTCGGTAGGTCGACCCATCTGCCTCGACACGGTGGCGATCGACTTCCCTGAACTCAAGCTGATCGGTATTCACATCGGTGTGCCCTGGACCGAGGAAGCGATCTCGATGGCGTGGAAACACGAAAATATTTTTCTGGCTGGCGATGCCTACGCACCCAAGCATTGGCCAAAGAATTTTGTGCACTATGCCAACAGCTACGGCAGTCACAAGGTCCTCTTCGGCACAGATTGGCCCGTCATCGATCCGGAGCGTGCCGTGCAGGAAATTGCCGCACTCGGCATGCGCGAGCAAGCTCATCGACAAATGATGCGTGATAACGCCTTGGCGGTGTTCAGTCGCCTGCCGCGCGCCGCCAGGAAGGCGCACAATCGATGATGGCGACGAGGGTGCTGGTCTCCGCCGGTGTGCATGCCTCTGCAGCGCGTACACCCAAAAAAATCGCCCTGCGTTGCGTCGACGAGAAGCTCGACTACGCCTCTTTGAGCGAACGGATACAGCGTGTGGCCGGCGGACTGCAACAAGCAGGCCTGCGTCGCGGGGAATGCGTCGCGCTACTGGCGCCCAATTGCCTCGAATATCCGGAGATCCTGCTCGGTATCGCCGATGCGGGGGGTGTTGCGGTCACGCTCAACCCACGCTTTACCACTCACGAGGTGATCTCGGCGAGTCGGGATTGCGGCGCACGCTGGCTGTTTCTGCACAGCGCTTGCGGCGAACTCGACTCGCACAGCCTGAATCAAATCTTTGACCGGGTAATCATGATCGATGGTGACTACCCTGCTTGGCGCGATACCGCCAGTCCCGGTCGAATCGCCGATGATTTGTCCGACAACGATCCCTTCACGCTCGTCTACAGTTCGGGCACCACCGGCAAACCGAAGGGTATCACGCTCTCGCACCGCTCGCGGGCACTGACCTTTCATGCGATGGCCATGGAATATGGCTGCTACGGCCCAGATGATGATCAGCTCGGCATCGCCCCCATGGCCCATGGCGCAGGCTTTGCCTTCATCATGGCGTCGATTTTTTTCGGTGGCAGTGTCGACATCTTGCCGAAATTTGACCCTGAACTTGTGCTCGACAAGCTGACCTCGACCGCCTTCACCGGTGTTTTCATGGTGCCGACGCACTATCAAAATATCTTTGCCTTGCCCGCTGCCGTGCTTGATCGTTATCGCGGTCGCTCACCGGCTTTACGCAGCATCATCTCCAATGCTGCGGCACTACCCCAACACCTCAAAGAAAAAATCGTGGGCTACTTTGGCGAGGGCTTGCTGCACGAGACGTACGGCTCGACCGAAGCCGGCATCGTCACCAACCTGCGTCCGCAGTATCAGCTGAGCAAGGAGCGTAGCGTGGGCCCAGCCTTTGCGCTCAACCATATCCGCTTGCTGGATGATGCCGGCAACGCGGTGGCGACCGGTGAGGTGGGCGAGCTTTTTTCACGCTCGCCCTATGTGTTCAACGGCTACTGGAATCAACCCGCCGAAACCGCCGCGGTCTTGCGGGATGGATGGCTGACCGCGGGCGATCTCGCACGCATGGATGATGACGGTTTCTACTACATCGTCGATCGCAAGAAGGACATGGTGGTCTCGGGCGGTCTCAACATCTACCCACGCGAAATCGAGGAAGTGCTAGTCACCCATCCAGCCGTGAAAGAGTGCGCCGTGATCGGTGTACCGCACGATGAGTGGGGTGAGGCTTTGCGGGCTTTTGTCGTGCTGCGACCCGGCGTGCAAGTGAACGACAATGAGCTGCTCAGTCATTGCCGAGAGATACTCGCCGGTTACAAGGTTCCCAAAGAATATCGCTATATCGCGAGCTTGCCGCGTAACGCGGGCGGCAAGGTGCTCAAGCGTGAGTTAGCCTGAAACTCAGGCGTGAGCTTGCCGCAGAATCAGGCGCGCACCGCCGACATCTGCCTCGTCGATCATGAGTTGCACGGGCGGCGACACCGGATCCACGGAGCGCTGGCGCAGGAAGGCCACACCCTCGTCCCGCAACACACTCGCCGCCTGCTCAATATCTTTGACACTGATCACCAGGGCCGCGAAGTGGGCTTGCCCATCCAGCCGTGGCAGAGAGACATCGGGCACGGACGGCGGCACCAGGCTCACCCGACCGTGAGCGAGCTCGAACACCACGCCGCCATCCGCCCGTGGCAAAGCCTGCAACCCAAGTAGCGTTTGATAACGCGCACTCATCGCGGCGAGATCTGCTGCGGGCGTGCTGATCAGGATCTCCTCCAGAGCGAGCGCGCCATTGGGGTGATGCTGCACCTCGGCTTGGTAGACGAGCTCGGCCGAAAGATGCTGCATGAGACAGACGAGACCCTCGGGTGACTCGCTGGGTGTGAGCATGCACCAGGAAAATTGGGCATCCCCCTGCAGGCGACCGTAGTCGATGTGTCGGCTGGCATTCGCCAGCGGCGTCATAGCACAGGGACCTTGGGCCAGACGTGCATGGTGCGCCGGTAACTGCGAGCTCGACAAAGCCAAAATATCGAGGCCCGGACCCCGCGCCTGCCAAGTCGCAAGGTGGTGCGCCGTATCCGTGGTCGTGACCTCACTGAGCTCGACATAGCTCTGCGCAAAAACCGCATGACAGCTGCGCTGACCGAGAGCAATACGCTCGCCGCTTTGCGGATCGAGCCGATACAGATCGCGGATCGCCGTGGGCGCGAATCCCAGACGCATCCAGCGCTGTCGTAGCTGCGCGAGATCGTGCGTCACCAGGCCAACATGATCCAATTGCAAAACCGTACTCCGCCCTTCCGCCAACGAAGGGTTACGATACCATTGTGCTGCTTACATCGGAGGAACCCCATGGCCCGTCCCCACATCATGTTTGTCCAATCGCAGATGATCCCTTGGTCCAGGGGCTTGCACGGCGATGCCAGAGCCGATGTTGAATCAAAGATTTTGAGTCGCGATGATACGGACGATAGCAGCACGGTCATCGTACGCTACCCTGCCGGCTGGACGCGCAATGAACCTGAGCATCTTTTGACCCACGAGGAGTTTCTGGTGCTGGATGGCAGTCTCAGCATCAATGGGCGTGAATACGCCAAACACACGTACGGATTTCTGCCAGCGGGTTATCTGCGTGAACGGGCTGAAAGCTCGCACGGTGCTGTGCTTCTGACCATGTTTTACGGCAGTCCATTGCTAGGCAAGGGAGCGAGTGCCGGTTTCGATGAAAAGCTGCTGGTGGAGTACGTCAATCCGCTGCTGATGGAATGGGACCCGGGCCTCGTTGACCCGCAGCTGTCCAAAGGAGTGGCGATCAAGCCGCTTCGCACCGATCCCTATACCGGCGAAACATCCTTCCTCTACTGCTCTCCGCCGCATCGCGTGCCACCCGGCATGGCCAAACCCCAATGGACACATCCGATGGTGGAGGAGCTCTACACACTGGAGGGCGATTATGTCTGGGGCGACCTCGGTCGCATGCAACGCGGCGGGTACTGCTGGTGGCGTGAAAACATGTATCACGGGCCAGCGGGTACCGACACAGGATACCACTTGTTCGTTCGGACCGTGAATGGGCCCTTGGTCAATACTTTTGATAACGTCAAAAAACCGTTCAGCTGGAACCCGGTCCATCGTCCGATTCTGCCCCCCGAGCTGCAGCCTTACGGTCAGCCGCTGCCACCCAACCCCAACTATTGAGCAGTGCTCAGAGCAAAGAAATGACACCTCCGCCCTGGCCTGCTCCGCGCGAAGCGTGGTACGTGGTCGTCGTACTGATGGTCGCGTACCTTTTCTCCTACGTCGATAGGCAAATCCTCTCGATGCTGGTCGGCCCCATCAAGGCCGACCTTGGACTTTCGGATACCGAGATCAGCTTGCTGCATGGTTTGGCCTTTGCCATCTGCTACACCGTGCTCGGTGTGTGGCCGATCGGCCGTTGGGCCGATACAGGCAACCGCCGCAACATCATCGCGGGCGGTGTATTTCTTTGGTCATTGATGACCGCGCTGTGCGGCCGGGCTTTCAACTACACGCAGCTGTTCGTGTCTCGCGTGGGTGTCGGCGTCGGTGAGGCGGCCCTGACGCCGACCGCCTATTCGATGCTGGCGGACTACTTTCCGCCTGAGCGTCGCGGTCGTGCACTCGGGCTCTTTGCGATGGGCGTTTATTTCGGTATCGGTGCTGCCATCATGATCACGGGCTATGTCGTGCAGCTGGTCTCGGCCATGCCGCCCATTGATCTGCCCATCATCGGCGAGGTGCGCGCCTGGCAGGTGCCGTTTCTGCTGCTCGGACCACCCGGCATCCTGGTGGCGCTCTGGGTCATGACCTTGCGCGAGCCCATTCGACGCTTGACGGCCAGTGAGCAATCCGCGGGCGAAACGAGCTTCGCGCAGGTGGTCGCCTACATGCGCAGCCATGCCGGCTTTTATTTGAACCTGACACTGGGGATTTCTTTGCTGACCCTGTTGTTCAATGGTCTTGCCTTCTGGGTGCCCGCTCACTTCATGCGCGTGCATGCCTTCAGCCCGGCAGACGTGGCCTTCAGCTACGGCCCCATCATGCTGGTCGCCGGCGCACTCGGTATTCTGAGTGGAGGGATCCTCGCGGATCGATGGCGGGCGCAAGGCCGGCTGGATGCCGAACTGCGGGTCGGTCTCGTGAGTTCGCTCGCGCTGTGGCCGCTCGCCATCCTGGTGTTTCAGGCAACAGATCCGACCTGGGCACTGATCGCCTTGGCGCCGGCGATTTTCTGCTCGAGCTTCCCGTTTGGTGCGGCCTCCGCGGCACTGCAACTGGTCACGCCCAATCGGCTGCGCGCCCGAACTTCGGCGCTGTATCTGCTCGTGATCAACCTGACGGGTATCGGCTTCGGCGCCACCTTCGCCTCCATGATTTCGGACTTCGTACTACGTGACGAAACCCGGATCGGCGATGGCGTCTCTGCCGTGGCGCTGGTCTCCGCCCCGCTGGCCGCGTGGTTGCTGTGGCGCGCGATGAGTCACTATCGACGCATGCAGGCCTAACCCGGTCGCGACACGCCGCACTCAGTGGGCGCTCCGCGCCACCTCAGCGCGTGCGCACCGGGATGAAGATCTGCACCCCGCGGCGCTGCACCAGCAAGGCCACGCTGCTGCCGCCCTTGTCGACCTGCTCGCGAAATTCTTTGACGGTTTTGACTACCTTGCCGTTCACGTTAAGGATGAAATCACCGCGTTGCACGCCCGCATCGCGAGCCGCACCCTGAGCCCGCTCCACGAGCAAGCCCTCGGGGATTTCATCTGGGCTCAGGCCACGGCGCTCACGCTGGGCACGTGCGCGTTCGATTTCCTCATCGGTCAGCTCCCGAACCACCAACCCCAGTCGGTCAGCCTTGGACTCGGGCTTGGATTCTTCCTTGGCGGCAAGCTCGGGCTCGGCAGGCTCAAGCTCGGCCACCTTGACCGATACCTTGCGGACCTTGCGATCACGCCAGACCTCAAGCGTCGCGGAGTTGCCGGGACGGATGGCGCCAATCACGGTTGGCAATTCTTCGGAGCGCTCGATCCCACGGCCGTTGACCGACAGAATGATATCGCCTTGACGCAACCCCGCCTTGTCCGCAGGGCCCTCAGGCTCGACCAAACCCACGAGCGCACCGCGCGGGCGATCTAGACCAAAACTTTCGGCAAGCGCCGCATCGACCTGCTGGATTGATACACCGATCTTGCCGCGGCTCACTCGCCCATCGGCGATGATCTGGTCACGGACATCCACCGCTACATCAATGGGAATGGCAAAAGAAATCCCCATATAACCGCCGGATCGGCTGTAGATCTGTGAATTGATGCCAACGACTTCGCCTGCGAGATTGAACAGTGGGCCGCCCGAATTGCCTGGATTGACTGCTACGTCAGTCTGGATGAAGTTGACGTAATTGCTATCCCCACCCGGCAAACCCCGCGCGGTGGCACTGACGATGCCGGCGGTCGCCGTGTTGTCAAAGCCAAACGGCGAACCGATGGCGAGTACCCACTCCCCCGGACGCAGTTTGCGCGGATCGCCGATGCGCACGGTCGGCAAATCTTTGGCCTCGATCTTGAGCACCGCCACATCCGTGGGCTTGTCGAGCCCGACGATCTTGGCGAGATACTCTCGACGATCGGTCAGCTTGACCGTGACTTCATCGGCCTCGTCCACCACGTGTGCGTTGGTGAGGATGTAGCCATCCGAGCTGACGATGAAACCGGAGCCCTCGCCGCCCGGGCGACGAAAGCCTTCGTCATCGCCCTCGGGTTGCATGCCACGCGGACCCGGCGCGGGCATACCAAAACGACGGAAAAATTCGTAAAACGGATCCCCGGGCGACATGCCGCGCCCACTCATGCTGACGCGCTTGCCCTTGGTGGAAATATTGACCACAGCCGGACCATGCTGCTCGACCAACGACGCAAAGTTGGGCAGCGACATGCCGACCTGGGCTGCTGACGAGGTCGCACTTGGGGAGTCGGAACCTGACGGTACTGCCGCTTGACTGGACTGAACCAGCGACGCCACCGCGTTTGCAGAAGAGGTTTCAGCCTGACAAGCCGTGAACAGACACAGCGCCAAGACGGCCGCAGCACTGCGACCTACCCAAGGACGACGTTGAACCATAGCGACTACCCAATTCATGGACATGGTCTCCTAGACCCCCAACCAAGGCGGAAGTTCAGTGATGAGGAGGCGAGCCAACCCGGCCACGACCCTCGCGCCGACGCTGCCACAACGCCAGGCCGAGCCATGACAGGCTGAGCCCCAGTACCGGCCAATTGCCGAACTGAATGTAAGGCGTCAGACCGCCGCGCGGCTCCATCGTAGCGCGCAACACGGCTGACTGATACTCGGGCGCACTGGCAACGATTCTGCCGTGCGCATCAATCACGGCAGACACGCCGTCATTCGCCGCGCGCAATTGAAAGCGCCGTGATTCGATGGAGCGCATGCGCGCGATCTGCAGATGCTGATAACGGGCCGTCGAGCGACCAAACCAGGCGTCATTGGTGACGTTGATCAAAGCGGATGACGGCCGCACTGCGCTGTGCAGCGAGGTGGGGTAGGCGTCCTCGTAGCAGATGCTCGCGGCAAACAGCAACCCGGCGAGCGGCAGTGGTGGCTGACCCTCGGCGCCGCGCGTGAAATCCGAATAAGGCAGGTTCATGAGCCGTAACCACTCGCGCACCGTCGCCGGTACCGGAAAAAACTCACCGAAAGGCACAAGGTGATGCTTGTCGTACCACTGCAGCTCATCCCCCCAGGCCAAAATCGAATTGAAATAACGCGGCGGTGGATCCACGGGTGAGAGTGGATCCACAGGCTCACCCGGCTCCGAGCGAATCAGCCCCATCGCGAGCGCGGCGCCGGATTCGCGCGCCCGATTGCCGACCTCGACCAGATAAGGCACCACATGATTGGCAAGATCCGGGATCGCCGCTTCCGGCCAAACAATGATATCGCTGCCCATAGCCTGCTCGGTCAGACTGCGATACAACTCGAGCGTGGTCTCACGATTATCGAGTAACCATTTTTGATCTTGCGGGATCGCCCCCTGCACGATCGCCACGTCCCGAGGCGCACCGGCAGACTGTGTCCACTCCAGTCGCTCCAAGGCTGCCCCTAACGCCCATGGCAAAAGCAGCACCGCCACCGCCAGCCCCTTGGCGTGTCCTGCGCCATCGCGCCAAAGAACCAATGCACCAGCCATCATCACGATGATCAAAGAAATCAGCGGCATGCCCGCAAGCGGAGCAAAGCCCGCCAGCACTGTATCGGTTTGGGAATAACCGAGAGACAGCCAGCCGAACCCGGAGAGAAACCAGCCGCGCACCCACTCCAGCAGCACCCACAGCGCCGGCACCCCGAACAGCCAACGTATCGCGGGCTGCGTCGGCAACACACGTACCGTGAGCCACCCGAGCGCGGCCGTATAGGTGGCCATCAGAGCAATGAGAGCGGCCATCAGGATCAGCGCCAACCAGGCTGGCGCCTGACCAAAACCATGGATACTGGTGTAGAGCCAGTAGGTGCCTGTCGTATAGGTGCCCAGTCCGTATACAAAGCCGATCCAGGCCGCACGCCGTGCGGATACGGTGCGCCAAAGAAAAAACAGCACGGCTGGCGACAAGATGGCGAGCGGCCACACACCAAAAGGCGAAAAGGCGGCAGGCAAGGCCGACCCGGCAATGAGTGCCGCAACCGGGATCACTACGCGCCCTGATCGCTCTGGGTACCCGGCAGTTCAACGCCCTCGGCAAGCTTGACCTTCAGCATCTCGACTCGTCGTCGATCCGCCCGCATGACCCGTATCTGCAAGCCCGCGATGGTCAAAGACTCACCACGACGCGGCAGGTGCCCAAGCTGCTTCATGACGAGCCCCGCGACGGTATCGAACTCATCGTCTGACAGATCAGTGCCAAAGAACTCGTTGAAGTCCTCGATGGCCGTGGCACCACGCACCAAAAATCCGCGATCACCTTCCGGGCGGATGTCCTGATCCTCCTCGACGTCGAACTCATCGTCGATATCACCGACGATCTGTTCGATCGCATCCTCGATCGTCACGAGACCGGACACCCCACCATACTCATCCACCACAATGGCCATATGGTTACGATTACGCCGAAATTCTTTGAGTAGCACGTTGACCCGCTTGGACTCAGGCACCACCACCACCGGCCGCATGCACTCGCGAATATCGAACTCGCCACCAGACTCATCGGCGAAGGCCCGCAGTACATCTTTGGCGAGCAGAATGCCAACAATATCGTCCCGGTCATCATCCATGACCGGAAAACGCGAGTGCCCGGATTCGACGATCACGGGCAAGAGCTTGTCCGCGGGGTCATCGCGGCTGACGGCCACCATTTGCGAACGAGGGATCATGATGTCGCGTACCTGCAGATCGGCGACCTCCATCACACCCTCGAGCATCTCCAAGGCATCGGCGTCGATCAGACCGAGATCTTTCGCCTCGCGCATGCGGGCCAGCAAGTCTTCGCGGGTTTCCGCCCCGCCCGCCAAGGATTTGCCCAATTTGCGCAGCCACTTCATCGCGTCATAGCGCGAAGTACTCATACCGTCTCCATCGTGACCAAAGAAATTTTGTAAGGATCGGCGATGCCGAGTTGCCGCAGAATCCGTCGTTCGCGTCGTTCCATACGCGTAGCATCGGCTTCATCCTCATGGTCATAGCCGAGCAGATGCAGACAGCCATGCACCACAAGATGAGCGAAATGGTGTGCAAGCAGCTTGTCTTGAGCCCGGGCTTCGCGCGCGACCACAGGAGCACAGAGCACCACGTCACCGAGCAAGCGCCGATGTCTATCGACCCGCGCCGTGTCCGCGGCAGGAAAGGACAATACGTTGGTCGGTTTGTCCTGACCACGCCACAGCAGATTCAGCCGTCGACCCTCAGCCAGACCCACAATTCGCAGTGCGATTTCGGCGTTGGCCCCCTTACTACCCAGCGCCGCCCGCGTCCATTTGCGCAACTCCGGATCGGCGGGAAAAGCCGAGCGAACCGTCCGGCTGATCTCGATGACCGGGGCGCGAGGGCTCACGGGCCAGGTGCTCCCTGTTCCCCTGCCTCATAGGCACGGACAATTCTTTGGACGAGAGGATGACGCACCACATCAGCAGCATCAAAATATTGGAAAGCCACCCCGGAGACGCCTTGCAGCACTTGCAGGGCGTGCTTCAGGCCGGAGAGCTTGCCGGGCGGTAAATCCGTTTGCGTGACATCGCCCGTCACCACCGCATGCGAGCCGAAGCCGATACGGGTGAGAAACATCTTCATCTGCTCGACGGTTGTGTTCTGCGCTTCATCGAGAATGATGAATGAATCATTGAGCGATCTGCCGCGCATGAAAGCAAGCGGCGCGACCTCGATGACATTGCGCTCGATGAGTTTGGCCACCCGATCGAAGCCCATCATTTCATAGAGTGCGTCGTACATGGGGCGCAGGTAAGGATCGACCTTTTGCGTAAGATCACCCGGCAGGAACCCGAGTCGCTCGCCCGCCTCCACCGCTGGCCGCACCAAGACAATGCGCCGAACCTGGTCTTCCTGCAGCGCCTCCACCGCACAGGCAACGGCGAGATAGGTCTTGCCGGTGCCGGCAGGGCCCACACCAAAGGTCAGATCATGCTGGCGGATACGCTTGAGGTATTCACGCTGATGCCGCCCACGAGGGCGAATCGCACCGCGCTGGGTTCGCACCGAGAGCTCATCGGCTACGGCGCTAGCTGACTCATCGGCTTGCTCGCCGGGAGCGTCAGCCGGCAGAACATCGTGATCCCGCAAGGCGAGATGTACGACCTCGGGCGTGATCTCTTCGGTGCGAGCAAGCTGAAACAGCTCTCGCAGTAGGCTTTCGGTGGCCAAGGCCTTGGCGCCGATGACACGAAAGTGGCTGCCGCGACGCTGCAGCTCAACGGCCAGCCTGCTGCCAATCAGCTTGAGGTTTTCATCGAGTGGCCCACAAAGATTGGCGAGTCGAAGATTATCGACAGGCTCAAGCGCAAACTCGCGAACAATGAAAGCAGGATCAGCCATGCGCGCTCGCCACGCTGATCAGGCGGCCCCGCAAGCTGTGACGCTTTGCCTCGGTAATCTCGACCTCAACGAATTGGCCGAGCAAGTTTTGCGGATCCACGCTGGCCGGGATGGGGAAATTCACCCACCGATTGTCTTCGGTGCGCCCTGCCAGTTCGCGCTCGTCCTTGCGTGAGGGTCGCTCAATCAGAATGCGCTGACGACTGCCCACCATCGAGGCATTGCGACGCTGGGCGTTTTCCTCGAGTAACTGCTGTAAGGCCGACAGGCGCGCCTGTTTTTCCGTGTGCGGAACATCATCGGGCAACCCTGCGGCCGGCGTACCAGGACGCCGGCTGTAGAGAAAACTGAAACTTTGATCGATATCGAGCTCACGTACGAGTCGCATGGTGGCTTCGTGATCGCGCGCGATTTCACCGGGAAAGCCCACTATGAAATCGGAAGTGACGGAGATATCGGGCCGCACCTCACGCAGCTGCCGAATGCGGCTCTTGAACTCAAGCGCCGTGTAACCCCGCTTCATGGCGGCGAGCACCCGATCGGAACCGGACTGCACGGGCAGGTGCAGATGGTTGGCCAGTTTGGGCACATTGGCGTAAGCCTCGATCAGGCTGTCATCAAATTCCAAGGGGTGCGAGGTGGTAAAGCGGATACGCTCGATCCCCTCGATGGCAGCGACGTGATGAATGAGCGTCGCGAGATCGACGCAGACGCCATCTTCCATTGGGCCTTCGTAGGCATTGACGTTTTGGCCCAGCAGGGTGATCTCGCGCACGCCCTGCTCAGCGAGCTGCCTGACTTCCTGCATCACCGATTCAAACGGCCGACTGATCTCATCGCCGCGGGTATAGGGCACCACGCAGAAGCTGCAGTACTTGCTGCAACCTTCCATGATGGAGACGAAAGCGGTCGGACCCTCGGCACGCGGTGCAGGCAAAGAATCGAATTTTTCGATTTCAGGAAAACTGACATCCACCACTGCGCGACCGTCGCGCCGCAGCTCGGCGATCATCTCCGGCAAGCGGTGTACCGTCTGTGGTCCAAAGACGAGATCAATCTGCGGCGCTGCCCGCAGCAAGACCTCGCCCTCTTGGCTCGCGACGCAACCGCCGACACCGATAATGAGATGGGGTTGCTCTTCTTTGAGCTGGCGCCACTCGCCGAGCAGCGAGAACACCTTGGACTCGGCCTTCTCGCGCACCGAACAGGTGTTGACCAAGAGCACATCTGCCTCGGCAGGATTATCCGTGGCTTGCATGTGCAAGGAAGCCGCGAGTACGTCCCCCATCCTTGAGGAATCGTACTCGTTCATCTGGCAGCCGTAAGTCTTGATGAAGTAGCGACTGGGTCCGTCAGATTTGGGCACGTCGGTGGATTGGCCTCCAGCCAAGCAAACAATGAAAGGTTTTAGAACGGGATATCGTCATCGAATTCGTCACGATCGCCGCCCCGGCGCGGTGCCTCGTCAGCGGCATCCATATCGGGACCTCGAGAGGCAGTCACACCGGAGCCCATGCCACCGCGGCCCGCGCCACCACCCAGCATCTGCATCTCGTTTGCCACAATCTCGGTGGTGTAGCGATCGTTACCTTGTTTATCTTGCCATTTGCGGGTGCGCAGACGACCCTCAATGTACACCTGCGAACCCTTGCGCAGGTATTCGCCGGCGATCTCGGCAAGGCGACCAAACATGGCCACACTGTGCCACTCGGTCTGCTCCTTCATTTCGCCGCTTTGTTTGTCCTTCCAGCTCTCGGAAGTGGCGATACGTAGATTGCAGACGGTCATGCCCGAGGGCATGGCCTTGGTGTCGGGGTCCTGTCCCAGGTTGCCGACCAGAATCACTTTGTTGATGCCACGTGCCATATGCGTTGCCCTATTTTGCCTTGTCTTGATGAATTGCGGGGGACGAAACCGCCCCCAAACGTCTTGGAAATTTAAATGTCGGCGCTCATTTTAATCCCCGATGACGGTTAGGAAGGCGGCATTTGTCGGGAAATAGCAGTTTTAGCGGGTAAACTAACCGGTTCCGCGGGCACAGCAACGCTCGATCGGTTTCTGCCCGCTTCATCGACCCCTTTGTGAGCCCCAGCCCATGACCCTGCGTATCCGTGGCGCCCGCACCCACAACCTGAAAAACCTGGATCTCGATATCCCGCGCCAAGCTCTGGTGGTCATCACGGGTCTCTCCGGCTCGGGTAAATCCTCGCTTGCCTTCGACACTCTCTACGCTGAGGGTCAGCGCCGCTACGTCGAATCGCTGTCAGCCTACGCCCGACAGTTTCTCTCGGTCATGGAAAAGCCCGATGTCGACCACATCGAGGGGCTCTCGCCCGCCATCGCCATCCAGCAAAAGGCGAGCTCCCACAATCCGCGCTCGACCGTCGGCACCGTCACCGAAATTCACGATTATCTGCGGCTGCTCTTTGCTCGCGCCGGCACCGCGCATTGCCCGACGCACGGAGGGCGTCTGGCCGCGCAATCGGTCTCGCAAATGGTCGATCAGACGCTGAAACTGGCAGAGGGAACCGCCGTGCTGCTGCTCGCGCCGCTCGTTGCCGGCCGCAAGGGCGAGCATGATACGGTCCTTAGGGAATTGCAGTCCGGGGGATTCGTGCGTGCCCGGATCGATGGCGCGCTGTGCGAGCTCGACACCCTGCCGACACTCGATGCCCGTCGCAAGCACGATATCGATGCGGTCGTGGATCGCCTGCGGATCCGGCCCGATGCGGCACAGCGCTTGGCCGAGTCTTTCGAGACCGCCTTGAAGCTCTCAGGCGGCACCGCGCGGGTCGTGCCGATGGACGATATCGCAGCCGGCGGCGCCCTGTTTTCCAACCGTCAGGCCTGCTCCGAGTGCGGTTTCAGCGTACCTCTGCTTGAGCCCAAACTGTTTTCCTTCAACAGCCCCGCGGGCGCCTGTCCGCGCTGCGACGGTCTCGGCCAGGAGGAATTCTTTGATCCGGCGCGAGTGGCAGCCTTCCCGCAACTATCGCTCGCGGGCGGAGCGATCCGCGGTTGGGACCGGCATAATGCCCATTACCTGCGCATGATCCAGAGCCTGGCGCGGCATTATGGATTCGATATCGAGGAGCCCTGGCAGGAGCTCTCGCCCTCGGTACGGGATGTTCTGCTCTATGGCAGCGGCGAGGAAATCATTGATTTCGATTATCTCGTACGGGGCAAGATCACCCGGCGCAGTCATCCCTTTGAGGGCATGTTGAGGAACATCGAACGTCGCTATCGAGAGACCGACTCGGCAGACGTACGGGAGGAACTGTCGCGTTACAAGGGCTGGCGGCGCTGCCCGGACTGTCACGGCGGGCGGCTCAATGCCACCGCGGGCAGCGTGCAGGTAGCAGGCATGACGTTGCCACAACTGGCAGCCCTACCCATCGGCAAGACGTTCCAATTCTTTGAAACTCTGGCCCTCGACGGCTGGCGCGCCGAAATTGCGCAGAAAGTCGCAACGGAAATCCGCGATCGCCTGCGCTTCCTGCTGGATGTGGGTCTCGATTACCTGACGCTCGATCGCGCGGCGGATACGCTCTCGGGTGGGGAAGCCCAACGTATACGCCTTGCCAGTCAAATCGGCTCCGGCTTGACGGGCGTCATGTATGTGCTGGATGAGCCCTCGATCGGCTTGCATCAGCGTGACAATGCGCGACTGCTTGCCACCCTGCAACGATTACGTGATCTTGGCAACTCGGTGCTGGTGGTGGAACACGATGAGGATGCCATCCGGGCTGCCGACCATATCCTTGATATCGGCCCGGGTGCAGGGGTACATGGCGGGCAACTGGTAGCCGAGGGCAGCTTTGAGCAGATCTGCGCCAACCCCAATTCATTGACCGGCGACTATCTCTCGGGCCGTAAGCAGATTGCCCCGCCCCGACAACGCACCCCGCGAAATCCCTTGCGGAGCCTCAAACTCACCGGGGCCTGCAGCCACAACCTCAAAAATGTGGATGTCGACATTCCGCTCGGGCTGTTGACTTGTGTCACCGGAGTCTCGGGCTCGGGCAAGAGCACCTTGGTGAACGATACGCTGCTCGCACGGGCTCGGGCGATGCTGAACGGCTATCCCGTCCCGCAGGGCCAGTGCGAATCATTGAGCGGACTCGAGCATATCGATCGCATCATCGAGATCGATCAAACTCCACTCGGTCGCACACCGCGCTCCAACCCCGCCACGTACACGGGCCTCTTCACGGGCCTACGAGAAATCTTTGCGCAGGTTCCGGAAGCGCGCAGCCGCGGCTATGACCCCGGACGATTCAGCTTCAACGTCAAGGGCGGACGCTGTGAAGCTTGTCAGGGTGACGGTGTGATGCGAGTGGAGATGCACTTTCTCGCGGATGTGTATGTGACCTGCGATATCTGCCAGGGTCGACGCTACAACCGCGAGACACTCGAGATCCTTTGGCGTGGTCGCAACATCCACGATGTGCTGTCGATGACCGTCGAGGATGCATTGCGGCTTTTTCAAAATATTCCTGCTATCCAGCCCAAACTGCAAACGCTGATGGACGTGGGGCTTGGGTATCTCACCTTGGGTCAAAATGCCACCACGCTCTCGGGTGGCGAGGCGCAGCGCGTCAAGCTCGCGCGTGAGCTCGCCAAGCGGGCGACCGGACGTACGCTTTATGTACTCGATGAGCCCACCACCGGCCTGCACTTCCATGACGTCGCCCAGCTGCTCGCCGTGCTACACCGGCTGCGCGATCAGGGCAATTCGGTGGTTGTGATCGAGCACAATCTGGATGTGATCAAAAGCGCCGACTGGATCATCGATCTTGGGCCCGAAGGCGGGGCAGGCGGCGGCGAAATCCTGGTCACAGGTACACCTGAGCAGGTTGCCGTCTGCAGTCGATCGCATACCGGCCGCTATCTCGCGCCGCTGTTATCAATGAAAATCAAGACTGAAAGTGCTGGTGCCAGCGTCCGGCGCGGCGCTGCTCGGAAAAAGTCCCGTTTGTCAGGCGACCAATAACCTTGCGCCAAAACCGGATGGCGTCATGATCGCCCTCGAGCTCGGAGACTTCCCACACGCCGCGGAAGCGCAGCAATAAAAGGCGTACCGCTTCTGAGCCCACACCGAGCCGTCGGCCCTCGGCATCGACAAAAAAATCGATCAGCTGGTAATCGGGGGTGAGCTGCGCGCCGCCCCCGGTCTGGCGGGCAGCCAGTGCCGAAAACCCCACCACCGCGAAGCCTGTTAGATGGGACTCCCGGTGTATCAAAAAAACCCGGCGCTCCCTCGCTGCCAAGAGGGCGCGCAGTTGCAGCTCGGACTCGGCGGCGGGCAAGGGTTGATCGCCCGCAAGCTCCTGCAGCCAACGATGATAGGCGCGAGTGAACCACCGATGATCAGCGCCCTGATCCGCTGTCAATTCTTTGATCGTCACAGACATCGGTAACGTTACAGAAAATCAATGGCAAATAAAAAACCCGGGGCATGTTTGACCATGCACCCGGGTCTTCGCAAGAGCCTTGCGGCTCAAACTTTTAATGAGCCTTGCGGCTCAATCAGCTGACCCCGTCGGGCCAAGCCGATTACTGGGCCGGAGCAGCCTCTTCGGCCGGAGCTTCGGCAGCGGCTTCTTCAGCACCCGCCTCGGCGCCTTCCACGGCAGCCTCGTCACCCATCGTGTCCATGCCAGCGTCTACCGCCTCGGCTTCCGGAGCGGCTTCTTCGGCAGGAGCTTCGGCAGGCTGACCACCGCAAGCCGCGAGAACGAGCGCAGCAAGGGCAGCAGAAAGAGCAAGCTTCGTCTTCATTTTGTCGTTACCCCAAATGTGTGTGCAAAAGTTTAAAGTCAAACAACCTAGCTAGTTTGTCTGGCGACCTGCGCCGCGACCGGAAGTTTATCGGCTTTTTAGCCCAATGTGAACGTCAATGCAGGGAGGACGGTGAGGGACAGCACATCGGACACACACTAGAATTGTCGTATACCTGCGGAAGAGGCCTCTCATGTCAACCGAACTTGATTCGCTCTTTGGTGCCCATCTGACGGAAGTCATGGAGCGTTGCGCCGCCGTGCTGTCGCGCAGCGGTTTTGACAGTCTGTTGATCCATGCGGGCGAGCCCTTACCGGTATTCAGGGATGACACCGAATACCCTTACAAGCCCCACGCCATGTTTCGTTGGTGGCTACCGCTGCTCGAGGCACCGGGTTCGGTGGTGTGTTTTCAGCCAGGCAAGCGGCCGCGCCTCTATTTTCGTGCGGCAACAGACTTTTGGTACCAACCCCCTCGTCTACCCAAAACAGGTTGGCCTGAGCACTTCGAGGTGGTGACGGTCGGGGGCCTCGCCGAGCTGCTGTCAGCCCTGCCCAAGGATCTCGGACGTACGGCGTGGCTCAGTGATGACTGTCCGCAGGGACTCGGCCACAGCGCCATCAGCGCGCCGCAGGCTCTGTGGCAACGGCTCGAATACGCTCGTAGCTGCAAGACGGACTATGAAATCGGTTGTCTGCGAGTCGCCAACCGGCTCGGGGCGCAGGGCCATCGGGCCGCCGCGGCGGTGTTTCAGGCCGGCGGCAGCGAGTACGACATTCATCAAGCTTTTGTTGCAGCCTGCGGCCAGCGCGAGCAGGAATTACCCTATAACGCCATCGTCGCGGTCAATGAATCGGCGGCGGTGCTGCATTACCAAGTGCTGCAACGGCAGCCGGCAACGCTGAGCCGCAGCTTGTTACTGGATGCGGGAGCAAGCTGCCGCGGCTATGGCAGTGATATTACCCGCAGCTACACACGCGAATCCGGTAGCGTGTATTGCGCGCTCATCCAGTCGATGGATCGGATGCAGCGCGAGCTCGCCGCGCGAGTGGCGCCCGGCGTGGATTGGACGGATATCCACCTCGCCGCTGTCCAAGGCGTTGCCGAGATTTTGTCGGAGATGGGTATCGCCAAGTGCTCCCCCGCCGAGGCCACTGAACGCGGCCTCACCCGCCTGTTTTTTCCGCATGGCATCGGCCACATGCTGGGCCTGCAGGTCCATGATGTGGCCGGGTTCTGGGCGGATGAGGAGGCAACCCTCATCCCACGCCCGCCGCTGGACCCGGCTTTGCGCTTGACGCGTAAACTCGAACCCGGCTTCGTGGTCACGCTTGAGCCCGGGCTGTATTTCATTGATTCGCTGCTCGCCCCCTTGCGCGATGACGTCACCCGGCGCGACTTGCTCGATTGGACGCTGATCGAGGCCATGCGGCCGTTCGGCGGAGTGCGGATTGAGGACAATCTCGCACTCACCGCGAAAGGGCATGTGAATCTTACCCGGGAGGCGTTCGCTGATCTTTGAGCAGATCGCGAATCTCCGTCAGCAAACGCACGCTGTCGGTTGAATCGGTAACGGCCCCCGCGGCCACCGCCGCCACCGGCGTCTCTGTCGGGACCGGCTTTGTGGTTGGAGAATCCGGCTGCGCAGTGCTTTTGGCTTCAGCGGTGTTTTGGGTTTCGACCCGGTTTTCGCCCAAAGTGCGCAATCGATTCAAACCTTTGATGGCGACAAACAAAGCCATGGCGATGATCATGAAATCAAAGATGGTCTGCAGGAACGATCCCCAGCGAAGCATCAACTCGTCTTCGCTGCCGGGAATTCTCCCTAGCGACACTTGCCAATCCACGAACGAGACTCCGCCGACCAGACGACCGAGCAGCGGGCTGATGACATCACCCACCAGCGAAGAAACAATTTTGCCGAAGGCGGTACCGATGACCACGCCGATAGCAAGGTCAATCACATTGCCGCGTACGGCAAATTCACGAAATTCCTTGAGCACACCCATGAGATTCCTCCGTAAGCGCTGCGCTATGCAAAGAGCAGTGTAAAAAAAACGCCCCCATGAAGGGGGCGTACACACACGGATATGGAATAACAATCAGGCCGCGGCGGCCTTGGCTTTGCGAGCACGCGGCTTCTTGGCAGGCGCCTCTTCCGTCGCCGCAGGCGCAGCATCGTCCACCACTTTGGCGGTGAGCTCAACGAGCTGCATCATCGCCATGGGCGCCGAATCGCCAGGACGCGGCATCATGCGCAGGATGCGGGTGTAACCGCCCGGACGCGCCTTGAAACGAGGGCCAAGTTCAGTGAACAGCTTGTTCACTACAGCAGAATCACGCAAACGAGCGAAGGCCAACCGACGGCGAGCCTCGCTATCGACCTTGGCGAGGGTGATCAGCGGTTCAACCACTCGACGCAATTCCTTGGCCTTCGGCAAAGTGGTACGAATGGTCTCATGCCGCAACAATGACACGCTCATGTTGCGCATGAGGGCATGCCGATGCGGTGCATTGCGCGACAGTTGCCGCCCGGAAAGTCGATGACGCATATCTGAACCTCAATAATTCCGCTTACATCAAGCTGCCACGATCTTCATCGTGACGCAGCCCGGCCGGAGGCCAACCGTCTAGACGCATACCTAGCATCAAGCCGTGGCTCTGCAGCACTTCTTTGATCTCGGTGAGAGACTTCTTACCGAGATTCGGGGTACGCAGTAACTCCACTTCCGTGCGCTGCACCAGATCGCCGATGTAATGGATGTTTTCCGCTTTCAAACAATTCGCGCTACGCACAGTGAGCTCAAGCTCATCAACAGGGCGCAACAGGATCGGATCAAACTGAGCAGACTCAGCAGCCGAACCCGACTCTTCCTCACCCTGCAGATCAACGAATACCGACAGCTGATCTTTGAGGATGCCACCTGCACGACGAATCGCCTCTTCAGCATCAATCGTGCCGTTGGTTTCGATGTCGAGTACCAGCTTATCGAGGTCTGTCCGCTGTTCTACGCGCGCCGCCTCAACCGAGTAGGTCACACGGCGAATCGGACTGAACGAAGCGTCCAACTGCAGTCGACCAATCGGACGAGTCGCTTCTTCAAAAACGGCTCGCTGTGAAGCGGGACGATAGCCACGACCACGCTCAACACGCAGCACCATGGTCAGTTCACCAGCCTGGGTCAAGTTGGCGATCACGAGCTCGGGGTTCACCACCTCGACGTCATGATCCGTCTGAATATCACCGGCGGTGACAGGTCCTGGGCCTTTCTTTGAGAGGCGCAACTCCGCGGAATCACGAGCGTGCATACGGATCGCCACCTGCTTTAAGTTCAGCAGCATGTCGACCACGTCTTCTTGCACACCGGCCATGCTGGTGTACTCGTGCAGAACCCCTTCGATCTCCACTTCGGTGATCGCGGCGCCTGGCATGGATGACAAAAGCACACGCCGCAAAGCGTTGCCCAAGGTGTGCCCAAAGCCGCGCTCGAAAGGTTCGATAACCACGCGCGCCTGTCGCGGCGCGAGGGGACTGACCTTCACGACACGGGGCTTGAGGAATTCGCTGACCGATCCTTGCATGTTCAGAACCTCACTTCGAGTACAACTCGACTACCAGGTTTTCATTGATGTCTGGCAGGATTTCATCCCGCGCAGGCACCTGCTTGAAAACACCCTTCATTTCCTTGTCATTGACATCTACCCATTCCGGCAAGCCGACCTGGGCCGCGATCTGCATGGCGTTCTGCACGCGCAGTTGCTTGCGTGCCTTTTCACGAATCTGCACCACATCGCCCGGGCGTACCTGATACGACGCAATCGTCACGACGTCGCCATTGACCTCGATGCCTTTATGGCTGACGAGCTGGCGAGCCTCAGAGCGCGTCGCGGCAAAACCCATGCGATACACCACGTTGTCGAGCCGGCACTCAAGCAGTTTGAGCAGATTTTCGCCGGTGGCGCCGGAACGACGAGCCGCTTCAGCGTAGTAGTTGGCGAATTGACGCTCCAGCACGCCGTACATGCGACGCAGCTTCTGCTTCTCGCGCAGCTGGCTGCCGTACTCCGACAGGCGGGTCTTGCGCTCGCCCTTGATTCCGCCCGGGGGGACCTGGAACTTGCACTTCGACTCGAGCGGCTTGACGCCACTCTTCAAAAAAAGATCAGTGCCCTCGCGACGAGCGAGCTTGCACTTGGGACCAATATAACGCGCCATCTGGTAATCCTCTTGCGACGCAGCGTCAAACGCGGCGCTTTTTGGGTGGACGACAGCCGTTGTGCGGAATCGGCGTCACATCCGAAATACTGGTGATCTTCAAGCCGCAATTGTTGAGCGCCCGAACCGCAGACTCGCGACCCGGCCCCGGACCCGCGACCCGAACTTCCACGTTGCGCAGCCCGTGCTCTTGCGCTGCGGTGCCGGCCTTCTCGGCAGCAACCTGAGCCGCAAACGGCGTCGACTTGCGCGAACCGCGAAACCCACAACCGCCCGAGGTCGCCCACGAGAGCGCGTTGCCCTGGCGGTCGGTGATCGTGATGATCGTGTTGTTGAACGACGCATGCACGTGTGCAATGCCATCGAGGACGTTCTTGCGAACTTTCTTGGGCTTTTTGCCTTTTGGATCTGCCATGTTCTGCTGCCTTTACTTGCCGGCTTGCGCGTTGAGCTTGACGGCTTGCTTGCGCGGGCCTTTGCGCGTACGCGCATTGGTGCGCGTGCGCTGACCACGCAGGGGCAAGCCCTTGCGATGACGCAACCCGCGATAGGTGCCGAGGTCCATCAAACGCTTGATGTTCATCGATACTTCACGGCGCAGGTCACCTTCCACGAGACCCTTGGCGATCTGCGTACGCAACGCATTCACCTCGGCCTCCGTGAGGTCTTTGACCTTGGTGGTGGGGTCGACGCCCGCGAGCTCGCAAACCGAGCGCGCACGGGTGCGTCCCACGCCGTAGATGTGTGTGAGTCCGATGACGACATGCTTGTTCATCGGAATGTTGATGCCGGCGATACGTGCCATATTTTCTGCCCCGAAGCCGCATAAAAGCGCGGCATTCTACTGAAATACCCTCTGGTCTCAACCCTGCCGCTGCTTGTGCCGCGGATCCTTACAAATGACGTAGACGACGCCACGACGCCGCACGACTTTGCAGTCCTTGCAAATCTTCTTGACTGATGGACGAACTTTCATGACGACTATCCTATGTTCACTGCGGCGCGCCGCCGCGTCCGTAGCCCATCAGATTGGCCTGCTTGAGCAGACCAGGATACTGATGAGACATCAAATGAGCCTGCAACTGCGCCATGAAATCCATGGCGACCACCACCACGATCAAAAGGGACGTGCCACCAAAGACAAACGGCACACCACCTTCTGAAATCATGAACTCAGGCACCAGACACACGGCAGCGACATAGAGCGCTCCCCAGAGCGTCAAGCGCGTTAGCACCTTGTCGATGTATTCGCCCGTCTGCTGACCAGGGCGAATACCCGGAATGAAGGCTCCGGACTTCTTGAGGTTGTCCGAAGTTTCGCGCGCGTTGAACACGAGCGCGGTGTAAAAAAAGCAGAAGAAAATGATCAAAGCGCCATAAAGCACGAGATGTAGCGGCTGGCCATAGCCGAGCGATGCAGCGATCGTCTGCAGCACGTCCGCTGCCGCACCCTCACCGGTTCCAAAGAATTGCGCAATGGTGGCCGGGAACAACAGGATGCTCGAGGCGAAGATCGGTGGAATTACGCCCGCCATGTTGAGCTTGAAAGGCAAGTGGCTGGTCTGGCCCGCCATCACGCGTCGGCCCACCTGACGTTTGGCGTAATGCACCGCGATACGTCGTTGAGCACGCTCGACGTAGACGCAGAAGGCTGTCACACCGAGCACCAACACGATCAACACCAAAGCGAGGAGTCCGCTCATCTCGCCCGTATTGACCGACTCGACGGTGCGGCCCACCGCGCCCGGGAGACCGGCGATGATGCCGGCCAAAATAATCATGGAAATGCCGTTACCAATGCCGCGCTCGGTGACTTGCTCTCCAAGCCACATGAGGAAAACCGTACCCGTGGTCATGGTCACGGTCGCGATGAAAACGAAGCCAAGGCCCGGGTTCAGCACCATGCCGCCATTCTGCAAGGCAACGGCAGCACCCAAAGATTGGAACACGCCCAATGCCACGGTGAAATAGCGCGTGATCTGCGTCAACTTGCGGCGGCCAGACTCGCCTTCCTTGCGATACTCCATCCAAGGCGGATGAATGTGCGACACCATCTGCACGATGATCGACGCCGAGATATACGGCATCACGCCCATCGCGAAGATCGACAAACGCTCGAGCGCGCCGCCCGAGAACATGTTGACGATCCCGAGGATGGTGCCCTGGTTATCTTCAAAGAAACGGGCAACCTCGGTCGGGTTAATACCCGGTACCGGGATAAAGGTGCCGATGCGATAGACAATCAGAGCACCCAGCAAGAACAGAATGCGCGCGCGCACTTCGCCGAAGCGAGTCGCGTCCGCAAGCGTTGCTGCCGGATTGCCGATGCCTGTCGCCACTTTTACTTTATTCCTCGATCTTGCCGCCGGCCGCTTCGATGGCGGCACGAGCACCCTTGGTGGCGCCCACACCCTTCAGGGTCACAGCCTTGGTCAGGGCGCCCGAGAGCACCACTTTGGCGACTTCCGTATGCGCGGGGACGATATTGGCCGCTTTGAGCGCTGCCAAATCAATCACGTCAGCTTTTACTTTGAGCAACTCATCCAGCCGTACCTCAGCTCGGGTTGCCTTGATGGCTGAGCGGAAACCCACCTTGGGCATACGACGTTGCAGCGGCATCTGACCGCCTTCGAAGCCCACCTTGTGATAGCCGCCCTTGCGCGCGCGCTGACCTTTGACGCCGCGACCGCAAGTCTTGCCCTGGCCTGCCGAAGCCCCACGGCCGACGCGCAAACGCACGCGCTTGGAACCGGCAGCCGGTTTGATCGTGTTGATACGCATTAGTGTTGCTCCTCGGAGACCACCAGCAAATGCCGCGCAGTCCGGATCATGCCGCGAATTTCTGGCGTGTCAGCGACCGTCACCACTTGATGCCGCTTGCGCAAACCAAGTCCGCGCACCGACTGAGCGATGTTGGCTTTCTGACCGTGAACGCTCTTGGCGAGCGTGACATGAAGTTTTTTGTCAGCCATGACGTTCAACCCGTAATGTCTTCGACACGTTTGCCGCGCTTGGCCGCAATCTCATCCGGCGAACGCAGCGAGGCGAGCGCCTTGACCGTTGCGCGCACGACATTGATGGGATTACGCGAACCGTAGCTCTTGGCCAGCACGTTGCGCACACCGGCGCACTCGAGCACGGCGCGCATGCCGCCACCGGCGATGACACCGGTACCATCCGAGGCCGGCTGCATCAGCACGCGCGTGGCGCCGTGGCTACCGCGCACCGAGTAATACAGGGTGTCTTTGCGCAACGCGACGTTCACCATGTTCTTGCGCGCAGCTGCCATGGCCTTGGAGATGGCGACCGGCACTTCACGCGCCTTGCCAAAACCGAAACCAACGCGACCTGCGCCATCGCCCACCACCGTCAAGGCCGTGAAACCAAACTGACGACCGCCCTTGACCGTCTTGGCGGTACGATTCACGGCGACGAGTTTCTCGAGATACTCGTCGGTGGACTGGGATTTTTCGACTCGTGCCATAAGTATGTCCTGCCTTAGAACTCTAGGCCCGCTTCACGCGCAGCCTCTGCCAGCGCCTTGATGCGACCGTGGTACATGAAGCCTGCGCGATCAAAAGCGACGCGCGTAACACCGGCGGCTTTGGCCCGCTCGGCGATCGTGCGCCCCACCACCTTGGCCGCCTCGACGTTGCCCGTACTTTCCAATCCCTGGGCAGTCGCATCCTGCACCGTCGATGCGCTAGCGAGCACCTGATCGCCAGCGGCATTGAATACCTGGGCGTAGATATGCCGCGGCGTGCGATGCACCGTAAGACGCGGCGCTGCCAGTTCGCGAATCTTGGCGCGGGTCTTGAGAGCCCGTCGCTGCCGTCGCTGTTTCTTTGTGATCTGCATGTTTCGATCCTCTTGCGCGCGTGCGGGTTACTTCTTCTTGCCTTCCTTGAGCGAGATTTTCTCGCCAGCGTAGCGAACGCCCTTGCCCTTGTAGGGCTCAGGCGGACGCAGGCTGCGAATCTCGGCGGCAACTTGGCCCACACGCTGCTTGTCGATGCCCTTGATCAGGACCTCGGTTTGGCTCGGTGCCTCGATGGTGATGCCCTCGGGCATGTCGAAGGCGATGGGATGCGAGAACCCCAAGGTCAGGTTCAAGGTTTTGCCTTGCACGGCGGCGCGATAACCGACGCCCACGAGCTCAAGCTTGCGCTCATAGCCCTTGGAAACACCCTCCGCCATGTTGGCGATGTGCGCACGAGTCGCCCCCGCTTGCATGCGGTTTTGCTCGTCGTACACGACTTCCAAGGACTTGTCCGCCTGTTTCACGGTGACGCCGAACTTCAGCGGCACACTCAAGCTGCCTTTCGCGCCTTTCAGCGTGACCAGCTCGTCGGTGATGGTCGCCGTCACGCCCTGAGGCAGATCGACCGGTTGTTTGGCTACACGACTCATGTTCGTTTCCTGGATATCCGTACTTAGGCGACGATGCAGAGCACTTCGCCGCCCTGGCCAATAGCCCGGGCTTGCTTGTCCGTCATCACACCCTTCGGCGTGGAGACGATCACGGTGCCCATGCCGCCCAATACCTTCGGTAATTCGTCCTTACCGCGGTAAATGCGCAGCCCCGGTCGTGATACGCGCTCAAGGCGATCAATGACCGGACGGCCTTCAAAGTATTTGAGAGCGATCGTCATGGTGGCCTTATTGCCCTCTGACGCTACGTGGTAATCGGCCACGTAACCCTCATCCTTCAACACCTTGACCACGGCTTGCTTCAAGCGCGAGGCACCCACACTGACTTCGGTCTTGCGGGCCATCTGCGCATTGCGAATGCGGGTCAGCAAATCTGCAATGGGATCAGTCATGCTCATATCGTGCGTGCTCCTACCAGCTCGCCTTCGACACGCCGGGGAGTTCGCCCCGGTTGACGGTTTCACGAATCTTCACGCGGGCGAGACCAAACTTGCGGTAGACCCCGCGCGGCCGGCCGGTGATGGCGCAGCGCTTACGGCCACGGCTTGGGCTCGCATCACGTGGTAGCTTCTGCAACGCCACCGTCGCTGCCTCGCGCTCCTCGGCGGAGCTCTTCGGGCTGCGAATCGTTTCTTTGAGCTGTAGTCGCTTAGCCGCGTATTTCTTTGCGGTTTCGGCGCGACGCTTTTCGCGCTCAACCATGCTGGTCTTTGCCATTTGCTTGCTTACCCCGTTACTTGCGGAAGGGGAACTGGAAGGCTTCGAGCAATGCCCGACCCGCCTTGTCGTCCTTCGCCGTGGTGGTGATAGTGATATCCATGCCCCGAAGCTGGTCGATCTGGTCGTACTGGATTTCGGGGAAAATGATCTGTTCCTTAACGCCCATGTTGTAGTTACCGCGTCCATCGAAGGAACGCGGTGACACGCCACGGAAGTCGCGAATACGCGGCATCGCCACATTGATCAAGCGATCAAGGAATTCGTACATATGCGCGCCGCGCAATGTGACCTTACAGCCGATTGCGAGCCCGTCACGAACCTTGAAGGAAGCGACGGACTTTCGCGCCTGACACATGACCGGCTTCTGACCGGTAATCTTTGCCAGGTCGCCGGCCGCCGCGTCGATGACTTTCTTGTCAGCGACCGCTTCGCCCACGCCCATGTTGACCGTGATCTTGCTGATCTTCGGCACTTCCATGATGTTTTTGATAGCGAGCTCCTCACGAAGCTTCGGTACCACCGTCTCTAGATAATACTGATGCAGCCTTGCCATGCTGTGTAACCCGTGGTGATGACGCCTTAAGCGTCGATCACTTCTCCGTTGGACTTGAAGTAACGCACCCGCTTGCCGTCTTCGAGTTGCTTGATGCCAACTCGATCCGCCTTTTGGGTGGCCGGATTGAAGAGCGCCACGTTCGATACGTGCAGTGGTGCTTCCTTTTCAATGATGCCGCCCGGCTTACCCTGCTGCGGATTACCGCGGGTATGCCGCTTGACGCGGTTGATGTTCTCAACCACCACCTTGTCGTTATCGAGCACACGAATGACGGCGCCCTTGCGACCCTTGTCGCGACCGGTGGTGACGATGACGTTGTCGCCCTTGCGAATCTTTCTCACAGCGGTCTCCTCAGAGCACTTCCGGCGCGAGCGAAATGATCTTCATGAATCGCACCGTACGCAGTTCGCGGGTGACGGGTCCGAAGATACGCGTGCCGATCGGCTCGAGCTTGTTGTTGAGCAACACGGCAGCATTGCCGTCGAACTTGATCAAAGAACCATCAGGACGTCGCACCCCTTTGCGGGTACGGACCACGACAGCATCATAGACCTCGCCCTTTTTGACTTTGCCGCGCGGAATGGCATCACGAACGCTGACCTTGATGATGTCGCCCACGGCGGCATAGCGGCGCTTGCTGCCGCCCATCACCTTGATGCACATCAGGGTCTTGGCGCCGCTGTTGTCCGCGGCATTGAGCACGGATTGCAACTGGATCACGAGGCACGCTCCACGACGGACACCAGCCGCCAGCTCTTGTTGCGCGACAGCGGACGGCACTCAGAGATCTGTACCGTGTCGCCTTCACGCGACTCATTGGTCTCGTCATGCGCCAGCAGCTTGGTGGTGCGGCGAATGTACTTGCCATAGCGCGGATGCTTGACCAAGCGCTCGACCTCGACCGCGATGGTCTTGTTCATCTTGTTGCTGACCACGCGGCCGGTCAGCGTGCGCAGCGGTTTTTCGGTGTTAGTAGTCATCGATTAATTCCCCGATACCTTGGCGGTGGCCGCTTTTTCGGCCATCACGGTCTTCAGACGCGCGATGTCCTTGCGGACTCGACCGAAATCGTGTGGCTTCACGGCCTGCCCCGTTGCCCGCTGCATACGCAACGAGAACTGCTCTCGGCGTAACTTCAGCAACTCTTCGTTGAGTTCGCTCGCGGACTTGCCGCGCAATTCTTTGGCATTCATCTCAGCGCACCTGTCGCTTGACGAAGGACGTGGTCACCGAGAGCTTGGCACCCGCCAGGCGGAACGCCTCACGAGCTGTCTTCTCGTCCACCCCTTCCATTTCAAACAAAATCTTGCCGGGCTTTACTTTGGCCACCCAGTACTCGACGTTACCCTTGCCGCTACCCATGCGAACTTCGAGCGGCTTGGTCGTGATCGGCACATCCGGAAACACGCGGATCCAGATCTGACCACCACGCTTGACGTGACGAGCCATGGCGCGACGAGCGGCCTCGATCTCGCGCGCAGTCATGCGCGCGCGCTCGGTTGCCTTCAGGCCAAAGTCACCAAAGGCCACGTAGTTGCCGCGCTGTGCCAGTCCGGCGTTATCACCCTTGAACTGCTTGCGATACTTGGTTCGCTTGGGCTGCATCATCTATGCCATTCCTCCGCAATACTCAGGCGACCGGTGCCGCAACGGCAGCCGGGGCCTGCGCGGCCTCGGTGGACTCGGGCGCGGACTCTTCCGCGACCACTGCCTTGGTGAAATCTTCCTGGTCGAACACTTCACCCTTGAAGATCCAAACTTTGATGCCGATCACACCGTACGTGGTGCGTGCTTCACTGAAGCCATAATCGATGTCGGCGCGGAACGTGTGCAAAGGAATACGACCTTCACGCGACCACTCCGTGCGCGCGATCTCGGCACCGTTCAAACGACCCGACAAACGGACTTTGATACCGAGCGCACCGCTACGCATGGTGCTCATCACAGCGCGCTTCATGGCCCGACGAAACATCACGCGCTTTTCGATCTGCTGCGCAATGCCATCTGCGACGAGCTGGGCATCGAGCTCAGGCTTGCGGATTTCGGCGATATTCAGACGAATGTCCGCCATCGGGCGGCCCAGCAAATCGGCGGTCTGCTGACGCAGCTTCTCGATGTCCTCGCCCTTCTTGCCGATGACGATACCGGGACGGGCGGTCTGAATCGTGATGTTCACGCGATTGGCAGCACGCTCGATCAAAATGCGCGATACCGAGGCCTCAGCCAACTTTTTGCGAAGGAACTCGCGCACCCGAAAATCGGTGTACACGTGCGACGGAAAATCCTTCTTGCTGGCGTACCACTTGGAGGTCCACTCGCGGGTGATCCCGAGACGAATGCCGATCGGATTAACTTTTTGACCCATGTCAGTCCTTCCTGCCGTCGCTGACCACGACGGTGATGTGGCTGTTGCGCTTGACGATTCGAGCCCCGCGGCCCTTGGCGCGCGCCGCGAACCGCTTCAATACCGGTGCCGTGTCGACCATGATGCGATGCACCTTGAGTTCGTCGATGTCGGCACCGTTGTTGTTCTCGGCGTTGGCGACCGCCGACTCGATGACTTTGCGGACGATCTCTGCGCCTTTCTTTGGCATAAAGCGCAACGTGGCAATCGCATTGCCCACAGGCTGCCCACGCACCACGTCGGCGACGAGGCGGCACTTTTGCGGCGAGATGCGCGCGTATTTGAGTTTGGCCGTGACTTCCATTGTGCGACTCCGTCTGCGGCTTACTTCTTGTCGCCCGAATGCGACTTGAAGGTGCGGGTCGGGGCAAACTCACCGAGCTTGTGACCCACCATGTTTTCCGAAACCAGCACAGGGATGTGCTGCCGACCGTTGTGGACGGCAATGGTCAATCCCACCATTTCGGGGATCACCATTGAGCGACGGGACCAGGTTTTGATCGGCTTGCGATCATTTTTGGCAACGGCGGTTTGCACCTTGGCGGACAGATGCAAATCGATAAATGGACCTTTCTTCAATGAGCGAGGCACTGTTGACTCCTGACCTTACGAGACCGCTCAGCGGACCTTGTTCTGGCGACGCTGCACGATCATGTGGGTCGTGCGCTTGTTTGTACGGGTCTTCTTGCCCTTGGTGTTCCAGCCCCAGGGCGAAACCGGATGCGGGTTACCCTGACCCGAGCGACCCTCACCACCACCGTGGGGGTGATCGACCGGGTTCATGACAACACCGCGTACCGTCGGACGAATGCCAAGCCAGCGACGCGCACCCGCCTTGCCGTAGCTGCGAAGGTTGTGCTCGTCGTTGCTGACGGTACCGATGGTGGCGCGGCAATCGACCAAGACTTTGCGGGTCTCACCGGACTTGAGACGCACATAGGCGTACACGCCCTCGCGCGCCGTAAACTGAGCTGAGGCCCCGGCGCTGCGCGCCATCTGACCGCCCTTGCCGGGCTTGAGCTCGATGTTATGCACGGTACTACCGACCGGGATATGCCGAAACTGCATGGCGTTACCCGGCTTGATGGGCGAATCCGCACCCGAGCGCACTTCGTCACCCGGCTTCAGACCCTTCGGCGCGAGGATGTAACGACGCTCGCCATCCATGTACTTGATGAGGGCGATGTAGGTCGTGCGATTCGGATCGTGCTCGATACGCTCGACGATACCTTTCACGCCGTCTTTATCGCGCTTGAAATCAATGATGCGATATTTTTGACGGGAACCACCGCCCTTGTGACGGGTGGTGATACGGCCATAGCTGTTGCGACCGCCCGTCTTGGCTTGCGTCCGAGTCAGCGGCTCATACGGGCCGCCCTTCCAAAGATGGGATTTGTCGATCTTGACGACGAAGCGCGTACCCGGCGACGTCGGTTTGAGCTTGATGACTGACATCAGGCTTTCCTCGATTCATAGTCGATGGTCTGACCCGGCGCGAGACGCACATAGGCTTTTTTCCAAGCCTGGGTGCGTCCGACCGTGGCCCCGAAACGCCGAGCCTTACCGGCCTGGTTGGACACCTGCACGGCATCCACCTTGACCTGGAACATGAGCTCGACGGCGGCCTTGATGTCGCCCTTGTGGGCGTCACCCCGAACCCGAAACGCGTACTGGTTGGCGTTCTGCATCGCCAGCGCGGTTTTTTCCGTGATCAGCGGTGCAATGAGCACCGTCATCAGGCGCTCTTGGCTGAGCTTGCTGCCCGACTCGTGCTGCGTGATTTTCATTGCAGACGCTCCTCGATCATCTTCACGGCACCGACCGTCATCAGCACCTTCTCGTACGCCAGCAACGCAAGCGGATTGAGCGCCGTGACGGGCAATACATTGACGTGCGGCAGATTGCGCGCCGCCAAAAACAATTTTTCGTCCACCGCTTCGACCACGATCAAAACGCTGGTGAGGGACAAAGATTTCAGTTGCGCTGCCAGCAAACGGGTCTTTGGCGCCTCAAGGTCGATACCCGTGGTCACCATCAGGCGATCCTGACGCACCAACTCGGACAACATCGAGCGCAACGCGCCGCGATACATCTTGCGGTTGACCTTCTGCTCGAAGCTGCGCGGCTTGGCTGCGAAGGCCCGACCACCGCCCACCCAGATGGGGCTGCGCGAGGAACCCGAACGGGCTTGACCCGTACCCTTTTGGCTCCAGGGCTTTTTGCCGCCACCACTGACCTCAGCCT
>CAZHLL010000017.1:0-26194 GCA_964533305.1 uncultured Acidibacter sp.
CGGATAGTCCTCATTTGCCGATAGGCTTGCAGCAGTTGCGGGCGTTCGAAAGACACTTTTTGCCCCTCCAGTTTGGGCCTGAGGCGACACTCTACGCCACCTGAAAAAAACGATCAATTCTGACGGTTACCGGCAGAGATGACTTTTATTTTTCCCTTTTCGGGTTGCCGTAGACGTAATCGTCGATCACCTTGTGAAAGTGCCGGATACGCAATTCCTGCGCCCCGACCCACAAGCCTTCAAAGCCCGCTGAGTGCATCCCGGCTTGGACGCCCGGCAGGTTCTGCGCGTCCTGATCAAGCACGAGTCCGATCGACTTGTCGCCGTGCTGAAAATATTGATGCTTCGGTCGCGCGGGGCGTTCCTCGCCATCCGGCACGAGCTCGAAGGTCCAGACGTCGTAGAACATTCGGTCGGGGTCGGTTGGATGCGGGCGCTGACGAAACAGCATCAGATCGTCGGCGTGCACGTTCATCGTGACGTTCGGAAAGATCAAATAATGATAGTCATCCGTCAGCTGATCGTCGTTGAGCTCTGAATAATCGCGACCCATGGAGGCGCCAGTCTTGCGCTTATGCAGTTGCACGTCGCGCCGCAGTTTTTCGAGCGGTTCGTCATAGTCGGCCGGGTCCATACCCGCCGTTTTCATGATGCTCTTGATGGGGTCGGGAATGGAAGGCGGTTTGCGTACCCGCGGTGAGACCGTGCCGAACGGAATGAGATAGCGGTTGTGGCGTTCGTAGCAGTCGATCTGGATGTCGAGATCGTGCAGGTAATACAGCAACTGCGGATGAATGCCCTGCACGTGGTAGCTTTCATTGAAGGCATCGACCGAGGCCTTCCAGTTGCAGTGCCACTCCACAGTGATGTCACGAGTCAGCGCCATTCGCGGGAAATGGTATGGATCGAGATGCTGCGGGATAGGATCAAGATAATCTTTGAGCGGTCCGACTTCCGGGTTGAGGCTGAACCAGACGAACCCGCCCCAGGTGTCGCAGGGTAATTCTTTGAGACCACGACAGGGTGGAGCGCCCTGCGGGAAGGTGTCAAGATCGGGGATGCGCACAAAGCGACCATCGAGACCGTATTCCCAGTGGTGATACTGGCACTTGAAGGTATCGGCGCTCGAGATGCCGGTGGGTCGCAGTCGATTGCCGCGGTGCAAGCAGACATTGAAAAACGCACGCATGCTGCCGTCTTTCTGGCGCACGAGCAGAATCGATTCACGACCGATCTCCGTTGCGATGTAATCGCCCGGTTCCGGCACATCGGACTCAAGCCCGCCGAGTAGCCAGACTTTGCTCCACATCCGATCCCACTCCAGTTGCATGAATTCCTTGGAGGTGTAGCGCTCCTTCGGGATCATGTCGGTACCCAAGCCGGGGTCGGGTGCCTTCACGGTGGGCGTCAGCGGTCCCTCGACGGGCTCGACACGACGCACGGGTTTGTAGGTCGGGGCACGGGATTTCTGGACGAGTTCCGCTTGTTCGTCCGCAGAGAGTTGGGGAATCTTTGATGGTGGACTCATGACTTTGTTTGACTCAATTGCCGGCCGCCCAACGCAGGCTGCGCCGCAGTAGCTCGATGAATTGCGGCGTGGGCCAGCTGCCTCGCTCGATGTGGGGGTATTCGTCCATCAGCGGGCGCATATCGTAGCGACCGCGCGCGTGGCCGAGCGTGAAATAGAGCACCTCTCCCTGGCCGACCCGCTTGCGATACATGACCGGGCGGATGGCCTCATCGGTCCAGTCGGCATCGACAAAGAGCGAGGTGGTACCCGACCAGCGTGTGTGCAGTAGCACCTCGATGGGTGGGTGCAGCTCACTCAAATAAAGCTCATCGTCGGCCGCAAATGGCTCGATCCCCGCGACCAGAGGATCATGGGGCTGAGTGACTTCCACCGTGTAGGGCGCAATCGGCGGATGGGCCAAAAACTGGGACCCAAGCGTTTGCATCAGCGTCGCTGCGTTGCGCGGGGCTTCCCAGGCTTTGTGGGCCTTGGACCATTTGAGAATGGAGTTAGTGCCGTGCAGCGCGAGCCATCGCCGTCCTGACTCCACCCAAGTCTTGAGCCGTTCCGCGGTGGCTTCGTCCGGGATGACATCGACCGTATAGGTGATCAAAGTATCCGCACGTTCGATGGTATCAATGTCGCGATAGTCCTCGCCCACGCGCGTGCGCACTTGCGGCAGCTCGCCGAGCAAGTTCAATAGTTGACAGCGGGCGTAATCAATATCGTGGTACTTGCCACCGGCTACGAGGTAGGCATCGACACGTTTAGGCAGCGACGACATCGGGGTTGCAGTGCGATCAATACGCAGACAACTCAGTACTGCACGCGCTTGGTGAAGCCGTTGTCCGCGACCAGATTGCTACCCGTCACGATCGAGGCAGCTGGGCTTGCGAGGAAGGCGACGGTACGCGCGACTTCCTCAGGCGAGCCAAAACGCCCATTTGGCATGGCACGCAAGGTCGCGTCATACATCTTCTGGTTGGTGCTTTTGATCATCTCCCAAGCCCCACCCTCGAAGTAAATCGGACCCGGCGACACCGTGTTGACGCGAATATTCTTGCGGCCAATGAATTGCGACAACTGCTTGGAGTAGGTAATGAGAGCGGCTTTCATGGCGTTGTAGGCCATCGGCACATAGAAGGTCTCGACAGCGTTCGTTGAGCTGATGATCACGATGCTTCCGTGGCCGGATTTCTCAAGATGCGGGATCAACTGCTCGCAGCCGCGAACGGTGTGCAAGACATCGATTTCGAAGCATTTCCACCAGTTTTTTTCCGAATCCATGCCGCCGCCCGCGCTGACGTTAGGTACGAAAATATCGCAACCGCCGAGTGCTTCGACGCTGGTATCGATCCATGCCTTGTAGGCTTCAGCATCCCGCACGTTGACCGCGGCGCCGGTGACGTTGACGCCCTTGGCTTTGAGTTCGCGGACCGTGGCCTCCACTTCTTCTTCGCTGCGGGCGCATAGCGCAATATCACAGCCCTCGGCGGCCAGCGTATCGATGATGGCCCGACCGATTCCTTTGGTGGCGCCCGTGACGAAAGCCCGCTTGCCGCGCAGTCCAAGATCCATGATTTCACTCCTCGATAAAAAACGATTGTCTTATTGAATGGTCAGTGCGTTGTCGAGCACGAGCTCGGTGCCATTGATGAAGCGGGACTCGTCGGAGGCCAGGAATACGACCACGTTCGCCACATCCTCGGGACGACCGAGACCAGGCCCACTCTGGGTGTAGAACTCCTCCGGAATGCCGAGCAGCTTGTTGGCCTCGTCGACCATCGGTGTGTCAGTGGCGCCTGGATGCACCGAGTTGCAGCGGATGTTGTACTTCTGCATTTGGCACCACACCGCGATCGACTTGGTCATGGCGCGCACGGCGCCTTTCGCGGCCGAGTAGGCAAAAAATACGGGATAGCCGAGATGCGTCGCGACGGAGCACATATTGATGATGGAGCCGCCGCCGGCCTGTTGCATCACCGGGATGGCATGCTTGCAGCCGAGGAAGGTCGCTTCGCTCATGATGGCGCTGTGCAAGCGAAACTGTTCAAGTGTGGTCGACTCGGGAGTCGCCGGAATGACCATACCGGCATTGTTGACGAGTACATTGAGCTTGCCGAACCGCGCAACCGTCGCTGCAATGACTTCCTGCCAGCGCGCCTCATCACGCACGTCCTGCTGCATGAAGACCGCGGAGTTTGCGCGTACGGCATTGAGAGCTTGTGCCAACGCCTCGCCTTCGGCGACCTTGATGTCGGTGATCATCACCTGCGCGCCTTCGCGCACCAGGGCTTCGCAGTCCGCCTTGCCGAGGCCTTGTGCCCCGCCCGTCACAATGGCCACTTTTCCAGCAACGCGTCCCATAGCAGCACTCCTTGAACCAGGTGTTGGCTTTATAATTCCGGCCGATTGACAGCCATCCGCAGTGTGCGGAAGTCCAGTCACGTTACCAAGCAAGGCTGCCGGTTTCAATCACCTTTGACTTTTTTCTGTCATACCGCCATCTTGGGGTATGAGCAATGGCGCAAGGCCGGGTGAGGGCAGCGAGAGATGGCGAGCAAGCGTGATTTAAGCACGGACGAAGCCCAAGGTTGGCAGGCTCAAAAGAGCGCAGCGACCCGCACACTCATCATCGAGGCGGCCATCAAGTGCTTTGTGGATATGGGCTATTCCAGCACCACAACGACCGCCATCGCCGAGCGCGCAGGTTTATCGCGCGGAGCGATGTTGCATCATTTTCCGTCCAAGGTGGACATCGTTCGGGCGGCGGTCGAATACCTGCACGCCAAGCGCTTGAAGGCCTTTAAGCGCGCGGTACAGCGATCCGTGCCGGGCGGTGACCGCATTCGTAACAATCTGGATGCCTACTGGCAGCATGTGCGCCATCCGATGTTCGTCGCATTCTTTGAACTGATGGTGGCGGCACGGACCGATCCCGAGCTCGCGGAGATCCTGCGTCCAGCGCAGGAGGCGTTCGAGGATGAATGGCATACCACGGCGCGCGAGCTTTTTACCGAGTGGCACACGGATGATCGCACTTTTGATGTCGCGCTTGATCTGACGCGCTATGTGCTTGAGGGCATGGCCATCAGCTTTCTGGTACACAAGGAAACCGAGCGTGATCGCCGGGTGCTGGATTATCTCGAAGACAAGCTGCGCGAATTACGTGACGGGCCAAAGAAAAAGACGCCGAGGACAGCAGCCCGTCAGTAGCTACCCGCGAGTGTCGTCAGGATTTTCTCGGGTAACGGGCGTAGTAACTCTGCCAGGAATCGAGTTTTTCGGGATAGTCTGCTGGCAACGGTTCGGGGTAGGCCCGATTGCGATCGAGATCGCCAAGGCGATCCGGGTATTCGCGGGGCGAAAGGTAATAAAAGAAATGCAGCAAGCGCTCTTCGAACCGCCATTCGCCGTCCTCACGCCGATACCGGTCGTGATAGCGCAGCGCTGCCCAGAGCGCGGTGCCATTGCGAACTACTTCGGCATGGGAGTTGACCCAGCCGACCGCGAGATCGGGGTCCTTGGCATCAAATTCGACCACCGAGTCATGTACGAAATGATTGCTCGGGCCGAGCACGGCATAACGCCGATGGAACTGGTCGATGACTTCGCTGCGGCCACGTGATTCGATTTTGCCGTCTGCGGACGCGAATCGCCCGTCCCGCGTGAAGAGCAAAGCGACTTCTTCGATGTCGCGGGCATCGACCAAGAGGCCGTATCGTGCGATCAGTGTCCGGATCGCCTCGCGATCTTCGAGCTTGCGCAGGCGGTCCTCGAGGCGGGCAGCGTTGTCGAGCTCACTCATCTTTGATAACCACGTTAACGATGCACAGAACCATGAAGCGACTATACCTTGAAGATCTGAAAATTGGGGACCAAGCCGAGTCCAATGAAACGCGGGTGGATCTGGAGGAGATGCTGGAGTTCGCTCGACGCTACGACCCGCAGTATTTCCACACTGATCCGGAGGCAGCCAAGCAGTCGGTGTTTGGCGAAGTGATTGCCTCGGGTCTCTTCACGACGGTGCTTTGGCGGCGTCTCGACCACGAGATCAGTGGCCATATTGCCTGGATTTGCGGCGTGGCTTGGAAAGAAACCCGTTGGCCAAAAGCCGTTCGTGCCGGTGATCGACTGCGCGCGCGCTGGGTGTGCCGGGACGTGCGCGTATCGCAATCAGACCCAACACGCGGGGTGGTCGAGATGGATTACAGCCTCGTGAATCAGGACGGTGACACCGTCTTTACCTGTCGCAGCATCAATCTGATCGAGCGCCGACCTGACTGATTCGTCATCAATTAGGCTGATCCGTTCGGCCGTGAGCTTCGGCTGATGTTGATGGCTACTTCGGTAGTGCGACCTCGATCGTGCCATCGTCGCTGATGCGGGTCTCATATTTGTCGAGCGGCTGAGTGGCTGGCGCGCCGAGCACCGCGCCGGTGCGGCAATCAAACGAGGCCCCATGCAAGGGGCAAATGAGTCGATTGCCGCGTAGCCGCCCCTCGTGCATGAGAGCGTAGGCGTGCGAGCAAATATCATTGAGCGCGAACAGGCCCTCTTTGTGGCGGCAGAGCACGATGCATTGCTCTCCCACCTCGACCCCCAGCATCTTGCCTTCCTCGATCTGTTCAAGGTTGGCGACCGCATGCCAACTGACCTCTGTCATGTCACCGACCCTTGAACACGGCCGCGCGCTTCTGCGCAAACGCCGTGAAACCCTCGACCGCATCCTCGGTGTCGGCAGCGAGCCCCGACATCGAGCGGGATTCGAGTGCCAGCTGCTGCTCCAAAGAATTGCTCAGGCTATCGGCGAGTAGGCGTTTGACTTCGCCGTAGGCGCGGGTGGGTCCGGCGGCGAGCGTTGTTGCGATCGCATCCCCCCTGGCGGCAAGCTCCGCATCCGCAACGACCTGGGTCACGAGACCTCGTTGCTGAGCTTCGGCGGCGGTCAGTACCGGGTTGAGCAGCATCAATTCTTTGGCCCGCTGTAGCCCGGCAACGCGCGGCAGGGAAAAGGAACCACCGCCATCGGCTGACATGCCGATCTTGGTGTACGCCATGGTGAACTTGGCGGACTCGGCGGCGAGCACGATGTCGCCGGCGATCGCAAGGCTCATGCCCGCGCCCGCGGCTGTGCCGTTGACCACCGTGATGAGCGGCGCGTCCATGCGGGCAAAGCGCGACACCGCGGCATGCAAGGGCGCGGTGATCCGGCGCAGTAACTCTGGGCCTTGTGCGCCGGCTGCGGCAAACGATTGCACATCACCCCCGCCACTGAAAAATCGACCTTTGCCCGTGAGCACGACGGCGCGCACGTCGGGGTGGCCATCGCAGCGCAGCGCCGCTTGCAGCAATTCCTCGGCCATTTCAACGCCGATGGTGTTGGCGGATTCCGGGCGGTTGAGCGTGATGCGGGCGATTGGGCCCTCGATGGCAAATTCAATACTTTTGAAGGTCATGACGGATCTCCAGGTTTAAGTCAGTGGCGAGGGGCAAGCCCGAGTTCGAAGACATCCAATAATCGGTTGGCGATTTGTTCCGGCGAGAGTGCCTCGTTGGCGCGATGCCAATGGGCAATCCAATTGAGCGCACCAGCCAAGGCAAACGCCGTCATTTTTTGATCGCAAGGGCGAATCGAGCCGTCAGCCACGCCTTGGCGGATAAGTCGCCGCAAGCCTTGATCGACCTCGGATTTGAGCGCCTTAATCCGCGTGCTCATGGCCTCGCTGAGGCCCTCCTCTTCAAGGCGCACCATGCACCAGCCGAAGTCGCCGGTCACGGCAACGGCGTAATGACGGGCCACCGTCAAGAGCCGCTCGCGCCCGGTGCCGCCTTCGGTCTCGGCCGCGCTGAAGCCCGAGAGGATTTCATCGACCCCCTGGCGAAAGCATTCAAAGAGCAGCTCTTCCTTGCCGGCGACATAACTATAAATGGTGGGCTTGGTGATGTTGAGTGCGCCGGCGAGATCATCCAGCGAGGTGTTGTGATATCCCCGTGTTGCAAAGGCCCGCGCAGCGGCTCGGATCAGCGCCTGACGCTTCCAGTCACGCTCCTGGGTGGTCACTTCGGCGCCGCTCCAGGGGCTTGCAGCAGATCGGGCGGGGGCTTTCATGGGGAGGATTGTAATTTAATCACGAGTAAAGCGTAATATACTCACGAGTAAAGTGCATCGTCGTACGATGCGGAACCAATGAGGGTCACATGAGCCAGGCCAATTCACAGCGGATTGAAGATTTGGGAACGGAAACGGCGTCGGGCGCAGGCCCCGCACCGTTGCGTTTTGTGACCGCGGCGTCGCTCTTTGATGGGCACGATGCGGCCATCAACATGATTCGTCGTTTGCTGCAGTCGCAGGGTGCCGAGGTCGTGCATCTGGGTCATAACCGCTCTGTCGCCGACATCGTACGCGCCGCCATCGAGGAGGATGCGGACGGTATCGCTGTCAGCTCCTACCAAGGCGGCCATAACGAATACTTTGCTTACATGGTCGACATGCTCCGCGAGCAGGGCTGCGAGCATATTCGGGTCGTGGTTGGCGGCGGCGGTACCATCGCGCCGCATGAAATCGAGGCACTCGAGCGACACGGCATCGAAAAAATCTACACCCCCGAGGATGGGCGGCAGCTCGGCCTGGTTGGCATGATTTCGGACGTGCTCAAGCGTGTGAACGCGAGCCAGCACCCAGCCTATGAATTCGGGCCGCTCAATGCGCGCGATCACCGGCACCTTGGGCGTACGATTTCGGTGCTCGAGGGATCGGCGCGCGGCGTGGGCACGTCCGGCACGGCGGAGGGTGAGGCGGCGCTCGCTTCATTGCGTGAGCAGATCATGCGCGCCATGGCGCGCAATACGCGTCGGGTGCCGGTCGTGGGACTCACAGGCACGGGCGGCGCGGGTAAAAGCTCGCTCAATGACGAGCTCATCCAGCGTTTCGTGCGCTTTTTTCCGGAGGCGCAGATCGCGGTGGTGGCGGTAGACCCCACGCGTCGTCGTTCGGGCGGCGCCTTGCTCGGCGATCGCATCCGCATGAACAGTCTGGCGTCGCCCAACGTCTACATGCGCTCACTGGCGACTCGTCGGCGCAATCTCTCGACCTCGGCCGTGCTGAAAGACGTGATTTCTTTGTATCAGCTGGCTGGTTTTGATCTTGTGATCGTTGAGACGGCAGGGATTGGTCAGAGTGACACCGAGGTCATCGATCTCGTCGATTTGCCGATCTATGTGATGACCAGTGAATATGGCGCTGCGAGTCAGCTCGAAAAAATCGACATGCTCGATTTCGCCGAGATGGTGGTACTCAACAAATTCGAGCGTCGGGGTGCCGAAGACGCTCTGCGTGACGTCAAAAAGCAGTGGCGGCGCAATCATCCCGAGCAGTTGCAGGCGCCGGATGAGGATATCCCCGTCTACCCGACCATTGCTTCGCGGTTCAATGATCCCGGGGTCAATCGTCTGTTTGCCGCCATCTGCGAGCGACTCGCCACTAAAGCCATTGGCAGCCGCGATTGGCGCGTGAGTGACCCGGGTCCAATCGAATTTGTCTCGCGCGATCCGTTGATCCCGGGCGCGCGGGGTCGATATCTCGCCGAGATTGCCGCATCGGGTCGCAAGGCTGACGCCGACATTGAGGCCACGGCAGAGGCTGCAAGCCGTGCTTACGCCTTGTATGAATCTTTGAAAACCTTGCGGGATCCCGCCTTGCCGGCCGCGTTACAGCCCTATGGTGCGCAGCCCTCCGAGGATCCAGTCCTGGCTCGACTGCGCGAAGAATACGATGCCGCTCTCAGTGCCATCGGTCCGCAGGGTTTGGGTGAGTTGAGGGCGTGGCCTGCGCGCGTCTCGTCGATCACCGACCCTGAATATCGCTATCTCGTGCGCGGCAAGGAGGTGAAGGGCGAGAATTATGTCGATACCTTGAGCCACAGCCGCATTCCGAAACTGCTTGCGCCGAAAACGCGCGACTGGGGTGATATCTTGCGCTTCGTGATGCGCGAGAACCTGCCGGGTGCCTATCCCTACACGGCCGGTGTGTACCCTTATCGGCGCGAACAAGAAGACCCCATTCGCATGTTCGCGGGTGAGGGCAGCCCCGAGCGCACGAACCGTCGGTTCCATTATTTGGCGCGCGGTCAAAGCGCGACGCGACTCTCCACGGCCTTTGATTCCACGACTTTGTACGGTGAAGACCCCGACACGCGTCCCGATATCTATGGCCGCACCGGTAACTCCGGTGTGTCGATCGCCACGCTCGATGACATGAAGAAGCTCTACTCGGGCTTTGATCTCTGCGCGCCGACGACATCCGTCTCCATGACCATCAATGGGCCCGCGCCCATGATCCTCGCCATGTTCATGAACACGGCGATTGATCAGCAAGTGGAGCGCTTCCTAAAGAAAGAGGGTCGTTGGTCGCAGGCGGAAGCCTACATCGCAGAGAAGCAAGCGACGCTGCGTGCGCAAGGACTCGAGCCACCCGCGTATCGCGGGGAACTGCCTGAAAGTCATGATGGCTCCGGGCTTGCCTTGATCGGTTTAAGTGGCGAGGAGCTGGTCGGTCATGGGCTGAGTGCCGATGAATACGCGAGCATTCGCGCCGCGACGCTCGCGCAAGTGCGCGGTACCGTGCAGGCGGATATCCTCAAGGAAGATCAAGCGCAGAACACCTGCATTTTCTCGACCGAGTTTGCCTTGCGCATGATGGGTGACGTGCAGGCCTATTTCATTGATCACTCGGTGCGCAACTTCTATTCGGTATCGATCTCGGGTTATCACATTGCCGAGGCGGGTGCGAATCCGATCAGCCAACTCGCCTTTACACTTGCCAATGGCTTCACCATCGTCGAGTACTATCTTGCTCGCGGCATGAAGATCGACGACTTTGCGCCGAATCTGTCGTTCTTTTTCTCAAATGGCATGGACCCTGAATACGCCGTGATCGGGCGGGTGGCGCGACGCATTTGGGCGCGCGCCATGCGCGAGCGCTATGGCGCGGCTGCGCGCAGTCAGATGATGAAGTATCACATCCAGACGTCGGGTCGGTCGTTGCATGCCCGCGAGATCCAGTTCAACGATACGCGTACGACGCTACAAGCGCTGTATGCCTTGTTTGATAACTGTAATTCTTTGCACACTAATGCCTATGATGAGGCCTTGACCACACCCACCGAGGAGAGCGTGCGTCGTGCCGTTGCGATCCAGCTCATCATCAATCGCGAACTCGGTCTCAATAAAAACCATAATCCGTGGGCGGGTTCATTGTTGATTGATTACCTGACTGACCTCGTCGAGGAGGCGGTCTACAAGGAATTCGAATCCATCAGTGAGCGTGGCGGGGTACTCGGTGCCATGGAGACCATGTACCAGCGTGGCAAAATTCAGGAAGAGAGCCTTTATTACGAGACTTTGAAGCACGATGGCACGCTGCCCATCATCGGCGTCAATACGTTCCTTGCCGAGCATGATGCTTCCGCTGAACACGCCGCCGTGGAACTCATTCGCTCCACCGAAGAAGAAAAGCAAGGTCAGGTGACCGCCGTGCGCAGCTTCCAGCAGCGCAATTCGGAGCGGGGGAGCACGGGTCTCGCAGCGTTACAGTCCACCGCCGCTCGCGGCGGCAATACCTTTGAGGCGTTGATGGATGTGGTGCGTTATGCCTCGCTCGGGCAAATCTCGCGCGCGCTGTATTCTGTCGGAGGCCAGTTCCGGCGCAACGTCTAACGCAACGTCTGAAGAAGTCGCGGTGAACTAAGGAGTCGCGGTGAAGTCGCGCAGGTAACGTAGACCGGCAATGGCGCGGCTGCCGTACCAGGAGACCATTTCGCCATCAATCAGCTGCACGGGTATCCCGGGCAGCTGGTCTTCAATCTCGGCGATGTGCTTCTGACGAAATGGATAAGGCTCGCTGCTGAGCAGAACGCGATCGATGGCGTCATGGCATTCAGCGAGCTCCAGCGTTGGATATCTTTGAGAGCGGGATGAGACCCAGGTCTGCCAACCGAAGGCAGCGAGCATTCGTGATATGTAGGTATCGCAAGACACCGTCATCCAGGGGTCACGCCAGATGAGATAGAGCACCCGCTCAACGGGTCGATTTGGGATCGCACCCGGCATGACAGCGCGGAATTCATCGCAGAGTCGTCGGGCTTGATCTTGACGCCCAAAGATTTCGCCGAAGCGTTGATAAAGTTCGAGGTTGTCGAGTGGCCCCAGAGGATGTGTTACCACCACCTCGCCAACATGGGGGCGTAGTTCATCGACTACTTCTTTCCGATTCTCATCGACGTTGACGATGAGATGCGTTGGCTGCAGTGCCTTGACCGCCTCGACATCCACGTCTTTGGTGCCGCCCACCTTTGGGATCGAGCGTAGGATATCTTTGGGGTGGATGCAGAATCCCGTCCGAGCGACCAGTGAATCCGCAAGATCAAGGTCGCAGATGAGTTCCGTCAGGCTGGGAACCAGAGAGACGATCCGATGGGCGTAAGTCGGGACGGCCGTTGTCATGACCCGACTTGGCTTGCTTGAGCCGTATCCCATGCGGCGAGCACCTCACGCTCACGCTCGCGCTTGAGGCCGGAGCGAAGCGCGTCACGCTCTGCTTGTGGTCGGTCGAGATGCCATCGCAGCGTGTCGGTGAGCGTGGACTCGAGTGAGCGGATCCGCAAACCGGTCTTTGCTGCCCGATCCACCGATGTTCTCGAGAAGCCGAAAGTATCGGGCGTGTCCGGCACCCAGACTGGCATATCGCTCCAGGGCTGGATCTTTTGTTCACTCAAAAATTCAGCCGGTAACCACACCGGTACAGGACGTTCCGGAGGCTGGGCGATATTGGCCGCGAGCTGCGCCGATTGATTGACGAGATCACCCATCAAAAATTCTCCCGGTGGGCTGATGACGTTGAACACGCCGGTGATGCGCTGCTCCAGACAGTCGAGGCTGTAGTTGGCCAAGTCCCGGGCATCAATGATTTGTATGGGATCCTGAGGCGTACCGGGGGCGATGAAGCGGCCACCTCGCGCGCAGCGTGCAGGCCAGTAGGTAAAACGATCGGTATTGTCGTAGGGACCCACGATAAGACCCGGGCGAAGGATGGTACAGCGCTGTTCGGCGTAGGCCTTTAGCGCCTCTTGCTCGCAGAGCGCCTTCAGTGGTCCATAAGTACGGCCGTCTACCGTCTCCACCGTGGGATCGTCCAACGTTCCGAGCGGTGATTCCTCATCGTTTGCGCTGTCAAAGCCGCGATAGACCGACACGGTAGAGATGAAGAGATAATGGGGTGCCTGTTTGGCCAGTCGTTCGGCACTCAAGCGTACATGGCGCGGAACGTAGCCTGAGGTGTCGATGACAGCATCAAACCGCTGACCCTCGAGCGCCTGAAGTCCTCCGTTGCTGATGCCATCCCGATCACCCATCAATCGGGGAATGTTGGGAAAGAGTTCGGTGCGGGTGCGGCCCCGATTGAAAAACGTGACGCCGTGTCCGCGCGCGAGTGCAGCTTCGGTCAGGTGTATTCCCAGAAATCGCGTCCCGCCCAGAATCAGGATATTCAGTGGGGTTGCGGCATGTGCCAAGCGGTCAGCGGCGCCCGCTGCCAGCGCGAGACCCGTACCCGCAGCGAGATGCAGGAATTGACGGCGTTCAATGATGTTTTGCTCCACAGGCACACCCCGCGAGTTGGACGGACTCGACTTCCGGAAGGCAGAATACCGATTCGGAGCAGGTGTTGAAAATATGAGCTTCCAACCATTGATGACCGCTTACGGGCCGTTAAGTGCACAGGGCTCCGCCTTGTGCTGGCCGTTGATGGCGAAAACAGGTGACGCTTTGATCGCGGAGATCTGTCAGGCCGTTGCCGCCGAAGCGGATGTGCTGGAGTGGCGTGTGGACGCGCTTGAAAGTCTTGCCGCGCGTGCGGAGCTCTTGTCCCTGGCCGCTCGGGTGCGCGAAGCGGCGGGTGCCTTGCCGCTGATACTGACACTGCGCGCACCCTACGAGGGTGGCTGCACAGAGGGGCTCTCGGATGCGATGCGGGCGGACTTGTTGTTAGCGCTGCTGCCCTACGCAAAGCCTGAATTCATTGATCTTGAGCTCGCCATGTCATCGCCGGATTTTCTGCGGGTTCGCTCTGCCTGTCGCGCTGTCGGGATTCAGCTCATTGTGTCCAGTCATGACTTTGCCGAAACACCGACCGCAGACGCTTTGCGTTCGATCTTTGCGCGGGCGAGGGACGCGGGGGGTGATGTGGCCAAGCTTGCGACGTATCCCAAAGATTTTTCGGCCGTGTTGCGCTTGATGAGTGTGACACGTGAGGCGGCCACGCAGCTCGGGATTCCGGTCGTGGGCATCGCCATGGGCGAGCTCGGCGTCGTCTCGCGCGTGTTTGCCACTGAGTGTGGCTCGGCGTTGACCTTCATCGCAGGATCCGAGGCGTCTGCGCCGGGTCAGGTATCTTTGACGAGACATCGCCAACTCAGGGCATTGTTGCCGTCGTGACCGAGCGTCTGCCTTACGAGCTACCCCCGCTCGAGGAGACAGAGCGTTTGCAACGAGTACGAACGCTGGCAGAGACGCTATCGAAGCGACGCAGCGTACGCGAGTTTGATTCCAAGCCGGTGGCGTGGGACGTCATTCGTGCGGCACTGGAGGCCGCCTGTTCAGCACCATCCGGAGCCAATCAACAGCCTTGGCGTTTTGTTGCCGTCTCGGATCCCGAGGTCAAGCGACGCATTCGTGAAGCCGCGGAAGCGGAAGAGCGTGAATTCTATGATCATCGGGCAAGTGACGAGTGGCTCGAGGCGTTACGCCCGATCGGAACCGATGCGCAAAAGCCCTTTCTGGAAACCGCGCCTTGGTTGATTGCGATCTTTGTCGAACGCACGGGTCTGGGTCCAGATGGACATAAGCAAAAACGCTATTACCCGGATGAGTCGGTGGGGATCGCCACGGGCATTCTGATCGCCACTTTGCATTTGGCTGGACTTGCGACACTCACGCATACACCGAGTCCGATGAAATTCTTAAATGACATCCTGCATCGACCGCGTGATCGCGAGCGACCGTTTTTATTGCTGGTGGTCGGACATCCGGCATCCCGGTGTACCGTGCCAGCTATCGAACGCCTATCGATGACTCAAACGGTGACTGCTATTCAGCAAAGTGATACCTGATACGCCATCCTGTGGCCTAGGATGCTAATTCCTGATTTTGTCCTTGATCAAAAGTGCGATAGTCGGCGACGTACATCATCGCCGTAAAACCTGGGGGAAATAATGGCAACACAGTCACGTCGAGAAGTATTGGCGTCTGCTTTGGGGGGTGGCGCGTTGCTTGCGGGGGGTGCCCAACTCGCATCTGCCTCTGCAGCAGCACCGCGGAGCTATCGTTGGTCTGATGAGGAGTTGAAAGCCAAATTCAAGGATCCGATTTGGAACCGCGAAACGTCCGCCCGCATTGAAGCCGATATCGCTCCCGGCAAATTCGTCAATGGATACGTGACCGGTACTGTGATGGGTGTGCGCGATAACGAGCCGGTTCGTCCTCTCATGGGCTTCGAGGTATTTTCTTCGTTGCGCGTACTCAAGCAACCGAACGGCGACTATCAGCGACTGTGCCGAGAGCTGGTTTTTTATCGCAACCTGCAGACCGGGGAGCTGATGGACGAATGGGATAATCCCTATACGGGAGAGCGGGTACGAGTCGTCGACATCGCCAATGACCCCTTCAACTATGTGCTGTCCGAGTTTTATCCGGATCCACCGAGCTACGGTGGGCTCAACAAGGACAAGCCACCGCGACGGCCGTTGTTGCGTGACTGGACATTGATTGATGATGACACCGTCGTTTTGACGAGTGATATCCATCTGTTTTACCCAAACGCGCTAGACCCAAAGAAATGGCCGAGAGAGTCCGCAGGCCCGATGAATCGCGTGTCGGAGCTCTTCCGGTACGTTATCAATCGCGCAGACATCGAAAATGATGCCTTGACGCACTTGCCCCATACTGGTGTGTGGAACCGCATCACGCCTTGGCTGCCATGGATGCTGATGGGTCAGAGCCCCGGACACATCGTTTATGCCGGCACGTTCTCAACGGTCAAGGGATTGGAAGCCGTGCCCGAACGGGTGGCGAAACGGGTCCGCGAGCGTTTTCCAACCTACGTGGTGGCACCAGAGAAATGGGTGGATCCGAGTTTGTCGAGTCTCGAGCACTACGCGCGGACGCAAACGCCGGCACCCGCGAAGTAACGTGGAAAAACCCGATCGTCACGACACGTGACGACCTGTGACGATCGGGTTCACCTCAGCCGCGTTTTTGCATGTATTCCAAAAAGTCGATGCGCGGTTGAGTCCAGCTGGGAAGATCGAAAATTTCTGGTGTCTTTAGCTCAAAGGCTCTGCGCGCACCCGCAGGCAAGTCATCCAATGACCGTAGTTTTGTGCCAAGGCCTTTACCCCAGGTTCGCCCCGGAGTCTTCCCCATCCCGAGCCATGGGTGAAAACTCACGAGATTCTGAAACTGCACCACGGACGGTGCACTACTGAGATCCGGGTTCAAGACATCCTGAATGTCTGCCGCAAAAAAGTAATGCGAGTCCCAATAGAACATAGGTTCACCCGCTTCTTTCGGCCATTTGTCGGCGGTGAAGGGGTTTGGGAATGCGAAAGATGATTGGGTCGGTGCCAATACCTTGTCTGCAATCACATCAAGACGCATCTCTTTTGGTTTTAAAGTAGCTTCAGCGCCGGTGACGATGCCTTCAGGCCCAATTTCGATTTCGAGCGGTCCGCTGGCGAACTGCCAAACCTCGCGTTGCTCGCCAGTGATCGGGTTGAGCCAAGTGTCAACAATGTTGTCTTGATCAAACTGCGTGTAGACGCCGACTTCGCGTAGTAGGGCGGCATAGTGCCCATTGGGCAAAGGCTTCCACGAGGCCGCCGCCAGATTCTGCATCGTGAGCATCGGTTGCAGGTTGCCGTTATTAAGCCAAAGATAAAGGTGGAGACGACAGAAGGTGTACACGGTTTCCGTGGCGATGGAGCCTTTGATCTTAGCCAGAACTCGTGTGCGGCTCATCGGGTCGTCGAGATCAAGTTTGGCAACATCGGCGATTGAACGAACAGGAACTTGCGGCGTTGCCATGACACTGGCAAGTCCTCCAGTGAGCAACGCGCCTTGCATCAAGGCACGACGATTTATTCCCTGCGACATAAAAATGTTCCTCGTCCGTTTTGTTGACCAAGCGTCATGATATAAATCGCACGTGCTTTTTTTAAACAGGTAATTGCGATGGCAACCGATTTTGATGAAGCGCGACGTCGTACTGTGCAGGGTCTCGGCTTGATGGCACTGGCGTCCGGTTTGTCTTCGCACGTGATGGCGGACACTTCGCTTGCACCGCATTCAGCGAACCCTTTGGCGCCGGATGCGTTTCAACGATTCTTACGCATGCGTACCTCCTCGGACGGTTCGCCAGTGTTGTGGGTTTACTCCGGTGTGCTCGTGGTCAAGCCAGAAGGGGAAGTGGCGCAACCTGTGGCTCGTATCGAGGGGTTGAGTCGATCACAGGCGACGAAACAAGTGGATGATCGTTGGTTGTGGGAGTTGGATGAGGCCGGATATTTCTGTGATCCGGTCAGTGGTGACGTGGCTCAAAAAGTATTCAATCCGTTCACGACCACTTGGGTTCAACCCCGTCATTACCGTTCGCCACAAAAATTGATCCTCTCGCCAAATCGTATAGACCCCGGAGTGTCTCTGCCGGATGGTGTCGACTTTCGCGGCGAGATTACGGAACTCGCTCGCATCGCAGGTACGGTAGCTATGACCGAAGACTTATACGTCAAGATGTCCGGTGCACCCGCGACCGAGGGGAACCCTGCTCGTCCGCCGAGATTTGCAGCGAGTCTCGCGACGTTTTCTACTCGGGAGTCTCAATTTGAGCGGCCCCAAACCGAATGGATTGACTGCCAGTTCAACTACACCACCTTGAATTCTTTTGTGGGCTGGCTGGGTATGTCGGGAGCAGCGGGGGTTCAGGACATGCGTCTGGTGGGGGTCAAAATTCGCATTGATGATCAGGCGTCCATCTCCGACCGCTTGCGCGAGCGCATCCTGAGTGAGCATCGGGATTTACTGACATAGCGCGATGAGCGCGCTGGGGTCAGATCATTCAATACAGCGGGGGGTTATGAAAAGAAGAGACCTGATGACGGCATTTGGTTGGTCGGCGCTGTTGGCGCGACCGGTGTTGCGTACCGCAGCGCTCGGGTCGGCCGCGACTTGGGTGGGAGCCTCCAACGCGATCTCGGCAGAGCCGACATCGACGGGGTTTGATCTCTCGACGGCGCAATCCAACGTATTGGCGATGGCCAAATTGACGGCAACGCTGGAACCCGGAGCCTACAAACATGGCTGGTACACCGGGGTCTTGATGGGCGTGGTTCCCGGGCAGGCGGTGCGCGAGCTGGTTGGAATCATTGGCATGAGTTCACAGCGTCTGCGACCCGTACCCGAGCAGCAGGGGTATCAGTTGCTGCAGAAAGAATGCGGTTTTTTTGTTGATCTGACTAATGGCCAAGTATTGGATCGCTGGTTCAATCCCTATCTGCAGGAATGGGTGGAGCCCTTCCACATCGCCAATCCCGCGGTCAATCGCTGGATCCTGCCGTCAGTGAAAGAAGAGCAATTCTATGATCGAGTGGAGGGTAAAGCCCCGGAGGGTAAACCGTTTGTTTTGCCCTGGCAGCGTTCCGGCGATCGGGTATTTCTGGAGCAGCGCAGTCATTTCTGGGCCAAGAACCCTCTGGACCCGACGGTCTGGCGGCGCGAAAGTAGCGGTGAGTTGATACAGATTTCCGACATGATGAGTTACAACGCGTCTTGGTCAGCCTTGGCGGACCCCGCGGTGGCGAGTGTGGATTACTCTGGGCATTGGGTGCATGTGCGCCCGTGGCAGCCATGGATGTTGATGGGAACCCATCCAGGCCACTGTCTCTACAGTGCCATGACGGGCAGCGCGCAGCGTGCTGCCGATATTCCCGCCAATATCCTGCGAGTCGTGGAAGCGAGACTGCCTGATTTTCTTGAGCCACCAAACGAAGTCAGAAAAAGCGAGCCCAGCATGGTGCGCTTCATGCGCGAGCGTAAGCCGTCATGACAGGCGGACCTCTACATCGGCACTATCGCGGCAAAATGCTTTATCTCACTGATGGCGTGGGTGAGATGGGTCGGGAGTTTTTCAGTGTCACGATTCAGCCTGACGGGGAACGTACGCTGCGCGCTCAGTGCGAAATGGACGATGATCTTTTGCTGCGTGATGTGGTGCTCACCGTCGATCACCAGTGGGTACCCAAAGATGCGTTTTTGCGGCTGACCGTGGGCGGCAAGTTATTGGGCAGTTCGTGGTTTTGTTTTGGTGACCGACAGGCTGAGTGCCAAGGCCTGACGCGGATCGAAGGGCGTATCAACCAGCAATTTATCGTTGAACAGGACATCGAATCTTTCGGTACCCACGCGCTTCATGGCGATGCTTGGGTGGTGGGACGATTGCGGCAGTGGCAAGGAAAACCCGAAGATTTTTCATTGGCAACCTTTGCCAGTTCGCACTTGCCGAACGGCGCCTCGGGACCGTTATTGATGCCCTGTGGGCCGGGGTTCTCACGGATTCATGATCTGGGCGAGGTCGAACTTGAGGTGCCGGCAGGCCGCTTTGGCTGTCGCCACATTCGGATCGAGGTGCCCGGTGTGGATGACTTTGATGTTTGGGCGGGTGGCGCCGATTGTTTGCCGGTGCGATTGCGGTCAGACAAATTACGTCAGACTTATGAGCTCGTCGAGCTAGAGGGTCATTGGTGTTGATGGGCGAGGTTGTCACGACTTTGGTCGTGACGGAGCTCAATTCAGGGCCTTGATGCCCGCTTGCAGCAAGGCGCCGCGGTTCGAGAGGCTGACTTTGAGTAGGTCTCCCGTGACCAATTTGACGTGGAGCGCTCTGCCTTGGCTCTGCAGACCTTGCACGTTTTGCAGATGTACCCAGGCCGAGCGGTGAATCTGCAGGCCATCGAGGCTGGTCAACTCCGATAGTGCATCACGAAAGCGGAAATACACTAATTCTTTGCCGCGCGTACTCAGAACTTGTATGTAGTGATCTTCTGCAACAACGGCGACCAACTCATCGATCTTCAATCCCTGCAACCGTACCAGACGACTGAAGAATGCGGGGGTATGCATGACGTCCGGGTGGATGACATCAAGAGTGATTGCGCCTTGCGAGACGGTGTCGGTGGGGCTGGAAAAACGGGGTATGCCGCTCAGCTTCTCGAAAAGATAGTTGCCCACCAACCAGCAAAAAAGGCCGGGCACACAGCTCGCGTAGAGCAGCGAAAGATATCCGGGGTCGAGCAGGTTACGTTCGACTGCAAAAAATGCTTCGACCATCGGTGAAGATGGCGCAAGACCGGTGATCAGCATCAGTTGGATGACTGCCGGGTTGTACACGCTGGCGAGCGCTGTATTAATAAGGTATCCCAGAGTCAAAAGCATCCACGGTCGCAGCGCTCTTGCCGGACCCACTAGCGCGAGACCTCGAGCAATCGCATCCGAGAGCCACCAGGAAATACCGCAAATCAGCCCCCAAAGAATCAAACCTGCCGGGCGCGAGAGCTCTGCGGCCATGCCCGCGCCATACCATGCCAAGGGCAGTGCCATGAATGCGGGTGGCAGAAAATAGAACACCGCCCAACTGCCACTGCCAAAAGGTGGTGCTTGGGGGGCCAGATCGTTGCGATCATGATGTGCCGAATCACGACTGATTTGTGAGGCAGTGACGCTCATGTGAGCTTGACGATAGGTGGGCGCACCCAGCAAGTCAATCAACGCGCTCGGGGTAACCATTTGGCGAAGCGTCAATATGCATTGACGTCACTCATCCATACGTGAAATGCAACTCGCGAAAAACCAAATCGTTTAAACGTAAATGACCTTTTGGATACCCGATGAATCCACTAGGTTGCGTAGTTTGGATAACAACTTCGACTCGCTGATAGGCCAGTCGTTCACCACGAGGGGTAGGGTCATGGACAATCGCAGGACAGGTATCCGCAACAAAATTTCTTTGATGGTGGGTCTGGCGTTAGGTGCTGGCGGGCCTTGGGCGGCCGCACAGGGCGACGGTGCCGGCGCTCAAGGGCTCGAGGAGATCGTCGTCACGGCACGCAAGCGCTCCGAATCGATTCAGGACGCACCGCTGTCCATTCTCGCCTTCAGCGAAACGCAGCTCGAGCAGCGCGGCATTCGCGACATGACCGATCTGGCCAAGTTCGCACCGGGTTTAACCTTCAACGCCGGCACGACCCGGGCGTCGTCCACCTTTTCGGTTCGCGGCATGACCCAGATTTCCGCCACCGGTGACAACCGTCGCGACTTGGTCACGATCTTCCTCGACGGCGTGCCCTTGGTGGGCTCGCCATCGACCTTCGGCGCCGAAGATCTGGCGCGGGTTGAGGTGGTCAAAGGTCCGCAATCCGCCTTGTTCGGTCGGGCGACCTTCGGTGGTGCGGTGAGTTTGGTGACGACCACGCCAGGCAATGAATTTGCCGGTAAGGCCAGCGTCACGGCCGGCTCGTACGGGCTGCTCCGGGCGACCGGCTCGCTCGAGGGTCCCATTGTGGAAGATGTGCTATCGGCCAAGCTGGTGGTCGATGCCAATCAGTTTGACGGCTTCTACAAGAATGATCTTGGTGGTCGATTGGGTGAGACCGAGGGCTTGTATGTCTCGGGAACCCTCAATTTCACGCCGACCGAAAATTTGTCGCTGCGTTTGCGCTTCAGCGATAAGCACGATGAGGATGGCCCCTTGGCTACGCCGTTAATTGCACGTTCTGACCAGCACAACTGCGGGCCCTTCCCGGGCTTTACACCGCGACCGTTGGCGGGACTACCGGCCGGGTTTACGTTGGAGCAGGCTCGTCGAGCCTATTGCGGTCCGTTACAGGCACCGAGCGGTCCGATTGCCATCAATAATGCGTTGCCGGCGGCGTCGCTGGGTATCCTGCCCTTTGATGATCATCGCGTCGAAATCGATCACAATCTCTTTTCGGCGACCGGCGAATATTCTTTTGGTAACGGTTATTCTTTGACCGCCATCGCCAGTACGCAGGAGCATCGCGTATTCGGTACGTGGGATTTCGAGCGTACGCCACAAGATCGTTATCAGGTCTATGCCGACATCCTCCAAAATCAAGATACCTATGAAGTCCGTTTGACCTCACCGGCAGAATCCAATCTGACCTGGATGGTGGGTGTTGCCCGTCTCGATGCCACGTTTGACAACATTGGCGCCTTCATCACCGGTACCTTGTTTGGTGCTGGAGCAGGTGGCCCCAATCCCGCCGCCTTGAATCCGGCTCGGAGTTCTTCAGAGACGGACTCCATCTTCGGCAGCATTGGCTACAACCTCACGGACGATTTCAATGTCAGTGTCGAGGCGCGACGACAGAAAGACACGATCACGAGCGGTATCGGCCTGCCGACCGAGTTCGACATTGAAACCACCGCGACCTTGCCGCGCGTGTTGCTGCGCTACGCCACGAGCGATGAAACTAACGTTTACGCCAATTACGCCAAGGGCAATCAGCCGACTCAAGGCTATGCGACCTTCTTTCAGCTGACATCGGCGCAGCAGGAAGTGGCGCTGCGAAATGGTGTCAGCCCGACAGCACCTGAGGCCGAAGTCGAAAACTTTGAACTCGGTATCAAGCATCGGGCTGCCGATGGCAGCTGGTATTTGAACGCCTCGATCTACTACCTCGAGTGGGTGGGGCGACAGGGTGTGCGCTCCATTCAAGTGGATCTCAACGGTGATGGCGTGATTCAGAATCAGGCCGCTCCGGTCGGTGAGAACTTCAACGCCGTGCCGTTCGCGGCTGGAGACAGCAATACCAAGGGCTTCGAGATTGATGGTGCCCTCAGCCTGACCGATCACATCACGGTGGGCGGCAGCGCCGCCTACGCAAACACTGAGATCACCAAGGCTTTGAACGAGTCATTGCCCTTGCGATTCTTTGGCTTGATCGACGCAGCGGGCTTCGAATTCCCGTTGGTGCCGAAATGGAGCGGGGCGGCCTACTTGCAGTATGAATCCGCCCCCGGTGCAGAAGAAGGCTGGTTCGCGCGCACCGATCTGACTTACATCGGTCGTCGCTTCGACAGCATCGTCAACTTTGCTTACGTCCCAACCCAAGTGCGCGTTAATCTGCGCGGTGGGCTGCGTCGCAAGAATTGGGAGCTCGTCGGGTTCGTCAACAACCTGTTCGATGACGATACGCTCGAGGCCTCACGCTACCAAAGTGACAGCGCCACTGATCCGTTCTTCTTCCAGCTCGCAGCCTCGGAGGCCGTGTTGGCCAATCGTCAGCAGGTGGGTGTGACCTTGACCTATCGCTTCTGACTTGTATCCAACAACGGTCGGGGGGTGACCTGATGTGGGATAGACGTGAGGTTCTTGGCGGAGCGATCGGCGCGATGGCGGTCGGGTCCTTCATCCAGGCAGGGGCGGCATCCATGGCCGCCCCGGTCGATGAAATCGAGCTGTACCGCAAGCTGCACTTGCGAACCGACGATGGGCTTATTTTTTGGTGGCTGCAGGGGCCAAAGATTGGACAGGTGGGTGCCACGCTCACACCTCTCTACACCAGCATGGTCGGAACGATACAGCGTATCCGTCACTTGCCTGCGGGCGAGTTCGAAGTCACCCAGCTGGAAATGATTCTATTCTTTGATGTCGCGGGAAAATCTCCGATCGATGAATGGAAAAATCCCTATACCGACGAGGTGATTCCGCTGCAATTCGCGCCAGTCGGCCCCACGGTGATACGGTATCGAGCGGATAACACCCGCGTGTTACCGACGGAGATTGGCGGTACCCCGCTTGAGGCCACCGCCACGATCCATCCGTCCGTGATTGTTGGTGACGACGTGTTCCAGCGTGATGAGTCTGTCGCCCGGGTTTTTACGCCCGGTCGAACGACGCCCTTCGAAGTCAATGATATTGCTGTGTATCACGGTAGTTTGCGAAATCTGACTGACCCGAATGTAACGTTGGGTGAGGCAACGGTTTTCTTTGCTGAGGTGACGGGCTGGCAGCGATGGATGCGTATGGGGGATCGCCCCGGTAGCCTGACGTCGCGGCTGGTGGGAAGGAAAGTCCGGCAATTCGAGGATTTGCCAGCGGTGTGGAGAGCGCGACTCGCCGAGTTGGCCCCAGCCCTTGCCAACGATCCCGTGAGTGCGCTCGATCGGCCAGCCGGCCGATTCGATCGTTGAACCCTTGATGTTTAGCCGGTACGTTGTCGCGATCATTCTGGCCGCGTTGACGTCCACCGTGACCTCCAGTGCAGCGGAGGCTTATCGATTTCACAGTATCGTCTCGTTTGACGGGGTACCCCTCAACGTGGTCGAGGTGGGTAATCCGCGGGGCGAGCCTGTGGTATTGCTTCATGGGTTCTCGCAAAGCTATCTCTCCTGGAAGCTTCAACTGGACGACCCTGAATGGCGGGAGCGCTATCGATTAATTGCGCTGGATCTGCGTGGGCACGGGGCGTCTGGTAAACCCTGGCATGATCAAGCCTATGCCGGGCATGAACCCTGGGCCAAAGATCTACGTGCGGTGATTGATGCGCTAGGCTTGGGTCGGCCTTGGTTGATCGGTTGGTCTTTTGGCGGATTTATCGCCATGGACTATCTGCGTCAGTATGGACAAGACGCCATCGCGGGTCTGGTTCTCACAGGAAGCCACGGTGGACTTTTGCCACGGCCCGAGGGCGCAGCGCGACTTTTTTCGGGTGATCTCGAACTCGCGATCGAGGATGCCTCTCGATTCATGGAACTCATGTCGGTGACACCACTGCCAGAGTGGGCGGTCAAGAACGGCATGATCAGCAATCTATTGGTGCCGCCCTATGCGCGCAATGCGATGGCCTCGAAACGTCTCGACAATACCGATTTGTTGATGCAGCTTCGCTTACCCGCACTCATTCTGTTGGGTGAACAAGATCTCAGTTTACCTGCGCAATCGATCAAGCAGCAGCTTGAGAAGAATCCTGCCATCGCGGTGAAGGTGTACGACAATGTTGGGCACTCCGCATTCATGGAGGCGCCTGCCTTGTTCTCCGAGGATTTGACGGCCTTCATCACACCCTTGCCGATGTCGGTCAAGCGCTACCTCGAGGCCGTCAATGAACATGATGCGCAGAAGGCGGTGGCTCAGTTTTCTTCGGACGGGGAAATGCAATTGCTGCAAAACCGCGTCGCCAAGGGGCATGACGCGATATTTGAAGTGGAGCGTTTTCACGAGGTCGCGAAACCGACCGTCGCACCAGAAGGTTTGCATGTGTTTCGGGAGGGGGGCTCCATTCGGGTGTCGATGGCACGTAACGTGGAACGCAGTCTCGTATTTGAAGCCATGGGTCTGCCGCAGGTCACGACCCTGGGTCTGAGGGAGGCTTTTCGTGTACGTGACAGCCAGATTTCTTTGGCGAGACAACCCGAGTTTGCGCCTTCCTGTCAGGATCTCATGTCGCAGGCAATGCAAGGTGCGGCTCGCTGGTTGCAGAGTACGCAAGATGCACGGCGAGAAGCGCTGTTGCCGGATGGAAAGATACGCATGGTGGCCGACACGGTGACTGACTGGGTCGCGGTGTTGCGGGAGTGGCGGGAGCGCAGCGCATGGTCGCCCGATCCCGAAAAACTGGAGGAGTGCAGTACGTGATGGAATTTCTTCGGCATCAGTGCATGAGTGATCAGCCGTTTGATCCAGCGCGTCGTCGGTTGGCCTTGGGCTTGCCACTCGGGGCCATGGGCAGTTTTGCCCTGTTCGGCGGCTCCGCAGGGGCGGTGGCTGAATCGTCCAACTTGCACGGTGACGCCGCGCCGGGCTCCCACCTTGTGGAGCAGATGATGGATCTCAGCGATCCCGTTGAGCGTTTCAAGGCGCTGTTTCGGTTCGAGCGAGATCTGCAGGACGAGGCGATCACGCTGACCAGCTATCAGTTCGTGATGTACGCGATCGCCATGGGAACGCGTCCGCAACCGGTGGTGCGGTGGCAGGGTATGGAGTTCTCGTATTTTCGACGGGTGGCTGATTGGACGTGGCGTATCCATGCCCATAACGTCAGCTATCCGCTGGATCTGGTATCGGGTGAATTCGTTGACGCGGTCCGAAACCCGCTGACGGGAGAGTCAGTGACGGTGGAGCCTTTGTATTTGCTCAATGATCCAGGGGTGTTGCACGGACCGGACGGCTACATGCCTTTGGACGTATCCGCGCCCACGTGGTTGAAGAGTTTTCATGTGCTGCGACGGGAGGGGGATCTCGTGAAGTCGGAGCATATCCGCCCGACGCCCGAGAGTTGGCCGCAGATGTTTATCGAGAGCTCCTGCGCAACCGCAAGCGTTCGTGATTTTGAAAACCCTGCGGTGACCGCCATCCCATTTCAAACAGGGGGCTTCTACGTGTTTCCGTTTCCCGCGTGGATGAAAATGGGTAACGCCGAGGGCGTCATGTTGGGCGCGTGGAGTGGGCGGCGCATCGTGGGCGGGCCCGCTGTCTTGCCGCGTAAATTTTCAGACCGCTTGCGTGGGGAGTATCCCGACCTGTTACAGCCGCGTTGGCAGGAGCTCGAGCGTCCC
>CAZHLL010000017.1:26294-36658 GCA_964533305.1 uncultured Acidibacter sp.
GACATCTTGCATTGGTATCACTTCACAATGGTGGCTGTGCCTGCGAACGCGGTGCCGGTTCCTGTGGTGCGTTGGGAGGGTATCGAGTTTTCGCGTCATGAGCGGATCGGCGAAACCGCTTATCGTATGCACGGACACAATCTTTCTTTCCCGAGGGATCTTCACTCGGGTGAATTTGTTGATCGAGTCCTCAATCCAGTCACCCGGAAAATCGTGGAGGTGCCTCCCATGGCACTGATCGAAGATCCGGGCATCGTTCGCTCGTTTGAGGGCGTGGTGACATTGGATGCGCCAAGTGCCAAGCCGCGCCCTGAGTTACGTGTGATCCGGCGCGAAAATGATTGGATTAAGGTGGATGCGATCCGGGTACCGCCGGAGACTTGGCCAGTCACGTTTCTGGAAATGGGCACCGAGGCGACCCCGAAAAGTTTATTCGACGACCCAACAAATCTTTGGCTGCCATCGGAAGTCTCCGGGGCATACGTGTTTCCTTGGCCCCAATGGATGCAGATGGGTGGCGTCCCCGGACATATGTTCGCCGCATGGAGCGGATGTAAGTTGCGCACAGTAGAGTCATTGCCGGATGATTTCGTGCGGCGAGCTGAGCAAGGTTACGCGCATTTGCTGCAAGTGGATCGCACGCCATTCTCTCGGCCCTTGCCGACATGAGACGAGGTTTTTCAGGCGCGATGTTCCAGCGTGTCGCGACGATCGTGGCGCTGTCGATCGCTGCGCTGTCGACCGGAGGTCTCACCAGTGTCGCAGCAGAGCCTCAAAGTTGGCGGGATTGTGAGCACTGTCCAGAGGTGGTATCGGTGCCTGCCGGAAGCTTTGTAATGGGTGCGGAGATCAAAGAATCCCGTGCGCTCGGCTTACCGGATTATTGGGCGACACGCGAGCAGCCTTTGGTTTCGGTACGTCTCGACTACAGTTTCGCCATGGGTCGGTATGAGGTCACGCGCGGCGAGTTCGCGCGATTTGTGAATGCCACAGGTTATCGTCCTGCTCCGGGCTGTTGGCATTTCGTGGGCAGCGAATGGTTATGGGATGAGTCGCGTAGCTGGGAAGATGCCAAAATTGGCCAAAACGATGAGCATCCTGTGACCTGTATCAATTGGCATGATGCGCAGGCGTATCTCGAATGGCTCAGCGATATCACCGGTCATCGCTATCGGCTCGCGAGCGAGTCTGAGTGGGAGTACGCGGTACGTGGGAATCGCAGCAGCGTTTTTTGGTTCGGCGATTCATCGGTGGACATCTGTCGGTGGGTCAACCTGGGTGATGAGTCGACGCGCCAGGAGTTTGGTTGGCACCAGACGCAAATCAAATACGAGGTGATGGGTGATTGGAAAGGTGAGCCGTGCGATGACGGCTACCCGACCACGGCTCCGGTCAAAGAGACGACGGCCAATCCATTTGGATTACACGGCATGCTAGGCAATGCTAATGAGTGGGTGGCGGATTGCTGGAATGACACACACCAAGGCGCGATGACCGATGGCCGTCCTCGGCTGACGCAAGGGGACTGTGGCATGAGGGTCATGCGGGGTCAGGGTTGGACGGCGATTGCCGCCGGGACTCGTCCCGCGTTTCGACTCAAGATGACTGCGACGGATCGACGCTTTACCTTTGGCTTTCGCGTTGTCAGGGATCTCTCTCCGGCAACAAACTGACGAGCCGCGCAATGCGTGAGGGGTCATGCTGCCGAGCAGATTCTTTGGTGACGGACTCTGTGTTTAGCGTAATGGGTGGCTCGATCCAGTGCAAAATACTTTCCCAAGCGCCTATGTCAGCCGCGCGTTGATAGGGCTGCAACTCAGTCACGCCCATGCCGGATTCGGCGCAGCGGACATAGTTTTGGGAGTCGCGAATGTCAGCGATCACGGGAATCTCCAACACAGCTAAGAAACGCTGCAAATTTTTGTAGGCTAGAGTGTCGCGCCGTACTCGACTCGCAATGATGCCGAGTCGGTCATCTCCTTTCTTGATGCCGCCATGGACATATAGATTGCGAATCATGCGCGCACCGACATCGATGTCGATCCGCGAGGGCAGCACGGGGACGAGCACCTTGTGTGCATCGCGACAAAAGTAAATCAGGTTCTGTGCACTGATCGCGGCGGGGGTATCCATGATGGTGAATTCAGGATCGAGGCCCTCGACTAGTCGATAGACGCGGGTTAGCCGAATATCACTGCCTTTGGCCGAGACACCGTTTATGCGAGGTAATTCCGCTGGGCGTCGGCCTAGCCAATTCATGGCCGACTCTTGCGGGTCATAATCCACCATGGCGACGCGTCGACCACACTGAGCTAGCCAGGCCGCCAAATTGGTGGCCAGAGTGGATTTGCCGGATCCGCCCTTGATGTTGAGCACCGCAATCCGGATCATCGCACTGGCATTCCCATGGGTGTGGCGTGGAGGGTGATCGGGCTTTGATTTGGGTGTTTAGCACAAAAATGTGACGGACACACGCCAATGCTGGCGTCCAATGAATGGAGAAAGGTCATGCGGTCAGTCGATGAAACCTTGTTGCGGGTCTTTGCCAACGTGTCCTTGTTTACGGGCATCGATCGGGTGCATCTCGTGTGGCTGATCTCGGCGGTTGAGCGGGTCGACGTCACCACCGACGCGCTGTTTTTTGATGAAGGTGACAAGGGCGATCGATTTTTCGTCTTCATCAAGGGTCACGCCGTGGTCGAGAAACGAAACGGGGATTCGGGCTGGCAGCAGGTGGCGGAACTTGGGCCCGGTGAGACCTTTGGCGAGATGGCGATCGTCGACGGATTACCGCGTTCGGCGAGGGTGCGTGCAACCACTGATTCGGTCGCGTTGGCGTTGACCCAGAAATCCTTGGATGGCTATCCCGAACTCGCAGCTGGCTTATATCGCAACATTGCCCGCATCCAGTCGCAGCGGGTACGTAAATACAATGAAAAGATGACGGTGTCCGAGTCGAGTGGTTGAGGCAGGCCTACCCCGTTTTCAATCTTTGAAAAACGTATCAAGGAGCTGATCTACCGCTTCATCGATGGACAACCGGCTTGTGTCGAGAGTGAGCTCGGCTGCCGACGGCGGCTCATACGGGCTATCGATCCCGGTCATGTTGGGGATCAGGCCGACACGCGCTTTTTGATACAAGCCTTTGACATCGCGTAACTCACAGACTGCGAGCGGGGTCGCGATATGGATTTCATGGAAGCGACCCGGGCCGATCAGCTCTCGGGCCATGCGACGCTCTTCCCGAAAGGGGGAGATGAAAGCGGTCATCACTACGAGGCCCGCATCCATCATCAGTGCAGCGACCTCGGCAACGCGGCGGATATTCTCGGCGCGATCCGCAGCGGTAAAGCCCAAATCCTGGTTGAGCCCGAGCCGAATATTGTCACCATCAAGCACATAGCAGCGGATACCGCGCGTATGCAGAGCCGATTGCAGGGCGTTGGCCAGGGTGGATTTGCCTGAGCCGGATAGACCCGTGAACCACAGCACTTGCGCACGATGTCCATTCAACTGCTCGCGGCTCTCACGGCTGATCGAGAGCGTGTGAGCTCGAAGATTGTCGCTGCGCCTTAGGCCATGATGAATGAGCCCCGCCGCGACGGTTGCCTGGGTTTGCCTATTAATCAGGATGAAGCTGCCCATTGCGCGTGATCGAGTATAGGGCTCAAAGCAGATCGGATTTACACAGGAGAGCGTGCAAACAGCTAAATCATTGATGGCCAATGATTTGGCAGGCTGCTTGGTAAAGCCATCCACATCCCAGCGATGTTTGATGTCAGTCAGGGTTGAAAGGGTCTCTTGTCCAGCTAGTTTGATTTGGTATTGACGCCCTGACAGGCCCGGCTCCTCATCCATCCAGATAAGGGTGGCTTCAAATTGGGCGCTGCGTTCCAGTGGATCCGATTTGAGCGACAGGATATCTCCACGGCCGAGATCGAGCTCCCGATCGATCTGCAGGCTAATGGCATCGCCCGCTTTGGCCTCGGTGAGGTTGCCATCCGCGGTGACAATATGGGTCAGGGTGGCGGGTAGTCCGGAGCGGCCCACTTGTAACGTATCGCCGACCCGAATTACGCCGCTTTCGACGCTGCCCGTGTAGTAGCGCAGGCTTGCTTCGTCACGCAGCACGGTTTGCACGGCAAAAGCGGCACGCCCTTCACCTCGCCGAGGAGCGGCAGTAGAGATGGATTCTTTGAGGGTCGGGCCGTGATACCAACGCGTGTGGGGCGAACGCGTGAGTACATTGTCGCCATGCAAGGCGGCGATGGGAATGATCTCATGACGACCGTCATAGCCGAGGGAGGAGAGTACATCCTGTAGCGCGCGCTCAATGCACTCAAACTCGCGCTGCGCGTAATTCACTCGATCCATTTTATTGACGAGCAGCAGCATGGTCGGTACCCGCATCAAATGGGCGATGAACAGATGGCGACGTGTCTGGGGCGTCACGCCTTGAGTTGCATCTACCAGCAGCATGGCGACATCGGCATCCGATGCAGCCGTGACCATGTTACGCGTGTATTGCTCATGGCCAGGCGCGTCGGCGAGCAGTAGCCGTCGCCCCTCGAGCTCGAGATGACGATAAGCTACATCAATGGTTATACCTTGCGCTTTTTCATCGAGCAGACCATCGACCAGTGAGGCGAGATCCTGGGTGCCGCGTTGGTCTTCGGGTAGTTGCCCGGAGTCGAGGATCATGCGGCCGATGAGTGTGCTCTTGCCGTCATCCACGCTGCCACAGGTCATCACCCGCAAGAGACCCAGTTGAGAGTCCATCAAAAATAACCCTCTCGTTTTTTGAGTTCCATGCTGCCCGGCTGGTCGACGTCAATGATTCGGCCACCCCGTTCGGATTGACGTGTGGACTCGAGCTCTTCGATCAGCTCACGTACCGTAGTCGCCTCGGAGTCGACTGCGGCGGTGAGCGGGTAGCAACCCAGACTTCGAAACCGCACCCGGCGGTAGTCGATCATCTCGCCGGGTCGCAAACGGAAGCGGGCATCATCCACCACGATGAGCTGACCCTCGCGAGTGACGACGGGACGATCCGCCGCAAAGTAAAGATCAACCACGGGAATGCCCTCTTGTTCGATGTAGCGCCAAACATCGAGCTCCGTCCAGTTGGAGAGCGGAAACACGCGCAGGGTTTCATCGGCAGCGAGCCCCGTGTGATAGAGCCGCCATGGCTCCGGGCGCTGTCGTCGCGGATCCCAGCGATGGCCTGGAGCGCGAACCGAGAACTTCCTTTCTTTGGCGCGGGATTTTTCTTCATCGCGACGGGCGCCGGCGATAATGACGTCATAGTGTCCCTGATCGAGCGCGGTCCGCAGCGCCACCGTTTTGGTGATCTCGGTGTGCCGAGTGGGCCCGTGATCAAAGGGGTTGATGTTCTCGTCGATCGCTTGCGGATGCGTGTACACCACTAAATTCATATCCGCGGCGCGCGCTACTTGATCGCGATAGCGATACATGGCCTGAAATTTCCAGCGCGTATCAATGTGCAACATCGGCAAGGGAGGGGTCATCGGAAAAAACGCCTTACGCAATAGATGCAGCAACACGGCACTGTCCTTGCCCGCCGAGAATAGCAACACCGGATTCTTTGAGCCCGCAACGGCTTCTCGCAGCATGTGCAGGCTTTCATTTTCGAGCTCACGCAGCACGGGGTCAGGCTGCCGAGCTGCGGTGGGTTGATGCGGCGCGCGCGATCCACCAAGCGGCGGTAACTGAATCTCGGCGGAAGACCCATGGTCATGCAATCCGAATCCGACCCTGCCCTGCATCCACTGTACGAGCTCGCCATGGGGAATCGGCACGACCCCTCGTGGGTGTGTGGCTGCGAGAGATTCAAAAGCCAGTTGCAACTCTGACGCTTCCGGTGGGTTATCACGAAGCGGATACCAGTAACGCGCGCCGCGAGAGTCGTGGGCGTGCAAGCAGGGTTGACCCGTCGGCAGGAGCGCCATCTGCACCACAAGCAGCAGTCGTCGTTTACGACGAGCCCGTTCGGCCGCTTGCGCCAGCAACAGCGGATTGGGCGCCCGCCCAATGTGATCGGTCACGGCAGACACGGGGAGCGCGGGCGGCCACGCGAGCTGCTGACGCAAGAGTCGTTCGAGTGAGCGCCTGCTTTTGGCGCCCTCGGACGCCAGCACCGCGCGCGCAAGACGCATGTTCCACCACTGGCCCGGCTGGATGAGTTGCTCCAGGGAAGATTCCGAGATCATCACGCTAGGGTGCCGCAAGATGCTTAAGGACCGTGGATTTTAGCGGAGATGCTGGGAAAGCGGGGTGTTTTCCAATCAATTCCCGGAATAATGAATATTGCGTCACACGTAATCCGCCAAAGTGATCTGCGGCACCTTGAATCGGATCCGTTAAACTTCCATTTAGGAAGTTTTTTCGGGTGGGTTCGATGGCTCTCGTCAAAGTTGCGCATATCAAGATTCAAGGGGTTCCCTTCGTGCTCGTGCCGCTCTCGCCGAACGCGGCCAAGCTGTCACCGGAGGACTTTGCCGTTGTCCACCAGCAGCTGATGCAGTTCTGTCGCTCGGCCAACCTGGGCGGTGAGGTGATCCCCATTTGGAACACGCCGGGTGGCCTGCGGTTTCGCTCGGACTCACGCTTCCATGGGGTACTGAATCCCATCATGAAGGCGCCGACCATCGAAAAGAATCTGAACAAAGAATTCGACGCGAATAATGTTGCCGGTGCGCTCAAGACCTTGCTGACCGGCGCCTCGCTGACCGCGGTGCTGAGGGAAGACGTCGCCGCCACTTCGGCCCGCAATCAAGCGCCACCACCCCCGGCGCCGAGTGGGGGAGCCGGCGCTTCGCAGGATCGGCGCTCCCAGCCTCACTTTGCCGGGGGCGATCGCAGCTACCCAAACCGCGTCGTCACCATGGTGTTCACGGATCTGGTGCATTCGACCAAGCTCAAGCAAAAATTCGGCGATGCCTATGCAATGGAGCTGGTGACCAAGCACCATGCCTTGGTGCGACGATTGATTCGCGGAACGTCGACCGGTGAGGAGGTCTCAACGCAGGGGGACGCCTTCTTTGTGGCCTTTGCCACCCCCTCTGATGCCGTGATCTTTGCGCTCTCCTTGCAGCGCTATTTGCGGGATACCTCTGAAACTGATGGCGAGCGCCTCTATGATCGAATCGGTATCCACACGGGTGAGGTCGTCTCCGAGCAGGTGGCGCGACCGGATAAATTATTTGATCTCAATGGCATCCAAGTCGATACCGCCGCGCGCATCCAATCGTTGGCCACCGGCGATCAGATCCTGATGTCTCGCTTCGTGTATGACAATGCCAAGCAGATGCTCGAGGGTCAGGAAGTGCCAGGGCTCGAGGAGATCGTCTGGAAGCGCTACGGTTACTATGAAATGAAGGGCGTCGCCGAGCCGATCGAGATCTGCGAGGTGGGTGAGAAAGGCTACGCGATCCTCAAAGCGCCCGCGGATAGCGAGAAAGCGAAACGCGCGAGGACGGCCTGATGACCACTATCCGGCAATCCAGCAGGACTTGCATCGCCCTGGTATCGCTGCTTGCGATTTCTTTGCTTGCAGGGTGTGTCTCATCACGCTCGACCCGCATCGGCACGGCGCCCATCCGTCCGGCTGTCGCTGCCGAGCAGGTGGTGATCTATCGCACGGTGGATCAAGTGGACGGGCGCTACGAGGAGGTGGCGATCCTCAATGCCGCAGGGGACCACACTTTCGCGCACGAAGAGCGTTTATACAAATCCCTGCGCAAGGAGGCGGCCGAGATCGGCGCCAACGCCATCATCCTCGACGAAGTGATCGAACCGAATCTCGAGCCACGCATGTCGGGCAAATGGTGGCTCGAGATTTCGAGTGCCGTCTACAACAACGTCATCAACCCGCCGAACCGGCGAGCCAAGGCCATCGCGATTTACGTCTATCGCGACTGATCAGGCGAGATAGCGCGCAGCCTCACGCGACCAAGCCTCACGCAAAGCCGCGGTTGCGCAGCAAGGCCTGCACATCGGGCTCGCGGCCACGGAACGCGACGTAGAGATCCATGGGCTCTCGAGTGCCGCCTGCGCCGTAGACGTGCTCACGTAGTCTCGCTGCCGTCGCCTGATCAAAGATATCGTTCTTTTCCTTGAAGGCTTCAAAGCCATCGGCATCCAGCACTTCGGACCACATGTAGGAGTAGTAGCCCGCGGAGTAGCCGCCGGCAAAGATATGGCTGAAGTGCGTCGGACGATGGCGACAGACGATCTCGGGCAGCATGCCCAAGCGGGCAAGGGTGGCTTGCTCCGCCGCATCGATGTCGAAGGTCGCGGCATCGGCGGTGGTCAGACTATGCACATCCATGTCGACGAAGGCGCTCGCCAGGAATTCGACCGTGGCAAACCCTTGATTGAAATTACGCGCGGCCATGAGCTTATCGAGGAGCGCCTGCGGGATGACCTCGCCTGTCTCGTGGTGGACTGCGAACTTCTCGAGGATCTGCCGCTGACCGAGCCAGTGCTCGTACACTTGCGCCGGGAATTCAACGAAGTCGGTTGGTACCGAGGTGCCCGCGACGCGCGGGTAGGTCACCGCCGACAGCAGCCCGTGCAGCGCATGGCCAAATTCGTGGAACAGCGTCTCGGCATCATCATACGAGAGCAGCGCCGGTGAGCCCGCTTGCGGTTTGTTGAAGTTGCAGACGTTGACCACGACCGGCGTGCGCTTGCCGTCGAGATACTGCTGGGTTCGGTACGAGCTCATCCAGGCACCCGAGCGCTTGGAGGGGCGAGCAAAGTAATCGCCATAGAACAGACCGATCAGGCTGCCATCGCGATCACGCACTTCCCATACTTGTACGCCCTCGGCGTAGACGGGCAGTTCCGGACGCAGTTTGAAGCTGAGGCCCCAAAGATTGGTGGCAACGTAGAACGCCGCCTCGGTCATCTTGTCGAGCTGAAAGTAGGGCTTGAGCTCATCCTGATCGAGCGCGAACTTTTGCTCGCGCACCTTTTCGGCGTAATAGCGCCAATCCCAAGCCTGCAGCTGATATTGGCCGCCCTCGGCGTCGATCAGCCGTTGCATGTCGGTGCGCTCTTCGAGGGCGCGCTCGCGGGCGGGCTTCCAAACACGCTCGATGAGATCTCGAGCGGCTTGCGGGGTCTTGGCCATGCGCTCTTCGAGCACAAAGTCGGCATGGGTCGCAAAGCCGAGCAGATTGGCGCGCTCGATGCGCAGCGCCACCATCTCGGCGATGATCTTGCGATTATCGTATTCGTTGTTATTGGCACCACGGGCAGCCCAGGCTTTGAAAGCCTTTTCACGCAGATCACGGCGTGGCGACGTTTCGAGGAAGCTTTGTACCGAGGAGCGTGACAAGGTGATCAGGTACTTGCCTTCTTGCCCGTAGTCGCGCCCGGCTTGCAGCGCGGCAGCAAGCACGAACTCGGGCAAACCGGCACGGTCTGCTTCGGTGGCGAGCTCCAGGGTAAATGCATTGGTGTCGGCCAGATCATTTTGTTGGAACTGCACCGAGAGTTGCGACATACGCTGGTCGATCTCGCGCATGCGTTCCTTTTGTTTGGCATCGAGTTTGGCACCCGCGCGCACGAAATCTTTGTAGTATTTTTCGGCGACACGTGCCTGATCGGCATTGAGGCTGGCGCGATTCTGGTACACGGTTTCGATGCGTTGGAAGAGTGCATCATTGAGCACGATCTCGTTGCGAAAGGCCGCAAGCTTGGGGCTGATCTCGCGCTGGATCTTCTGCAACTCGGGGCCCGTGTTGGCCGAGGTCATGTTGAAAAACACCGCCTGCACCCGATCGAGAATCTCGCCACCGCGTTCCATCGCTTCGATGGTGTTGGCGAAGGTGGGTGCCGAGGGATTAGCCAGGATTGCGGCGATTTCGCGACGCGTCTCGGCCATACCGGCATCAAAGGCGGGCAGGTAATGCTCGGTCTTGACGAGATCAAAGGCGGGCGCGCCATCGGGCAGTGGCCAGGGTTTCATGAAGGGGTTGTCCTCGGTCAGCGCAAGGCTCGGTTGAGCGGCCATGACGGCGGTGGCAGCGCTGGCGGTGATGACGAATTCGCGACGGTCCATACGAAACTCCTTCAAGCTCAATGCCTTCAATCTCAAGGCGAGTGACTAGTTCAAGGGGCGTAGATATACGATGACTGCAAGCCGAGGGGCAATCCCAACGACCAGAACAGGATCAACCACGCGGTCCAGACAATAAGAAGCGTAACCGAATACGGCAGCATCAGGGCGACCACGGTACCGATGCCGCTCGCTTTTACGTAGCGTTGGCAGAACACCACAATCAACGGAAAGTAGGGCAAAAGCGGGGTGATGATATTGGTGCTCGAATCACCCA
>CAZHLL010000018.1:0-35286 GCA_964533305.1 uncultured Acidibacter sp.
GGACCGCATGGTAACGCCATGAGGTGTGTGCGATCAAAGATCAGGCTCCAGTTTTCCATGGCGCTCTCAATGGTTCTTCTCCCTTTTCAAGCGTACTTCGGAGACGAGGGTGATCCGGTGGGGTATCGGTGATTTTCTTCTTTAGTAACCGCGATAGCGTGCCAGCTGGGACACGGCTGGGTTTCAGTCGCTCAGGCTTTTCAGGCGGAAGGGGCTGAGCTATAACAGCGGCGGCGCAATCAGGCGCGTCGGAACGACCCCTTTCGGAGACCCCCGCGAAATGAATACCTCTGCCCGTACGGCGATCGGCGCCGTGACTGTCGCAGCCGTGTTGGCGGCGTGCGGCGACACTTCCGGCGAGCGGCAGGTGCTCTACGTCTATAACTGGTCGGACTACATCGATGAAACTGTCATTGCCGATTTCGAAAAGGAATCCGGTATCAATGTGATCTATGACGTCTTCGATTCGAACGAGGTTTTGGAGACGAAGTTGTTGGCCGGGAGCACGGGCTATGATCTCGTTGTACCTTCGGCATCTTTTCTTGAGCGGCAGATTCGGGCGGGGGTGTTTCAGAAGCTCGACAAGAGCAAGCTCGCCAACCTGCAGAATCTGGATCCCGAGCTCATGCAGCAGGTGGCTCGGCACGATCCTAACAACGAGCACTCGGTCAATTATCTTTGGGGCACTTCGGGCGTCGGTTATAACGTCGACAAGATCAACGAGCGGATGCCTGATGCGCCACTCGACAGTTTTGCCATGTTTTTCGATCCAAAGATCGTATCGAATTTTGCCGACTGCGGTGTCTCCATCCTGGATGCCCCCTCTGAGATAGTCGGTGCAATGCTTGTGTACCTTGGTAAGGATCCGAATAGCGAAAACCCTGAAGACCTGGCCGCAGCTGAGCAGGCTTTGCTCGCGATTCGCCCCTACGTCAAGTATGTACACTCTTCCAAGTACATCGATGATTTGGCGAACGGTGAAATCTGCCTAACTTTGGGTTGGTCGGGCGACGTCTTTCAGGCAGCTGATAAGGCAGAAGAGGCGGGTAATGGCATCACGATCAACTACAAGCTTCCACGCGAGGGGGCAATCATGTTTTTCGATATGCTCGCCATCCCCAGAGATGCTAAGAATGTCGAGCAAGCGCATAGGTTCATCAACTATTTGTTGCGGCCCGAAGTGGCTGCAAAAAATACGAATTACGTGAGCTACGCGAGTTTCAATATTCCCGCCCAAGAATTTGTCGACAAAGCAATTCTCGATAACCCTGAGATATACCCAAGCGATGAGATGAAGTCGCGACTGCAGGTTGACCTCGCTGAGAGTGATGCTTTCACACAGCTGTTGACGGCGACTTGGACCCGCTTCAAGGCGGGTAAGTAGCGTATTCTTTTTCGCTGGGTCAGCATTTAGGCTGAATTACAGCAGTTGAGCAAAATCACGGCGGATTTCGCTTGTCCGCGTTTTTGTCTTTCAGGAGTGTGACTTGGCCGAACGAATGGTCGATCAGCCGACTGATTACTTGCGAATCGAGGGCGTCTCGAAGCGATTTGGCGACTTCCTTGCCGTCGACAATGTGTCCTTGAGCGTGCAGAAGGGGGACATTTTTTGTCTCCTTGGCGGATCAGGCTGTGGCAAGACGACCTTGCTGCGCATGTTAGCCGGCTTCGAAAATCCAAGCTCAGGTCGTATTCAGATCGATGGGCAGGATATGGCGGGCATCCCGCCCCACGAGCGCCCGGTCAACATGATGTTTCAGTCTTACGCCTTGTTTCCGCACATGACGGTGATGCAAAACGTGGCCTTTGGTCTCGAGCAGGAGGGCGTCGCCAAAAATGAAATTCGCCGGCGTGTCGATGAGATGCTGGACATCGTCAAGCTTGCCGAGTTTATCCATCGCAAACCGCACCAGCTATCTGGTGGTCAGCGCCAGCGGGTTGCTTTGGCGCGAGCCTTGGTCAAAAGACCTAAGCTGCTGTTGCTTGATGAGCCCCTCGGTGCGCTGGATAAAAAATTACGCGAGCACACTCAGTTCGAGCTCATGAATCTACAGCAGCAGTTGGGCGTGACCTTCGTTGTAGTGACCCACGACCAAGAAGAGGCAATGACGCTGGCCACGCGCATCGGCGTCATGAACAAGGGGCAAATCGTGCAGGTGGGCACGCCAGCCGAGATCTATGAGTTTCCAGGCTCGCGCTTTGTCGCTGATTTTGTGGGTTCGGTAAATCTGTTTGAAGGCAAGCTCATCGAGGATGAGCCTGCTTATGTTCGGATACGTTGTCCGGAGCTCGACACTTCGATATTTGTCAGTCATGGCATTAGCGCGCCCCCGGATGCGCAAGTGACGGTCGCAATCCGTCCGGAAAAGATTGAAATGACACGCGAGGCGACTGGGGCGAGCGAGAACCAAGTCGCGGGCGTGGTGAAAGAAATAGCTTATATGGGGGATTTGTCTGTTTATCGTGTTCAGCTTTCATCAGGACGTTGGGTGCGGGTCACGATGCCGAACGTCGGGCGTCACGATGAGCGTTTTAATCGGGAAGAGGCGGTGTATCTCACTTGGCACGCCTCGAGCGCCGTGGTGTTGACCCAGTAACGGCTCGGTCACGTAAGTGTCGTCACTATCAAAAGCAATGAGTCGGCTGCAATCGCGTCATCTCGTGATCGGGCTGCCGTATCTGTGGTTGCTGGCGTTTTTTGCCATCCCTTTCTTCATCGTCTTGAAGATTTCATTCTCCTGGATGCAGCCCATTCAGCCGGGATATGCGCCCTTGCTGGAGTGGGTCGAGGAGACCCGGCGTTTAATCGTCACGTTCAATCTTGATAACTACCGGGTACTGCTCGACGACAGCCTGTATCTGGAGACGTTCTTGTATTCGGTGAAGGTGGCTGCAGTTTCCACTTTCTGGTGTCTGTTGATTGGTTATCCGATGGCTTACGCCATAGCCCGCTCAAAGCCAAGCTTGCGAAATCTTTGGTTAATGCTCATTATTCTCCCGTTCTGGACATCCTTTCTGCTTCGCGTGTACGCGTGGGTAGGGCTACTTAAAACAAACGGTATAATCAACAATTCTTTGCTTGCGCTCGGGCTCATTGATGAGCCGTTGACCTTGCTTTACACCGATTTCGCCGTGTACATCGGGATCATTTATTCTTATTTGCCGTTCATGATCCTGCCGCTCTACTCGAACCTCGAAAAGCACGATCTGACGCTGTTGGAGGCGGCGGCAGATCTCGGTGCGAGGCCATTCAAGACTTTTTTCAGGATCACACTGCCCTTATCCATGCCCGGTATCGTGGCTGGGTGTTTATTGGTTTTCATTCCAGCGGTCGGCGAGTTCGTAATCCCCTCACTCCTTGGTCGCACCGATCAGTTGATGATCGGCACGGTGCTCTCCGCTCAATTCTTTGGTGCCCGGAATTGGCCAGTGGCGGGGGCGGTCGCCATCGTGTTGCTGCTGGTGCTTTTGCTGCCGATACTGCTTTTCCAGCGATATCAGCGTCGCGAGCTCGAGGCTGCAGGGCGGTGAGGGCGCTTATATGAGTCACCGGGGCTGGTTCCGGGGAACGATGCTGGGTTTGGGGTTGGCGTTTTTGTATTTGCCGATCCTCTCTCTGATCGTGTTCTCGTTCAATAATTCGCGACTCGTGACGGTGTGGGATCGGAATAACTCGCCGACGCTACGCTGGTATGTTCGGCTGCTTGAGAATGATCAGTTGTTGGGTGCCGCTTGGATCTCGATCAAGGTCGCCGCCATGACGGCGAGCGGGGCGGTGATTCTGGGCACCCTAGCAGGCGTGGTGCTGACGCGTTTTGGTCCCTTTCGAGGCAGGGCACTGCTTTCGGCGATGACGACTGCGCCGCTCGTCATGCCCGAAATCATTACGGGCATTGCGATGCTTTTGCTTTTTGTGGCGCTGGAGCAAGCGATCGGCTGGCCTGCCGGACGAGGGATGCTCACGATCGTCATTGCTCACATCACTTTTGCGATGGCGTATGTCACGGTCATCGTCCAGTCTCGGTTAGCGGGTTTTGATCGCTCGTTGGAGGAGGCGGCCGCGGATCTGGGCGCGAAGCCGTTGACGGTATTTTTTCGTATCACCCTGCCGCTGATTGCTCCCGCCTTGATTTCGGGATGGTTGTTGGCGTTTACGCTCTCCTGGGATGATGTCGTGATCGCCCAGTTCGTATCCGGCCCAGGATCGTCCACTCTACCGATGGAGATTTTTTCTCGGGTCAGGCGTGGCGTCAGTCCAGACATCAACGCCTTGGCGACGCTGATGGTGCTGGTGGTTTTCATTGGGGTTATCGTTTCCACACTTTACATGCGCAGAGTTGAACGTCGTCGTCTCCGTGAGGAACGAATGGCAAACGAGCATTGAGTCCCCGGTAAAGGGATTTTTCGATCAGCGGAGTGATGCCATGAATAAATTATTGCGACGCGATTTTCTAGCGTGGGCTGCCATGAGTGGCGCCGCGGCGATGGTCTTGCCGAACGAGGGATGGGCAAGCTCCCGCGGTTTTGAGCTAGAAGAGACCACCATCGACGCCCTGCAGCAGGCCATGGCGAGAGGTGAGGTCAGTTCTCGGTCCATCGTCACTGCCTACATTGCGCGAATCAAAGAAATCGACCCACGCTTGAATTCGGTGGTCGAGATTAATCCGGATGCACTCACCATCGCGGCACAACTGGATCGCGAACGACGTTCCGGCAGGGTCCGCGGACCGATGCACGGTATTCCTGTGCTGATCAAGGACAACATCGACACCGCCGATTCAATGAAAACCACCGCCGGGTCGCTGGCGCTGCTCGATGCGCCAGCACCGCGCGAGGATGCCTTCATCGTCCGACAGCTTCGCTTGGCGGGTGCGGTTATCCTCGGCAAGACGAACCTCTCTGAATGGGCCAATTATCGTTCCACATCTTCCTCAAGTGGTTGGTCGGCCCGCGGCGGCCAGACCCGTAACCCGTATGTACTGGATCGTTCTCCTTGCGGTTCCTCATCAGGCTCCGGGGCGGCGACCTCCGCCAATCTCACGGCGGTGTCGATTGGCACGGAGACGAACGGCTCCATTATTTGCCCTTCCGCTAATCAGGGTTTGGTCGGGATCAAGCCGACTCTGGGGCTGGTCTCACGTTCGGGCATCATCCCGATCGCGGAAAGTTACGACACGGCCGGACCGATGACACGCACCGTGGCGGATGCCGCAATCGTGCTCGGGGCCCTCGTGGGTCAGGATCCGCGTGATGCGCGCACCGCCGAGGCGATCCGTGGCCTCACTGACTACCGACTGCACTTGAGGCGGGATGGCCTGCGGGGCAAGCGCATCGGCGTAGCACGCAATTATTTTGGTCGCGTGGCGAGAGTCGATGCGTTGCTTGAGGATCATCTCAAGGTGCTCGCGCGAGAGGGTGCAGAGCTTGTTGATATTACGCTCGATCTGAAGGAGGCGGGTGAGGCTTCGGGAAAAGTATTGAATTTCGAGTTCAAGGATGGCGTGAACCGTTACCTCGTCGAGCGCGGTGGAGCGATCAAAAGTTTGCAGGATTTGATCGCGTTCAATGAGGCGAATGCCGAGCGGCAGATGCCCTATTTCAAACAAGAGCTTTTTCTGGAAGCCGAGCAGACGACATCGCTTGAGAGCCGTCAGTATCAGCTCGCGCTGCTGCAGGCGCGGACACTGTCACAGGAGGCGATCGATGGCGTGATGGACGCACAGCGACTGGATGCGATCGTGGGGCCTTCCAACGGCGCCGCCTGGCCGATCGATCTTGTGAACGGTGACGGCGGCTCCCGGAACTCGTATGTCAGCAGCTCATCGCCGGCTGCTATCGCGGGGTATCCAGCCATTACCGTTCCGTGCGGGTTCATCACGGAGCTGCCGATCGGTATTTCGTTCTGGGGACGGGCGTTCAGCGAGCCGGTGTTGATCGAGATCGCTTATGCCTTCGAGCAAGCCACTCAGGCGCGTCGTCCACCCCGCTTGCTACCGACCTATCGCTGAGTACACCTCCCGCCCGGCAAAGAAGGTGGCTTGCACGCGAAGCTCACGAAATGCAGGCGTCATAGGCTCGGGCACGGAGCCGCTCAAGACGACGAAGTCGGCCCACTTGCCCTCGGTGATCGAGCCGATTTCATTGCCCCAGGTTGTCATGTTCGCGGGCGCTTGGGTGTAGGCGAACAACGCTTCGTCAAAGGACAACGCCTGTTGCGGGAACCATGGTTTTCCATCCGCAAAGCCAAAGGGGCTGACTCGAAAGAGAGCATCGGCGATCTGAGTCAGAGGGTCGAGTGGTGAGGTCGGGTAGTCGGCTCCAAAGACGAGCGGTACTTGCGCCGCGAGCATGGAGCGCCAGACGTAGGCATCGCTCGCCCGCTGTGGTCCAAGCCGGCTCGGGACATAGCCGATGGCATTGGTGCAGTGATTCGGTTGCATCGACGCGACGACACCAAATTCTTTGAAGCGTTTCACATCTTGCGGGGTAACGACTTCGATGTGTTCAATGCGATTCGGTAATCTCGGACGCATGTCGCTCGATGCCTCGAAGGCGTCGAGGGAAGCGCGGACAGCCGCATCACCAATCGAGTGGATCGCGACCGGCAAACCTGCGGCATTGAACTCACGTACTTTGACTGCAAGTTCTGCCGGTGACGTGATGTACTCGCCGCGCCAATCCGCCTGGTCGTTGTAATCAGCCAGCATCACCGCGGTGCGTGCGGAGAGCACGCCATCATTGATCAATTTTACATAGCCGAGTGCGAGCAAGGGCCCAAGCGATTTGGTTTTGCCGGACTTAGAGATTCTTTGATCCACCTCGGTCTGTCGGCGATGGATCGTCTCGGCGACCGATCGAGCATTCGCCGCCGTCGCGCGCGAGCCGCTTTCGCCGTACCAAATCCGCAGCGAAGGCGTGCTTTCTTCGACTAGGTGGAGGTAGTCGTCGAGATCTCCCATCTGATGCAGGCCGCTGATGCCAACGCTGTTAGCGAAGCGTTGCATCTCTGCAAGACCCGCCCGCCGCTGCGTGACGTTACGTTCCGGAATGACCCTGCCGACGAGCCCCATGGCACCTTCCAGCAAGATACCGGTGGGTTCGCCCGTGCGCGGATCGAGTACGATCTCGCCGCCGGGTGGGACGGTGGAGTTGGCGGTCACGCCAGCAAGCGCCAGAGCTTTGGAATTGACCCACGCATAGTGTCCGTCAATGTGGGTCAGAAACACGGGTCGGTCCGGTGTGATTGCATCGAGCATGGCCCGGTCGGGGTAGATACCGTCAGACAGCGTGTGATCCCAATAGCCTCCCGTCAGCCACTCTCCTGCAGGCAGTCTCTGGTGCGCCGCAGCGATTTCTTTGAGCCAGTCGGACTTATCGACGATATAGGACAGATCCACTCCGGCGACGCGCGGCGCATTACCGCCCATGTGCGAGTGGCCATCGATGAAGCCCGGTGTCACCGAGCGCCCATCGACACTGATAACACGGGTCTTTGGTCCGGCCAATCGCAAGATCTCGGGCGTCTTGCCCACCGCCATGAAACGACCATCGCGGATGGCCATCGCCGAGGCGCGTGGCTGCGCAGGGTCGGCGGTATGGATATCGGCATTCACGACGATGAGATCGGGTGCGGTGTCGTCGGCTTGCGCCGACGACAGTGTCAAAAAGGCCGATAGCAGGGTCGCCAAGGCGACTCGTGCCTTCCTTGATTGCGTGATGTGGTTAATCATTGTTCATAATGTGTATCACATCCAGCGCCAGGGCATCCACGGGGCCGTCCGCCTTCACGTGCTGCCAATCCTTTGTAGTCAGCGCCTCGGCTGATTGCCTTTGCGCTACCTCGGCATCTGCGTCCGAGGCATCTCCCTTGCGCATCGAGACGCGAGCTACCCGAGTGGCGAGGTCGCAGTCCAGCCAGATGCCTTGAAAGTCTACATGGATCGCACAAGCCTGTTCGCGGATATGTTGTCGCTCGTCATGACGGGCAAAGACGGCATCCACGATCACACTTTGACCGGTCGATGCGATCGTGATGGCGAGCGCATTCATATGACGATAGACCCGCTCACTTTCTTTTTGAGTGTAGGCCTCGGCAGGCAGCGGTGTCTCGGGGCGAGCTCCAGTCATGCGCTTACGCAGCACATCGCTGCGCAAAAGACGCGCACCTGGCGCGCGGCCGAGCAGGGGTGCGACCGCTCGAGCGAGGGTGGATTTGCCCGACCCGGAAAGGCCACCAACGGCAAGCAGCCTCGTCGCGGCGGGTTCAAGAAAAGTCTGCGCCAGTTGCAGATAGCTGCGTGCCTCGATGGCGATGTCGGACTCCGGGCCGAGGCGCTGCGCCCGTGCCGCACCGACATGCGCGCGGATGACGGCACGAGTCGCAAGAAAAAGTGGCATCAAGGCGACGCCTGCTTCGTCTGCTGGGCTCAGGTCAAGGTAGCGGTTGAACACCTCGTTGGCTTCACCCTTCAGATTGCGTTGCCAAAGATCCATGATCAGAAATGCGATGTCGTAGAGGGTGTCCGTGGTCGCAAGCTCAGTGTCGAATTCAAGACAATCGAAGGGCGTTGGTACATCGTTGATTAGGGCAATGTTGGCGAGATGCAAGTCACCATGTACATGCCGCACTCGAGAGGACATCGCTCGTTCAGTCAACAGCGATTTCATTGACTTGATCGAGGCCAAGAGAGCGCTTGAGATAGTTTGTACCTCGCGGGCACCGAGAATGTCCTCGCAGGCCTTGAGGCTTTCGATATTGCCTTGCGTCACGGAGAGAAAGCGCGTGTAGCCGTCTGGATCTTTGACGATCGGTGCCGCGTCGTGAAAAGCCACCACTTGATCTGTCAGGGTTTTAAGCTGCTGCAGAGAAAGCACGCCACGATCTGCCATCTGCGACAGTAGCGCATCATCTCGGAATCGACGCATCTCGAGCGCCCAATCGACCGGCTCACCTTGCCCATCGAGGGCGAGGGTGCCATCCGCTTCTTCTGTGATGGCATGAACGTCGAGGTACAGCTCCGGCGCGGTACGCCGGTTGAGTGTGAGCTCGTTCATGAGCATCGCTCGACGCTGCTCCGAGGTGGAGAAATCCATGAACGAAAAGCGTACGGCACGCTTCATTTTCCAGGCGCGCTCTCCGGCAAGGAAAATACTGGCTCCGTGCGTGTCTATGCGCTCGACGTGCGTATCGGCCGCAAGCGAATGGGCGGCGAGATACTGTTCAAAAAACTGGAAGATATCGTTCTGGCTATACGGCATAAAGAGGAGAGGCACGGGTTCGGTACGGCGCCAAGTTTGGAGTATGTCGCGTCTCGCGTATTATGGGGCGATGACAAGACTGATGTTTGTTCTGTCACTCGCGCTGCTGTCGATGCTGCCGCCACTCTCGCAGGCGGCGGGGCTCGATCACGAGCTCAAGCTGTTGCAACAACGGATTGCAGGCAAGTTCGATAATACGCAACAGGTGGCGACGGGCGAGAACCTGCTGCGCGAGGGGATCGCCGATCCCACCAGAGCCCCGGACCCTCTTTATCCGATTTTCAGTCTGATTGAGGCGCCTGCCATTGGGGAGCACGTGGTCTACCTGCAGTGGCACCAGGGTAGCGCCGATGGGCCTCTGCAGCGCCAAAGAATATGGGTCTTTACCGTCGATGAAGAACGCAACGCCGTGATGATGGATTTTTATACCTTGCAGGAGCCTGCGCGTTGGCGTGATGCGCATCTGAGTCCTGCGAGCGCAGCGCGCGATATGACGCTCGCAGATCTCTTGCCCTATCCGTCTTCCTGTCGTTTGCCGTTCCGTCGGCATATTGATGTGTTCATCGGTGAAATTCCCAAGGGTGATTGCCGTATCGTCTCGCAACAGACGCGCACAGAGATGATCATTAATGCCCGGATTGTGGTTGGCGCCGAGCAGCTCTGGTACGAAGAGTCTGGCGTTCGGCCTGATGGAACTACTGTCTTCCGTGTACCGGTGTCGGGGAGCTATCAGTTTCGACGCCGGCCTGATTTTTAGACCCGCCATGTCTTGTTTCGAACCCCAAAGACAGTTATTAATTTGTGGTTGTTTACCGCACTGACGTATTTCTGTTTGATTCTGTTTCTGTTTGATTCATTGAGGAGCCGAGATGAAATCACGGGTAATGATGGCGCTATCTTTGGTTGGATGCTTGGGTGCTGCGCCTGTCTTGGCTGCGCTGCGCCCCATCGAGTTTGCGCAAAGCGACCGTGTCTTGCAGGGTGCCATCGTGTTACCGGTCGGCAAGGGGGGTGAGCTTGCAGGCCCTGCAAAACAGGCAGACACGGCAGCGCAAGGGGCGATTACCGAGGCTCTTCGCCTTGCGGGTTTCAAAGGTGAGTCCGGACAGACTCTGGCGCTTTACGGCAAGGGCCCTTTTGCCGCTGTGCTGTTGATCGGTACAGGGGATGGCGTGTCATCCGCCGTGGATCTTCGGGTCTTCGGCGCCCATGCGGCCAAGGGGACTTCCGGTTGGCCGAGCGGTGCAGAGGTGGTGGTACCCGATGCGCCCAGCGTCGAGCATGACGCGGTTGAGGCTGCGGTGGGGGCCCGTCTTGGCGAATATGACTTCGGCAAGTGGGGGGCGCAGAAGCCTGCAGCGGCAGATACCAGCGCTGCCGCGACGACTTTGACTTTTCTTGCGCCAGCGCCCGATGCCGCCCGAGAGGCGTTTGTTCGCGAAGGTGAGGCGATCTCCGCGGGTGTCTTCTTTGCACGGGATCTCATCTCCACCCCATCGAATATCAAGACGCCGGAATGGTTTGCGGGTCAAGTGATTCAAAAGTTCAAGGGCCTGTCCAAGGTCACGGTCAGGGTGCTCGATGAGCGACAGATCCAGAACCTTGGCATGGGTGCGCTCTACGGTACAGGCCAAGGGTCGGTGCGACCCCCGCGTCTCGTGGCGATCGAGTATCGGGGTGGCAAGCCTGATCAGGCCCCGATTGCGTTCGTCGGCAAGGGGATTACCTTTGACACGGGTGGAATCTCCATCAAGCCGAGCGATGGCATGTGGCGCATGCGCTCGGATATGTCGGGTGCGGCTGCAGCGGCCGGCGCAATCCTGACGCTTGCCCAGCGAGGGGCTACCGTGAACGCCGTCGCGGTACTCGCTTTGGCTGAGAACATGCCGGACGGCAACGCCATCCGTCCAGGCGATGTCCTCACCAGCATGAGCGGCAAGACCATCGAAGTCCTCAATACCGATGCCGAGGGCCGCTTGGTGCTGGCGGATGCCTTATGGTGGGCGCAAGAGACGTATAAACCCCAGCTGGTCGCCACCATTGCCACGCTGACCGGTGCGGTCGTGCGGGCGCTCGGTCGTGACCATGCCGGTGTCTTCACTCAAGACGACGCCTTAGCCAAAGAATTCATGTCGGCGGGCGAGACAACGGGCGAAGAACTGTGGCGCTTGCCGGTGACCTCGAACACCATCAAAGCCATCAAGAGCGATGTCGCCGATGTCAAAAATATCGCGGATGGGGGCTCTGCGCCGGGAGCGTCGGTGGGCGCCGCGTTCATCATGGAGTGGTCGAAGCCCGACATCCCCTTCGTGCACCTTGATATCGCAGGGACGGCCTGGGATGCGGCGGGCCGACCGACGGAGCCCAAAGGCGCGGTGGGTTTCGGCGTGCGACTCTTCGACGAAGTGGTTCGTCAGCGCGAAGCCGAGCAAGCCAAGTGACTCACTAACGATGGGTGCTTCCTCATGAGAATGCTGATCACGGTGACCTTAATGCTGGGCTGGATAAGCCCTGCGGTCCATGCCCAAGCTACACCCGGCGGCTTTGACCAAGAGAGCTTCAAGGTATTCACGGAAGCTCGGTTTGGAACCGGCGAACCCGTCTATTGGTATTCCACCGGTACGGTCCGCGCGTATCCGTCGGGAGAGATTCTTTTTTTGATGGAAGGTTACGATACCGCCCGCGGTGAGCAGGTGGAGGCAGGGCGACCCACTGCGCGTCAGTTCAATCGCAAAACGTATGTGTACCGCGATGTCAAAACCGGAGAGATCCTGCGTGAATATCAAGGCAAGCCGGTACAGTCCATTGCTTATGATTATCAGTTGATTACCTATTCTCTGGCCGATGATGGTTTTGTGGAAACGAGCGTCGAGCAGGGCCGAGCACCGCGAATACAGCGCTTTGGTCCCGATCGCGACATGGGCGTGACGCGGTTGGGGGATACCTTTGTGTTCACGGCGCCGGTGTTTCTCGATTTCCCCATCCCGGGCGCGCCCGTGCGCTATCAGGCTTGGGAGAACTACGATTTCTTTGTCACGCCGGGTGCGGCAATCTCGCATCCGCTCACCCTGTCGTGGGCGCGATATGGAGCCCTGCCGCCTTGGGCGGGCGGTGGCCCCGCGATCATCCACATGGTCAGTTGGCGGCTCGATCGTTTCGAGGATGTGCCCGAGGGTTTTCGTCGTTACATCGAAACCGAGGCTCCGCTCTGGCGGGTACCGCCCCGTGGGCTTGAAGAGATCCGCTCGCTTCAAGCGGCGCGTCCCTAGTCACGGAACTCCCCTGATCACAGAATTCATGGTCGAGCTCTGAGTGAGTCGCTCATCACAGGTTCATTACCGCAGTTGCCATTTGTGTGAGGCGATGTGCGGCGTCAAGGTGCACCTCGAAGGGTCGCGAGTGATCTCTGTTCGGGGCGATGGGCAAGACCCCTTCAGTCGGGGCCATATTTGCCCGAAAGCGCTGGCACTCAAAGATATCCATGAAGATCCGGACCGATTGCGACAACCCTTGCGGCGTACTGCGTCGGGGTGGCAGTCCGTGCCATGGGATGAGGCCTTGGATGAGGCAGCCGACAAGCTGACTGCCATACAGCGGCAGCATGGCAACGAGGCGGTGGCGAGCTACTTCGGTAACCCGCAGGTGCACAGCTACACCGCGCTCCTTGGCGGAGCGCGTTTGTTGCGCGCACTGCGAAGTCGTAATCGGTACTCGGCGACCTCGGTGGATCAGTTGCCCCATCACATGGCGAGCTTTTATTTGTACGGGCATCAGCTGCTCATCCCAGTGCCCGATCTGGATCGAACCGACTTCTTATTGGTACTGGGCGCGAATCCGGTGGTGTCGAACGGCAGTCTCATGACCGCACCGGATGTTGCCGGGCGTCTGCGGGATCTGCGTGCACGGGGTGGCCGACTGGTCGTCATTGATCCGCGGCGCACCGAAACGGCGGCTTTGGCGGATACCCACTTGTCGATCAGACCGGGCAGCGATGTGTTGCTGTTGCTGAGCATGTTGCAGGTGTTGTTCGCTGAGGATCTGGCTCGCCCGCATCGGCTCGATGGCATCGTGGACAACATCGATCAGCTGCGGGGTCTGTGTCGCCCCTATCCGCCAGAGCGTACGGCGGCCATCACGGGTGTCCCTGCCGAATCATTGAGGTCCTTGACGCGGGCATTTGCCACGGCACCCTCGGCAGTCTGTTACGGACGAATGGGTGTCTCTACCCAAGCGTTCGGCGCGCTCTGTCAGTGGCTGATCCAAGTGCTCAATATCCTGACCGGCAACCTCGATCGGCCTGGCGGAGCGATGTTTGCCGAGCCTGCGTTCGATCTGATGACCTTGGGGTCGGGGTTTGGGCAACGCGGCTCCTTCAGTAAGCGCCACACTCGAGTCAGAGGCTTGCCCGAGTTTGGCGGTGAGTACCCGGTAGCGGCGCTCGCCGAGGAAATTTTGACACCCGGTGAAGGCCAGATTCGTGCCTTGGTTACGGCAGCGGGCAATCCCGTGCTCTCCACGCCGAATGGTCGGCAGCTCGAGTCCGCACTCGCGAAGCTTGATTTCATGCTGTCGGTGGACATTTATTTGAATGAGACCACGCGGCATGCACATCTCATTTTGCCGCCCACCTTTGGTTTAGAGCGTGATCACTTTGATCTGGTTTTTCATTCATTGGCCATTCGTAATACCGTCAAGTATGCCTTACCGGCGTTTGACCGGCCGCCAGATACACAGCACGATTGGGAGATCTTTGAGGGATTGGCACGCCGGATCGAGAACCGGGATCCAGTTCGCAAGGCTTCTTGGGCAATGCGTTGGTTCAGTCGCTGGTGGACGCCGCGGCGTATCGTTGCGTTGGGTCTGCGCCGTGGGCGCCGTGGAGCAGGGTGGTGGCCGGATTTCGTCAATGATTGGAAGCCGAATCCAGGCCTGACCTTGTCACGGGTGTTGAGATCGCCGCACGGGATCGATCTTGGAGCGTTGGAACCGGTGTTGCCGGGGCGATTACAGACTTTGAATGGCCGTATCGATCTGGCGCCAGAGATCTTTTTGCGGGATTGTTCTCGCATTGATACTCATTTCTTTGTAGAGACGGTAGATCACGACTCGTTCTTGTTGGTGGGTCGGCGAGATTTGCGCAGTAACAATTCATGGGGTCATAACAGTCGCCGGCTGGTCAAAGGTCCGAGACGTTGCACTTTACGCATGCATCCGAGCGATGGCGTGCGTTGTGGCTTGCAAGACGGTGATCTGGCGGAGGTGTCCTCTCGCGTCGGGCAAGTGCAGTTACCTGTAGAGTTCACCGATGAGATGATGCTTGGCGTCGTATCTCTGCCGCATGGATGGGGTCACGGCCGCGCTGGCACTCGTCTCGAGGTGGCGAGTGCACATGCGGGCGTGAGCGCCAACGACGTCACGGATGATCAATATATCGATGTGCTGTCGGGCAATGCCGCCCTGAACGGGGTCAGCGTGACGATTCGACCTTTGAGGTCTGCCTTTAGCGCAACGCCTGCAGCGTAGAGCGACAGATGTCCAAATGCGCCTCGTCCAGCTGGCCGTTGCGGGAGGTTTCGATAACGGCCTCCATCACCAGCGCTGCCATTTCGACGTGACTTTTGGTGCGGGCAAGCTCAATGCGCAGATCGCGAATGAGTTTTTCGCGGGCATCGAGTTCGCCGATCAAAGGGTCCCAATGCGGAGCGCGGTGTCGCTCCAGCAGGGTCTCGATGATTTCCTCGTGATCGCGCAGATAAGCGCTATTGAAATTACGCAGCCCGACATCGCGCAGGCCCGGTACCGCGGCCAAGGTTTTGTCCGTCACCCGCTCAAAACCCATGCTCCAGTCAGTGTAGAGTCGGGTGTCGATGGGCTCTCGTCGTACCTCGCGGATCTCGGTGTGACGCGGGTCACTGGCGAGCGTTTGCATCAAGCGGTCGACGGCGGGCTCTTCGCCCTCGATGCACTGCAGGAAGGTGCCGTTGCCATACAGCAGCATGCCCGTCAGGCCACGCGCGGTGTTGTTACGGTGGCAGACGGTGAGCAATGACAGCAGATCATCCGAGGAGAAGGGCTGCACCGCGCGGCTGAGATAGGTGAGGCGAATCATGTGTGCGAAGGTACTGCGTGATAAGCCTTCGTGGAAGTAGGTAGAGCACGCAAATTAAAAAAAGAGGCGGATATGGATGGCAACAAGGGGAATTTGATCCGGCTGGTCGTCACGAGCGGGTTGTTGGGGTTCGCGAGCACGGCAGTGGCTGCGTCGGTGAGTTCGGCCACCGCTCACCCTCCGCCAGCGACTCGCACCGCTTTACCGCTGCCCACCGAGGGACACGAGGTGACGGAAATTGGTCCGGGATATTACAGTTTTCGTTACAAGGGATTGCGCAACGTCTTTTTGATTACCCGCGAGGGGGTGATCGTGACCGACCCGATCGAGCCTGAGGCGGCGATGATCCTGCGTGAGGAGATCCGCAAGCTCACGCTGCTACCGGTCAAATATTTGATCTACAGCCATCAGCATTGGGATCACGTGCGGGGTGGACAGCTGTTCGTGGATGAGGGGGCTGTGGTGGTGAGTCACGAGCGTTGCCTTGCGCATTTTCGCGATTTACCCCATCCCGAGATTGTGACACCGACCCAGACTTTTGCCGGCGATCGCTATGAGCTCGAACTGGGCGAGCGTCGGCTGGCGCTCGAATGGTTGGGCGTGAACCATGGCGACTGCTTGATCGTGATGACTCCCGATCATGTCGATGTCCCGTTCATCGTGGATTTGGCGACGGCAGGGGGGATGCCGCTGCCCTTCATTCCGGATTACTCACTGCACCACTGGGTTCGCGCACTGCGCGAGCTCGAAGGCTGGAGCTTCGAGCACTATGTGGGCGGTCACGGCATCCCAGTTGCGCCGAAGTCGCGCATCCGCGAGCGCCGCGAGTATGTCGAGGCACTGATGACAGAGACACGCCTTGCCTACGAGTCAGGTATGCCGATCAAAGATATCCCTGATGCTGTCGCGGACAAACTGCGCGGCCAGTTCGATCACCTGCGAGGTTTTAACGGCATCGTGCGCGACAATGTTCGTCGCACTTTGACGTATTACGCCATGGGCTGGTAGCCCTCGCGTATCGCGACTCAGTCGAACGGATCGAGATACTCGCGTACCCAGGTTCCATCGACGCAGTCGGCGATCTTGGGGGCGATTTCTGCCAGATGCGGCGTGGTCATGTGTCGATGTTCGTCTTCTTCGTTGGCGAACGACTCGACAACGCAATAGCGGTTTTGTTCGCGCAGCTTGAAGAAATCGAACCAGATCATGTACGGCTCTTTCTCGCGTACGTGTGCGGTAAGTTCATTGCAGTGCGCGACGAACTCCGCCTCGCGGCCGGGTTTGACTGTCATGCGGGAAATGAAAGTAATGCGTGACATGACGGCTCTCCGTTATTTTTCGCCGTTGATGTAGCGATCGAGCTCACGATGGAAGTGACGAATGCGCACTTCCTGCTCACCCCACAGCGGTCCGCGGAATCCGCGCGAGCGACTACCTGCGCCCACTGCCGCGACGAGCTCGACGTCCTGATCGAGCACTTCGCCCAAGTCGGCCCGTTCACCTTCCTGAAAACGCTCGATTTCGGGACGTGTACTACCCGTGATATCCGTATCTTTGGGCAAGCCCATCCAGGCAGGCACGAAGTACGAGGGGTCATCCACGTACCGGAACATGGTGATGTTGTCGTAGTAGAATTTCTTTGGGTCATCCGCATGCGGCAAAAAGCGCATGATGAAGACGCCTTCAGGATGACAGCCAATTTGCACGTTCGGGAAGAGGCCCGTTGCCCAACTGTCGGTGAGCTGCCCATCCGTGAATTTTTCATAGTGCGTGAGACCCAGCCGACGAGCGCGCTCGCGTTTGCTTTGCTGCACCGCCGCGCGCACTTCTGATGCTGTACCTTTGAAGCTGTCGGGATCCATGCCCGCATCCTGCATCATGAAGCGCAAGCCAGCATCCACCGTCTGCTGATCCGGCAGTCGATGTGATTTTTGGCAGAGCGGCACGATCATGCGGCTGAAACCATTCGGGTACAGGTCATACTGGCTGAAATCATCCATGACACCTTGCGTCTGCGGATGGATATGCGGCAGATGATAGGTTTCATAAAATGAATCAACGCCGACTTTCCAGTTGGCGTTCCAGCTGGTTCGCACATGACGCACCGGATTCATTTCATCAATGCGGTAGTTCTCGAGATATCCTTTCGGCAGGCCGATCCAGTCGAGAAGCGGCGGCGCGTTACCGTCCATGTTGATGAAGACCAGCCCCGCATGGGCTTCACAGCGCACCTCCGTCATTCCCGGCCGATGCGCAACGAGCTGTGGTACGAACGTCTCTTCGTCCGTGATCGTCTTCAGTTTGCCGTTGCAGCGGAACTTCCAGCCGTGGAATGCGCAGGTGAATTCATTGACACTGCCAAAATCGTTGAGCGCAACACGATTAGCTCGGTGTGGGCACACGTTATAAAAAGCTTTGATCTGGCCATCATCCTGGCGGACGATGATGAATGACTCGTGCCCAACCTCGAAGGTGAAGTAATCGCCCGGTTCACGCACATCGGCGGTGACGCCCGCAAGCAGCCACACCCTCGGCCAGAGCTTCGTCCATTCCTGGCGCATGAAATCTTCGGAGAAATATCGGCTGGGATCAGTAATCCCGTGCCCGTTGTCGATTGCGGGTTGCTTGGCTTCGAGCGAATCAGCGGGCGCTGAGGGGTTCACCTGAAAGTCGTAACTCATGTCTCATTCACCTGTGTTGTAAAAATGCAACAAGTCAGCCGATTTTGACGAAATAAAAACAGTACTGTTTGATTTTTTTTTATCCTAGCACCACACTCAGCCTCACAGAAAGCGTGAACTCAGACCCCATCCGGGATGGGGTCAAGCGACCAATCATAAACGTTGAAAACGCAGGAGCAGGGGAACAATGGCTATGCATGATCAAATGACTGTCCGCAGCGTCGTTCGTTGCATTTTGATGACGAGCTTCGCCGCCACCGCCGCATTGCAGGCGGTCGCGCAAGAGTCAGGCGACGTCCGTCTGGAAGAAGTGACGGTGACCGCATCACGCGGCGCCACCGAGACCGACTTGCAGCGTACCCCGATCTCGGTATCGGCGGTGACTGCCTCGGATATCGATCGGCTCGTGGCCAAAGATATCTCCGGGTTGGCAGCGGCTGTACCCGGCTTTTCGGCGGCTCGAGTCACCGCGTTCAATGCGGCTTCTTTCGCCATGCGTGGCGTGGGCCTGACCGACATCATCGTCTACCAGGACGCGCCAGTCGGCGTACAGGTCGATGACTTCGTGATGCCGAGCGTGCAGACCCAGTTGCTCGACACCTTTGACATCGCGGGCGTTGAGGTTCTGCGCGGCCCGCAAGGCACGTTGTTTGGCAAGAACACGACCGGCGGCGCCGTCAGCATTCGCTCCAAACGCCCGAATATGAGTGAGCTTGGTGGGCAGGTGCGTCTCGGCTATGGCAGCTTCGGTGCCGTCCGCGCGCAAGGTGCTCTGGATATCCCCGTGGTACAGGATGTGTTTGCTCTGCGGATCGTGGCGTCGTCCTCTAAGTCTGACGGCTATTACAAGTTGGGCGCTACTTACGGCCCCATCAATACCCTCAACATCTTTGGCGGCACGTTTGCACCGTTTACGATCCCGGGTCTCACCGGTCAAAGCGGTGCGGGCACGGGTGAAAAGACGGGTGGTGATGACGTCATCAATGGCCGTATCAAGGCTCAGTGGAACGTCAACGACGATTTGACTGTGCTGCTGCAGGCCGAAAAGATGCGCGACCGATCGGATGCGGTACCGGCCTTCAACGACACGCCGCCGGACGGTCCTTATCTTTGGAACGTGCTCGGCTTCACCCGTCCGACGGGTGACCCGCTCGACAACATGGGTTCCACGCAGCGCAATGATTTCTTGCTCGGTATGGGTGATGGGCAGCGCATTGATGTCGATGGCATCTATCTGAACGTCGAGTGGAATCTGAACGGTCACCGACTCTTTGCCGTGGCCGGCAAGCGTGATCAGGAAGAACACCTGCCGAACACCTACACGGGTGTGGCACCGGTGAACTCCATCACGGGCCAGGTGCTGTCGTTGTTTGATGCCACGCGTGATACCTCGCGCGAAACCTCGCAGTTCGAAATCCGGCTGGCCTCCGATAACGAGGGCCCGCTCAAATACGTGGTGGGTGCATTCCAGCAGACCAACGACGCCCGCTTCTGCGTGGTACAAGTACTTGGCTTCATCGACCTGGCGTTTGACTTGGGGGCGCTTGGCGCGCCGCAGCAACTCAACAACAATACGCCACAAGTGCTCTGCAATCAGCAGGACTCTGATTCTTTGGCGGGCTTTGTCGACGTGACCTACGAGGTGAACGACAAGCTGACCTTGGGCGCGGGTTATCGCTACACGCAGGATGAGCGTGAGTGGGCGGGTCGTACGCAGGTCGGATTTTTTGCTCTTGACCCCGCCAATCCGGGTTTGACGCCGGATCAGGTGGGTAGCCCGCTCGCAGCGGGTGATTTCACCCGGTATCCGGGCGGCCAGATCGTCAATGCTTCGACGCCAGGCTTCGACAACTTGCAGCGCAAGTGGTCCGAGCCGAGCTGGCGTTTGACTGGATCCTATGAAATCAACGATAACTTGTTCAGCTATCTGACGGTGTCGCGTGGTTATAAGGCCGGTGGCTACAACGACCAGACCGGCACCAGCGGTTTGATGGTGCCGTCGCTCACGCGCCCAGTGGATCCGGAGTACGCCACCAACTACGAGTTCGGCTTGAAGTTTGAGTCCGAAGACGGACGGTTCCGCTTCAATCCGACCATCTTCACCACCAAGTACGAGGATGCGCAGCGCGCCGTGAACATCATCACGAAGCAGGGCGGCGCAGACTTTCAGGAAACCGTGTTCTACAACGCGGCGGAAGTGAAGTCGGAAGGTATCGAGCTTGAAGTTCAGGCACTGGTGACCGAGTCGTTCCTGATTCGGGGTCAGGCGGCTTTCCTGGATGCGAAATACGACTCCTTCGTCATCAACCAGCCGGGTCTCGTCGATCCGGTGAGTGGCGGCGAGATCGTGGCCTTCAACGGTGATTTCTCGGGCCTGCCGGTGCCGCGCTCACCGGAGAAGAGTGGTGCCATCTCGGGTACCTATACCACGGATCTCGCGAGCGGCAGCCTTGAGATCACGGGTGAGGTTTATTACGAAGATCGCAACCTGTTTTACATCGCCGCACCGGGTCGCGAGTTCGATGCGTACCTTGACGAGAAGACCTTGCTCAATCTCTCGGTGACCTACACCGACTCGGACGACCGATTCTTTGTCCGCGCCTACGGCAAGAACCTGTCGGATGAGCGTTATCGAGTGGCCTCGCAGTCGGTAGCAACCCTGTGGACGCATACCCAGTGGGGTGCGCCGCGCAGCTACGGCATTGAGGTGGGTGTCAACTTTGGTGGCGGTCGCTAACCGTCATTGCTCGCAAGAGCCCACGAAAAAGGCCGGCGAAAGCCGGCCTTTTTCGTGGATCAATTAAACCAAACAAATACGCAGGGGACCGATACTCAGGCGGCTGTTGTCGGCGTAAACGGGCAGTAGGTTTCCTTCTCGACAACATCGAGTAAAAACGACAACTTGGCCATGCCGCCGATGATGGCCATCACGACGCCAAGCTCCAGGATCTGTGGCTCGCTGAAGTGTTTGCGCAACCGGGCAAACAACTCTTTCGACATTTCTCCGTGCATGTTGGTCAACACCATCTGGTCGGTGTAATCGATGACAGCCAGATCGGCTTCGGTGAAGAGATCGCCTTCGAGGCTGTTGGCAACCAATGCATCCACCTGCGCCTGACTGAAGCCTGCCTCCATCGCGCCAGGCACGTTCTGTTTGTTGCAGGTCAGGCAGCCGTGAACCAGCGACAAGCGCAAACGCGCAAGTTGCTTGTAGCGCTGGGGAACCTGGCCACCAAAGAATATCTTGATGTAGAACTCGTTCATCACGAGGTTGAGCACCTCGGGTGCTTGTGCAAACACCTCGATGAAGGCGGGTTCCCCCGTCAAACGGTTGAGCATGTCCCAGGCGGGTGCCACATTGGGTGCCAATGCCTCGCGTGGCGTACGGGTAAACAAGGTTTCAGTCATGGTGTCCCCCTGAAGTGTCGGATTACCGGTTAGGTACGCGGAACCAATCCGGGATCGTGCCCGGCCATACATCGCCCCACATTTGGTTACCGCCATCCACCACCAGTACTTCTCCGGTGATGAACTTGCCGGTGACCGGTGATCCCACGTGAATGACTGCCTGGGCAATATCGAAGGCATCACCGTACTCGCGCAGTGGATTGGCATTGCCAAAAGATTCGGCTGCCTCTGGCGGATACACATTGAGGCCCTCGGTGGCGATCGATCCAGGTGATACGCAGTTGACGCGAATACCGAGCGGCGCCCATTCGATCGCGACCGACTTGCTGAGATAGATGACACCTGCGCGCGCGGCACAAGTATGTGCTACCTGCGGCATGCCGCGCCAAACATTGGCCACGATGTTGACGATGGAGCCCTGAGCATTGTGATCACGCCAGGCGCGTGCCGCCGCTTGCATCATCCACCACGTGCCATTCAGATTGGTATCGATGACGGCGTGCCAACCTTTGACCGAATAATCGATGGCAGCCTGCGGAAATTGTCCGCCGCCATTGTTGACCAGCAGATCCAGCGCGCCGAATTTATCATGGGTTTCGGCAATCAACTGCTGGACTTGCTCGGGATCACGAATGGTCATCGCTTTGTACGCAATCTCGCGACCGACCAGTTTTTGGACGCTGTCGGCCGTCTCGGCCAGACGATCTTCGCGTCGGCCACAGATCATCACTTTGGCGCCAAGTCGCGCGAACAAGAAAGTCATGGCACGGCCGAGTCCGCTGCCGCCACCTGAGACGAGGCATACCTTGCCCTCGAGAAGATTATCTCGATAAGCATGCGGCCGCGAAGCCAGCTCAGCGTCAGTGAAACCCCATTCGCGCCGGTTAGTCGCAGGCGTGATCGTTTTGATGGGTTGAGTAGCGGACATGGGTTTCCTCTTCTTTTATTTCAGGGCCTTCAGCCCAAATAGCGACACACTGGCGATATTCCGGTTGGGTATGCCGCCCAAATTATGGGTGAGCCCCAGACTTGGGGCCGAGAGCTGTCGCTCACCGCAGCGATGCAACAACTGGTTGTAGATTTCATAGACCATACGTAGCCCTGAGGCGCCGACTGGATGACCGAAACATTTCAACCCACCGTCGGTTTGGCATGGATTAGCGCCGTCACGATCAAAGCGACCATCCAGAATATCTTTGGGAGCGCAACCCGAATCCGAAAAGCCGAGATCTTCCATCAGCACGAGTTCGGTGATCGAAAAACAGTCGTGCACCTCGAGCATCGAGACCTCACGACGTGGATCACTGACACCCGCTTCAGCGTAGGCGCGACGGGCTGCAGCGCGGGTGGTGGGCGTGTGCGCACCATCCCAGCCGGCGTGCGAGAGCTCAAAACCATTGGACGGAACCAGCTGCATCGCCTTGATCGTGACGACATCTCGTCGCCCCAGGTCACGCGCAATTTCAGGGGTAGTCACGATCGCGCAGGCTGCACCATCCGAGACGCCGCAACAATCGAGAACCCCCAGAGGCGATGCGATCATGGGTGCATTCAAAACCTGCTCTTCGGTGATCGCCCGCCGCAAATGGGCTTTGGGTGTCAGTAGCGCATTGGCGTGACTTTTGATCGAGACCCGAGCCATCGCGCGCTTGAGCTCGGCAATGCTGAGCTTGTGGCGTGCCGCATAGGCCGCACCCAGTTGTGCAAACGCACCCGGGGGCGTGAACCCGGGCTGCCATAAATCTTCGAAAGTGCCTTTAGTGCGCTCAGGTAGTCCGCCAAATCCCGTGTCCTTGAGCTTTTCCACCCCCATGGCGAGCGCGATATCACAGGCGCCAGCCGCCACCGCATAGGCGGCGCCACGCAATGACTCGGTGCCTGTCGCACAAAGATTTTCGACGCGGGTCACAGGGATCTGCGGCAGCCTCAACGTCATGGCCAATGAGAGCGCCGACTTCGAGACACTCTGCTCATCGTAGAACACACCCAGCCAAGCGCCATCGAGTTGATCTCTTTCGATGCCGGCGTCTTGCAGCGCTTCGTCGAAGGCTTCGATCATCAAATCATCCGCGCCACAATCCCAGCGCTCACCAAAGCGGGCGCAGCCCATGCCGATGATGGCAACCTTGTCGCGAATGCCGGTCGCCACGGTCAGTGCCCCTCTGCCGGGGCGGCGGTCGTCAAGGGGGCTGCTTTCCAGAAGTACCGACGGAACCCTCGTGTGCGATCCACATCCTTAAGGCGAAACAGACAGCGAACCCCCATGCCTACGATGGCTTCACCGGGCTCGAAATCGGCAAGTTCAATGAAAACATTACCGCCACCCTCGAATGATACATTGCCATAGATGAGCGGCGGGCGCGGGCAATAAGCCAGCCAGTCCTCGGTAAAGGTCTTGATCTGTCCCGGGATGTCCGCCAAAGAAACTGGCGTTTGCGCGCCGCTTTTGCGGCAGTCAGGCGCGACGCAGACTTTGGCTTTCGGGTATTGCACGGTGCCGCAATGAGGGCAGCGTCCGGCGGTCAAGGTCAGGATTTCCGCATGGCGACGCCACGCCACGGTCTGGGCCGTACGGTTGTCGCGTTCGGACCGCATGCCGAAGTCCATCTGAAGAATGCCGCAATGCGATAAAAATCGGGTGTAGCTAGGCTCCATGCGCTTATCCGCGATGGCTCCTGCGAGACCCCGCGACGGACGCCACCCCGCCACCTCCGCTGTGGTCTGGAGCAGGATCGCATCCACTCCCTGGCCGAAGCCGATGACGAGGATGTATTCATTGGCCTGCGCACGCTCAAGCACCCCAGCCAGCATCAGCAAAGCATGACCCGTGCCGGTATGTCCGCAGGTCGTGTCGAGATTATCGACACAGTGATCTGCATTGATACCGCAGTCAGCGGCTATCTTGCGTGCCACGGTAGCGGGGCCAGGTACCACAAAGTATTTGACTTCATTCGCATCAACCCCGGCTTCTTGTAGCAAGCCTCGCACCGCCTGCGGTACGAATTGATGCCAACCGGCTTCACGAATCCAGCGCTCTTCCAAGGTGTAATCAAAAGACTGATCGGCAAGTCGGTGATGATCGACAAAATCGGCGGCAACATGCCGCCGGCCCACCATCCGCGCGAGTCCGGCCCCGGCTTCGATGACGATTGCTGCTGCGCCGTGGCCGTAGCTGGATTCCTGTTCGCTGCCGGGGCGTGCCAGGCGTTTGTCCGACGCGACCACCAAGGTTTTGCCGCTCGTCGTAGCAAGGCAAGCCTGAATCAGCGCACTGGTACCGGCATGCTGCGAGCCGCTGATGTCCAGCGTCATAACCTCATCAGAAAGACCAAGCGCGCTTGCCAAAACTGTGGCGTTGCTACGATCTGCGAAAGGTAATGTGGTTGAGGCCAACAATACACTGCGGATATCGGCTCGGCTGGCGGCGGTGGGGAGCGCGTCTCTTGCTGCCTCGACTGCCATGGTGAGTGCATCTTCGTCCCAGTTGCCCATGGAGCGCTCGCCGCGCGCGTTTTTGAGCGAGGCATTCATCCAGCCGACGGCCTCCGCGAGGGTGCGACGTGAAAGGCGTAGTCGCGGTACCCACGCGCCGTATGCGGCGATACCTGCCATGCTCAGGCTTGAATCCAATCTTTGAGAACTGGCTGTACTCGCAGATGTTGCGGAATATTTTCCGGGCCGATGCGACGATCGAGCTCCTCATGCCAGTGATAGATGCGGCGCTCTTGATAGTTGAGCGTGATCCCCTTGAACGCACCCGATTCCACCGATTCCTGGATTTGCTCGGCAAACTGCGTATCTTCTTCCAGAATCCGCTCAAAATTACTGAGCCGCTTTTCCCACAACGGGTCGATCTCGCCTTGCCCCCAGTCGGGTGCAAACCAGATCACTTCGATTTCCATAGTCCGATGACCGGTGGGCCAAAAGAGAATGAACGGATTGCCGGTGGCATCCACTGGTGTGACGAGGTTGGGATAGAAGTTGAACGACGGATTGTTGCTCGAGGTGATCTCGGAGGCGGTCTCGATGCGACGCATACCGCGTGTGCCTGGGTCTTGCCAATCCGGCCGGCGATTGGGGGTACACATCAATGAATGACCATTACGCCACAAGGTAATGAACGTACCTCGATGGTCCAGAAATCGATCGACGGTATTCTGGTGGATGGATTTCAGGTGGTACACCTCGAGAAAGGCGTCCAGCAAAATCTTGACGTTACATTTCACTGGATAGGACTTGCGATGAACGTGGCGCACCTGCTGCGGTTGAATCTCCTCCAGCTGTTCGGGGATGTGGCCCAAATGTTTCAGGAGCGGCTCTGCATTCGGATCTTCGTTGATGAAAAACCAGTTGCCCAAGCTTTCGCACCTGACCGAAGCGAGCGGAAACTGCGACATATCGAGATCAACGAAGTCACGCTTGTCGCGCAGGTTGATCAGGCGACCATCAAGCCCATAGGTCCAGCCATGGTAGCCGCAAACGAGCCCCTCGACTTTGCCGCGACACTCTTTGACGAGCGGCGCGCCGCGATGGCGACAAGAATTGTAGAAAGCGCGCACCGAGCCGTCTTTGCCGCGGACGACAATGATCGGCGAGCCTGTACGCTTGAACAGGTAAAAGCAGCCGGGTTCCGGGATCTCATCGGCATGACAAGCGTACAGCCACGATTTTTGCCACAGAAACCGGTGCTCAAGATCGAGGAAGGCCGGGTCGGTATAGCGGCCGCCCGGAATCAGCGGTAGCTGCGGGAACCCCTCGGGCGGGGCGGTTCGGGCGGCTTCGGCGGACATGCCGGTTTTGAGGTAATCGACGGTGGCTGCATCCATGGGAATCTCTCGGGCACTTCGAACGATTTGATTATACTGACCAAGGCTTAAAAATAAACAAGCCTGACTGTTTTTTTAGGATCGGCGCGTGTAGATTACTGCGGTATGGACGCGCTCATCTTGCACCACCACGATCCCTCGCCCTTTGCCGAGAAAATCCGCCTTGTTTTTGGCATCAAGGGGCTCGCATGGCACTCGGTGCAAACTGCCATGGTGATGCCGCGCCCGGAGCTGATGGCGCTCACCGGCGGTTATCGCAAGATTCCCGTACTGCAGATCGGCGCCGAGGTGATTTGTGATACCCGCCTGATCGCCAAGGAGCTGGAAGCTCGTTTTCCGCAGGTGAGTATTTTCCCGCAGGGCAGCCAGGCACTGTGCATGGTCATCGGAGCCTGGAGTGACCGTCATTTCTTTGACCCAGGCGCAGGCCTCGCCATGGGTCTCAACAAATCCCTGATCCCGAAGGAAGTCATCGACGATCGCAAGGGCTTTTTCAATTTCATGGACTTCGATCGGCTCGAGGCGGATATCCCGCATCTGTTCACGCAGTTTCGCGTGATGCTCGAGCGAGTCAATGGACTTTTGGAGGATGGTCGAACCTTCGTCCTCGGTGAAGAGGTGTCTTGGGCTGACATCAACGCGTATTTTCCGGTCTGGATGGCGCGGACGAATTTCGGCGAATCGGCGCGCGTACTCAACGAATGGCCGGCATTACTGGCTTGGGAGCAGCGCATGTCGGTAATCGGGCAGGGTAGCCGCACGGAGATGACGGCTGCGGAGGCCTTGCGACACGCTCGCGATTCGCAGCCAGACATCACGCCGTTTCGCGTGGCCGATGATGCGCTGTCATTGGCGCTTGGCGAGCAGGTGGAAGTCACCCCGACAGACTATGGATGTATTCCCGTTCGGGGCGAGTTGCTTCGGCTGGAGGTGGATCGTGTGGTGTTGCGCCGTACTACGCAACAGACGGGTGAGGTAGCCGTGCATTTTCCCCGCTCGGGCTACAGTGTGACCCGCCCATGATCGAGCTCTATTTTTATCCCTCGCCGAACGCCCTCAAGATCACGCTCATGCTCGAAGAATGCGCGCTGCCTTATCGCATTCACCCGATCAATATCACCCGCGGTGAGCAGTTCAGCCCGGAATTCCTGGCGATTTCCCCGAACAACAAGGTTCCTGCAATCGTTGATCTCGACGCGCCTGCGGGGCCTCTTGCGCTGTTCGAGTCCGGTGCGATTCTGGTTTATCTCGCAGAGAAAACGGGTCGTTTTTTGCCCGCTGACCTCGCGGGTCGCTTCAAAGTGATGAAATGGCTCTTCTGGCAAGTCGGTGGGCTGGGGCCGATGGCCGGGCAAGCGCACCATTTTCGGGCCTTTGCCACCGAGCATGTGCCGTACGGCATCAATCGCTATACCAACGAAGTGAATCGACTTTACGGGGTTCTTGAGCGGGCGCTCAAGGGTCGCGAGTTCGTCGCAGGGGAATACTCGATCGCCGATATGGCCATGTGGCCGTGGGTGCAGCCGCACGAGCGGCAAGGTCAAAATCTGGATGATTTTCCGGCCATCAAGCGCTGGTTTGCTGCCATCGAGCAGCGGCCCGCTCTGCAACGGGCTTTTTCTTTGGGTCACGAGCGACATGCTGATCGCGAGGGTTATCGACATCTTTACGGGCAGACCGCAGCCTCACTGGATGCGGGCGTCGAAGCCGGCCATGTCAACGGGGGAAAGCCATCATGAAAGAGCTGATTCTTTGGAGCTATGACGCCTCGCCATTCACTCAAAAAGCGCTTGGTTTGCTGGCGCTGAAGGGAGTCGAATGGAGTTGGGTCGAGACACCCATGCTGCCACCCAAAGACGATTTGATGGAGTTGACGGGTGGGTATCGCGGCACACCGGTACTGCAGATCGGTGCAGATATTTACGTCGACTCCCAATTGATTGCCCGTGAACTGGAGCGTCGCTTTCCGCAGCCGACGTTGTTTCCGTACGGTCGCGGGTATGAGCTCGCGATGGTCAAATGGAGTGATGCATTCTTTCGCAGCGCGCTGCGTATTGCATTGGCGTTGATGTTGCCGCAATGGCCCGCAGAGTTTCGTAACGATCGACAATACCTGTTTCCGGATATCGACTTTGCTACGGTGGGGGAGGATCTGGAGCATGCTCGATCCCAGTTTCGCGCGCACGCGTCCTTGCTCGAGCAACAACTGGCCGATGGACGCCATTTCCTCGGTGGGAATCAAGCGGGATTGTCCGATATTCAAGCCTATCCATTTCTTTGGCTGGCACGGGGTGCGTTTGCGGATGTCGCAGCGGGCTTGCTGCAGGGCTTCCCTCTGCTTGCAGCCTGGGAGTCGCGCATGCAGCAAGCCTATGTGGATCGGCGCGAAGCTGTGCAGGCGGCTGAGGCTTTGGCCGTCGCGGCCAGCGCCGAGCCGGTCTCGGTAGCCGAAGTCGACACCCAAGATGCTCAAGGCCTGCGAGCAGGGCAGCAGGTCGAAGTCATGCCTGATGACACTCGACGAGGGGGTGTGCGCGGCAGAGTGCTGATCGCAACGGCAGATCAGATCGCTCTTGAGCGCGAGTCACCTCGTTTGGGGCGCACGGTGGTGCATTTCCCGCGACTGGGTTATCGCGTCACGCCGACGGCGTGATTCAAGCAATCACGCCACGTTGCCGCAGGGACGCACGATGTGCCGCATCGATACCGATGGCCTCCAGCACTTGATCGGTGTGCTCACCGAGAGTGGGCGGTCGGTTGTGGATGCCCGCATCGGAGCGGGAAAATCTCAGCGGCAAATCGGGCACCGGGGCAGGGCGGGTCAGCCCCGGGTACCCACTGATTTCTTTGAACCAGCGCATCGCCGAGGCCTGGGGGTCATCCAGCGCTTGCTGCGGCGTGTAAACGGGACCTGCAGGAATTCCCGCTTTATCGAGATCGGCGAGCGCCTCTGCGGTGGTACGCGTGGCACACCAATTACGCATCTTGGCCAGAATGGCGCTCGAATGTTCGCCGCGCGAGGCGTCGGTGGCATAGAGCGGATCTTGCAGCCAACGGTCAAGCTCAAGGGTGTCGTCTGCGGCCATGAGTCTCGCCCAGCGCTTGAAGAGACCATTGCCGACACAGTGCGTCAGTACATGCCCGTCCAAAGTTTTGAAGACGTCCGAGGGTGCGGAGGTTTGGACCCGGTTTCCAGTGCCGACGCGGTTGATACCCGTGACTCCCTGCTCGATCAAATGCGAGCCGAAGACCGCCAATGCCGTCGCGTGCAGCGCGGCGCTCACTTGTTGTCCACGTCCCGATACGGCGCGCTCAAGCAGCGCTGCCAAAACGCCAAACGCGGACAACACGGCTGTGGAGAAATCCACATAAGGGGCAGCCGCTTTAACGGGTTCTCCGGGTACACCCGTGATGAACATGGCCCCGGACATCGCTTGTCCCACGCCGTCAAAGCCCCCTTTGTCGACGTAGGGCCCGCGCTCGCCGAACGCGGTCTGCGTCGCGAGGATGATGCGCGGGTTGATCTCGGAGAGCGTGGCGTAGTCGAGGCCGAGCGTCTGGCAGGCTTTCGGCGGCAGATTGACGACCACCACATCCGCCTTCGCCACAAGCTCGCGAATCAGCGGTTTGGCTTCCGGATGACCAAGGTCGAGTGCAAGCGATTTCTTGTTGCAGCCGGTCTGAAAAAACACCCCTCCTTCGCCTTGCGAGGTGACCGGGGCAATGTAGCGATCCTCGCCGCCCTCCAGTCGCTCGATGCGAATCACTTCAGCGCCCAGATAGCCAAGCAACGTGGCACAGTACGGGCCCGCAACATAGCGGCCGAAATCCAGTACCCGGATATTTTTGAGAATGGACAGGTTGTCGTTCATGGGAGAAGTCCAAGATGAATTTTTCGTTGACTGAAGACCAGCAGGCCCTGCAGGAAACCGCGCGCAAGTATGCCCGAGAACGCCTGCCTGCCTACGCTACAGAGTGTGAGGTAAAGGACGAGGCCCCGCCAGCAGAGCTCGTGCGCGAGTTCGCCGAGATGGGTTTTCTCGGCATCAATGTTTCAGCCGAATATGGTGGTCTTGGCCTCGGCAATCTCGAAGCACTCATCGTCATCGAAGAGCTCGCCAAGATCTCGGGCGCAGTGGCTTTCCCCGTGTTCGAGTCCTGCGTCGGTCCCGTCCGCGCGATCGAACATTTCGCCAGCGAATCGCTGCGTAAAAAAGTGATCCCCGCCGTTTGTCGAGGGGAGAAGATGGTTGCGGTCTCGATGTCTGAACCCAATGCCGGCTCAGCACTGACCGACCTTACCACGCGTGGCGTGCAGCAGGCTGATCGTATCGTTTTGAATGGTACCAAGCGCTGGTGCTCGGGCGGCGGTCATGCCGATGGGTATGTTGTCTACTGTCGTCTGTCTGATGATCCCGGCCCCAAGGGTATCGGCGCCGTTTATGTAGAGAAGGACACGCCCGGGCTCAGCTTCGGTGCTCGCGAACATCTGATGGGGTTTCGCGGTGTACCGTCGTCGGATCTGATCTTTGAAGAGTGTGCGATACCGCTCGATCATGTGGTCGTTCCTGCGGGGGGCTTCAAGAAATTGATGGAAGCTTTCGATCTGGAGCGCTGTGGTAATGCGACAATGGCGCTCGCACAGGCGGCGGGTGCACTCGAAGATGTGCTTGAGTACGTGAAAGAACGCAAGCAGTTCGGCAAGCCCATCGTCGAGTTTCAAGCAGTGCAACTGCGCCTTGCCGAGATGGCGATGCGGGTGGAAGCCGCACGTCTTCTCATCTGGCGCGCCGCAGCCAATGCCGAGAAGGGATTGCCATCCATCCTCGAGTCATCGATGGCGAAATGCTTTGCCAACGAAATCGCGCGCGAAGTGTGTGGGCATGCCGTGCAGTTGATGGGTGGCTACGGCTATTCGCGCGAATATCCGATGGAGCGACGTCTGCGCGATGCCTGGGGCTGGGGCATTGCCGGGGGCGCCGTCGATATCCAGAAGGTCAACATCACGGCCGCCATGGTCGGCCGCCGGTTTGATCAACGACGCTAAGGCGACCTCGCCGTGATCAGCGCGCAGCCTTCATAGCCGCGTTGATCTCGGCGGGTGAGGGATTGCGCCGCAGCGTCACTCCACCATTGATCTGCAGGGTCTCGCCGGTGATGAAGCTCTCATCACCCGCGAGCCATAGTGCGGCGTTGGCGACATCTTCGCTCGTGCCAACACGACCGAGTGGGTATTCCTTGCGAAACACATCGAGTAGCCCCGGTATCTGCGATTCTTTGGCGGTCATCGGAGTTTCGGTGAAACCCGGTGCAAGTGCATTGACCTTGATACCTTTGGAGCCGAATTCATTGGCGAAGCATCGTACGAGAGCTTCGGTGGAAGCTTTGGTCGCGATATAGGCCGCATGATGATAAAGCAGAGCCCGGACCGAGGCCGATGACACCGTCATGATCGAGCCGCCACCCGTAGCGATCATGGCCTTGGTAAAGGCCTGCAGAAAAAAATAAGTACCCTTGAAATGCAGCGCCGAGACCTGATCGAGTTGTTCCTCGGTGGTGTCGAGCAGTTTGGCGAGTAGACCAAAACCTGTGCAATTAATGGCGATATCCACTCGACCGTGTCGTTCGGCAGCACCCGTCGCCAAGGCCTGCACGTCCGATTGTTGCGTGATGTCGCAGCGTTGTGCCTCTCCGCCGATCGCTTTAGCCAAAGAATCCAGCTCGGCCTCGCGCCGACCAGCCACCACGACCTTCGCGCCCTCGGTTGCAAAGCGCCGTGCGATGACCTGACCCATGTTGTCGTGACCGGCTGCACCCAACACGACCGCCACTTTGTCCTTGAGTCTCATCGGTTATCCCCTTTGCCTTGTGTGCCAAATCACTTCTTTGCCCGCGCTCACCCCTGCAGGACCCGGACCGGGCGCGAACCGTCCCAGGTGTTGGCCTTGTGGGCCACAAAATCATAGAATTTGATCAGCGGCTCACAGGGCTCATACAGCTCAAGCATATGGCCCAGGGTTTCGCGGGTGTCGATCATCACGAAATCCACTCCGGTCGTAGTGCGCGCTTCGAGCGCGAGCGCATAGCCCGCGCGGGTATAGGCCTCGCACGCCTGATTCAAGTCTGAGACAAAACAGGCAACGTGGTGCAAGCCCGTCTGGTCACGTGTGAACATGTCGCGCAGTGCGGAGGGTTCATCGTCGTCCTGTGCGATGAGTTCCACCATCATTTTGCCGGCCTGGCCATAGGCTGAAGAGTGTCGGAAAGGCCGCTCCGTCCCGCGATGTCGCGCGTAATCGAGGGGGATATGCTGCATGACGAAAAACGGGCCCCAGCCTGAGTGCTCCGCGTATTCGGCTGCTGCGGCTTCGGGGTCCGCCACGTGATACGCAAGTTGTACCGGTGTCAAAGAAATCTTGGGTAAGGCCTTTGACACGGGCGATCCAGTCAGCCCAGTCGACGGAAGGGTTCGCGCCCATCCCAGCGCGCCGCTGCATCCCGCACCAGCTTGAAGAATCCTTCAATCGCTGGGCCGCGTTCGATCAGTTCGATCATGCAGCCGGGGTAGGAGCCCGGTTGCGCATCCGTATCGACGTACGCAAAGCGGATACCGTTACCCGTCGAGCCTTGCTGCACGGGTTCAATGCCTTGCTTGGCGAGTCGCTCAAGACTGCTCGCCACCGAGTCGGTCATGACACCAAAATGTTGCAGCCCCCCCCTCTTCGAGCATTCGGTAGTGGTGTAGATGCTCGGTGTATCGTCGTATTGTTTGATCAGTTCCACCTGTACTTCGCCCCATTGGGCGACCGCGACCGACATGTCGATCTGCAGTGGCTTTCCGCGGAAGGAGCATTCGGCAAAGGTAATGTGCTCAAGGGCAAAGAAAGGCCCAACGCCAAGCGATGCCCAATGCTGGGCAGCCTGCTCGAGATCAGGTACGACAAACCCGAGCTGCATCACCGGCCCGAGTAGTGTCTGTCGCATGGGTTCAGCCGACATGGCTGTAGAAGTCGAGCGTCATGCTTTCGGCGCCATTTTCCAAACAATCAAAAATGGGCGGAACCAGGCGATCATGGAAGTCTGTTTTCTGGTGGTAATCAAAAGCAGCCTGATCTTTGAATCGTGCATAGACGGCGTAGACGCCAGGCTTTTCCTGATGCTTGATCACGTCATACACCAGCGTATCCGGCTCATGTTGATGGGTGAGTTCCGACAATTCCTGCTGGAGTCGCTCGAACTCATGCTCCTTGCCAGCCTTCACCTGTAGCGTTGCAAAGAAAGTGATCATCGCGGTATCTCCTCTGCTTTGAATGGGGTGGTGCTTTGAACGGGGCGGTCAAGCCAAACCGAGTTCGTCGACCAGTTGATTACGCAACCGGAATTTCTGGATCTTGCTCGAGGACATGGGCCACTCGGTCACGAAACGGATATGTCTAGGTACCTTGAAGCTCGAGATATCACGACGACAGAAGTCGATCAGCTCGGCCTCTGTCGCCGCCACGCCGGGTTGTAGCTCAACAAAGGCGGCAGGGACTTCAGCATATTTGGCATCGGGGATGCCGACCACCTGCGCGAGCTTAACGGCGGGATGTTTTTGCAGATGGGCTTCAATTTCCGCTGCCGCGACATTCTCGCCGCCCACTTTCAGCATATCTTTGAAGCGACCATGAAACAGGATTGTTCCGGCTGCATCGAGAGAGCCGATATCCCCGGTGTGGAACCACCCCTCGGCATCGAGTGCGGTGGCGGTCTTTTCCGCATCGCGGTAATAGCCCTCGAACAGGCTGTAGCCCCGGACCAAGACCTCGCCGCGTTGGCCGACCGGTAGATCTTCGCCCGTCTCCGGATCAATGATTCGCAACTCAAGGCCTGGTAACGGCCGTCCGAGGCGCGTGATTCTTTGCTGCTCGGGCTCGGAGGGTGAGCCGGTCGTGACGGTGCCCGAGGCTTCCGTCATGCCAAAACTGCCCACCTGAATCGCATTGGGCATCGCCTTCATGATGGGTTCGGCGACGCCCGGTGGTTGCACGGCAAAGTTCGAATTCATGAGCTTGATGCTCGAGAGATCACGCTTTGGAAAATCCTCGTGATAGATGAGTCCTTGCATGATGGTTACGAAGCTCGGGTAGGTTGCCGTGACCTTGTGCTCCTCCAGCATCTTGAGCGCAACACCCGCATCAAAATAACCCATCGTGATGTAGGTTCCACCCACATCAAAGATCGCGAGCATGGGTAGGACAGCCGCGATATGGAACATCGGTAGCGGCGACCACAACGAATCATTGGTAGTCAGCCGGTAACGATGTCGCCCGAGCGCGATCGAGTTGCGAACCTGTGCTTCATGGGTGATGAGACAGCCTTTGGGGTTCGCCGTTGTACCGGAGGTGTAGAGCATGAGCGCCACGTCGCGCACGCGGGTGCGCAAACGGGATTTATGCACCGAGATTTCGGGCACCTGGTCGGCGAGCGCATCAAAATCGGTTTCGGCAATGAAGCCTGCCCGCTCAGTGCGACCAAAGAGCACGACATTGCGCAATTTGGGTGCCGCCTGCACCGAGATCTGAGACGGGTTATCTTGCGCGGCCAGACCCGGGAGCGCCCCCTCAATTCGCTCGACGAAATTGACCTGCTCTGCCACGGCATCGGTCGTGATCAGCGTGACAAGATCCGCATTCTCCACCACATAGCCGATTTCCGAACTCTTGTACCGCGCATTGATGGGCACAATGACCGCGCCGCAGAGCGCGATCGCAAAGTAGAGTTCGACGAACTCGGGGCAGGTGTGCATCAAGATGCCGACGTGATCGCGCGGCTTTACCCCAAGCGCCTGCAGGCTGCGCGCTCGGCGCATGGCTCGTGCAGCCAACTCTCGATACGTGTAGCGAGCCTCTGGAAAAACGAGCGCGAGCTTATCCGGCTGACGATCTGCCGCGGTCAGCAGCAAGTCGCCCATCGTCGTGACATGAATTCGCAGGCTGGCTAAATCCTCGCTGACGGCCTCATC
>CAZHLL010000019.1:0-4807 GCA_964533305.1 uncultured Acidibacter sp.
CTCGTTGCACGTTTCACCGCTGCCATCATCCGTGGTTTCAGCAAATCGATAATGCAAGGCATCAAAAGTACCGGCTTTGACGGTGATCGTCTCCCGCCCTATGAAACGTAATTTCACCGGTCGCTCGAACTTCATCAGCATGGGCCCGGTTGCCCCGCGATGATCCAACGAGCACATCAAAATATTGTCGTACTCGCCTGGCTCTTGGCCCGCGGATGCAGGCACAATACTGGTAATCCATGCATCGGCCTGAATGGGATGAGTACCAAAACCATCCAGAGGTCTCTCGAGCGACCAGGTCTGGGCAATTCTCCCCTCCGCGGCCGTGAACCCCTCGCATTCAGCCTGAGTGGGCGTGAAGCGGAACCAACTCGAACCCATGAAACGATCACCCACCTGCAACCTGACGAAGGCATCTTGCGGGCGCCACTCGGCATCCAGGCTTAGAGTGACATCGCGCATGACATTCGGCGCATCGTCGATCTCGGTGTAGGCGCGCAGACTGCGCCGACCGTCACCAGCCACCGTGATCGTAAAATACTCCCTGCCACGCTCTACGCCAACGCGTCCCGGTTGGTTGCTCGTGTAATGCAGTTTGCCGCGAATGCGGCGATGAGGCACAGGCATCGTCAGTCCACCCTGATCAAGGGTTCACGAAACATTTTCTTGCGGTACAAAGATTTGTACCAGCTCTCGAGTCGGGGACGGCCGTCAAATGGATCAAAGGGCGCCTCGAGACCGATCGTCGCGCGGGCCACCGTCGGCAGCTTGAGGCGCAGGAACTGCAGTGCGCCGATGCCGCGGATCTGAGCCAAATCGAGACGCTCATAGCTCGCTACATCACGCTCCATTTGATCAAGGATGGCAATGATCTTGCGCAGGCAGCGTTGGATGTAATCGGCGCGTTGCGTCGCAGGCTCGTGCCACGACTCGATAATCAACAGCACAAAGGTGTCAAACAGACCATCCGCCATCCACGCCTGTCGCAACACCCGCCAGCGCGCATCGCCTTTCGCAGGAATGAGCCGTCGACGTCGATGCAAAGAATCCAGATATTCGTAGATGACAGGGCCACCCGCCAAATACTCGCCATTATCCAGCACCAGCGTCGGCACCTTGCCGAGCGGGTTGGTGGCTACCAGCGGCGTGTCCACATCAAAAGGCTTGGTGGCGATGGGCTCGATGGCGTCCTTCAGGCCCGTGTAGTGAATGACCGCTTCAACGGTATGGACATATCCCTTGATGGGTGTGTAAAGCAGCTTCATGGCGGTAAATCCCTGAATAAAGAAAACGGGGCCATGGTTTGCACCATGACCCCGTCGCCTTTAGGTCAATAAAAAAAACGTTTCTAAGCGAGCGCTCAGAACTTGTACGCGGCGCGGATGCCGTACTGACGCGGCATGGTCGGAGTGACCGCCACACCCTGGAAGGTCGTCAGCTGGGCAAGGCTGGGTGCCGAGTCGAAATCGGTCCAGCGTGCGCAGGCCGCCCAAGCCTCTTCCTCAAAGAGATTCTTGATGAAGCCCTCAAGGCGGAAGCCATTCTTTTCACCGCCGACACGCAGGTTGGCCAAAGAATAGCCTTTGCAGTAGGCGAGATTGCTCTCATCCACGTAGGCCTTGCCAAAGTAGCTGATGTCGCCGTTCACGAACCACTCCCACTCGGTGCCCGCAATCGGTGCGGTATAGCCTGAAGCGAGGCTGCCCGACCACTCGGGGAAGCGCGCGTTCTGGTTACCCTTCATCTGCTGGAAGCCCGCGATCGGCCGCACGAAGTTGAAGATGAAGTCATCGTACTCGCTGTGCGCCCAGGTCAACGTACCACGCAGATCCCAACCCTCACTCAACAGAATCGAACCCTCGAACTCGACACCCTTGAGGGTCGAGTTACCGGGGACATTCGCGTTACGCGAGTTGAGGTACGGTGAACCGTTCGGGAACAACGCCGGCAGACCGGTCGCGCCATTCGGGCAACCATTGGCCGCCGTCGCACCCGCAACGCCACCGTGGGCAAAGCTGCCGCAGTCTTCCTGAATTTGGAAGGCCGAGCGACCTTTCTGGTTTTCCCACTCGCCCCAATAGAGCGCAACACTGGTTTGCGCCCGACGATCCAACCATTGCTGCTTCCAGCCGAGCTCGACCATGTCGAGCTTGTCGCCCTCGACGATGCCCGAGATCCCCGGGAACAAGGTCTGGTACTGAGCAAGCTCACGCGGTGTGGCCCCGGCGATTTCCGAGTTGATCACGCCCGGCAGAATGCCCTTGGCAAAGCTGGCGTAGAGGTTGGTTTCTTCGCTCGGCGTCCAACGCGCAATGAAGCGCGGCAGGAAGCTCTTGTCCTCGATGCTCGTCGGATTGGTCGAGAAGATCGCGCGAGTCGTTTCGTCGATCTGATAACGGCCTTCTACACTGATCGAGAACTGATCATTGAAGTCGTACGACACCGACGCAAACACGCCCTCGGTCGTGATCTTGTCCGTGTTCTGCACCAGGCTGTTGGCCGTTGAGAAGTTACGACCCGAGCACGGCGCCGTCACCGGCTTCGGCGCGAAGTCGAGGCACAACCACGTGGCATCGCCACCGGAGCCCGACTGAATGAAGGTCTGCTCGTAGTAGTTGACCCCGAACAGCCACGTCAGTGCTTGATCTTGTGGCGAAGAGATACGCAGCTCGTAGCTCTCGTCTTCGGAATCGATCGGATCGCGAGACATCCATCGACCCGAGGGCGTGAGACCAAAGGGACGAATCCAGTTCGCCTTCAATTCATTGAGACCCGCCTGGAAGGTCAACTCGTAACCGCCGGCGAATTCATAACTCCCGTCCACCGAAAAACGCGTCACCGTGCGCGCCAAGCCAATCTTGTCAATCTTGGGCACATCGACGCGCGAGTCATCCGGGCGACCCACGAGGAAATCATAGACGAAGTTCGGCGTTCCATTGAGCGCCGCCTGCGGCGGGAACAACGAGGTCACCTGGTCGATCACCCGGGTGGTACCGAAGATATTACGTGCGACGCCCGGCTCCGGTACTGCGCCGCAGATGTAGTTCCGCGGGCTCGCCACCGGAAAGTCCGGGTCCTCCGTGTTGACTGTGGTACCCGTGCAGGTGTCGTTCTGCCACCCATTAACGAGGCCACCCATCATTGGGCCGTCATCGTCGATATTGTGAAAGCCGCGAACCTTGACATTGAGTGCATCGGAAGGCTGCCAGTTGAGCGTGAGCGCCACCGACTTGCTGCTCTCCTCGCCCAATCCGCCGCCATCGGTCGCGGTGTAGATAGCGCCACGGCTGTAGTAGCGACCGCCGACCCGGAAAGACAGCTTGTCTTCCACGATCGGCCCTTCAAAGCTCGCCGATACATCCGTGTCTTGATAATTTGCGGCCGACACACTTAAACGCCCGGAATACTCGGTCAAAGAGGGTGTGCGCGTGATGTAGTTGATCGCGCCGCCAAAGGTGCTGCGGCCATACGTCGCCGACTGCGGCCCCTTGATGACCTCGATCCGCTCGACGTCATCGTAAGGAATGGACTGCGTGCCACCCAGCACGTAAATCCCATCAATGAAAAGCGAACCTAATTGCAGCGAGGGGCTATCCGAGTTGACGTTCATGCCGCGAAAACGGATCGCCGAGGTGTAACGGCCCGGGATTTGCCCACCCTGCTGGGAGTACTGCACACCCGGCGCGCTGCGAGCGACATCCTCGAGTGTCGCAAAACCTTTCTTTTCGATGTCTGCGGCAGAGAAAGCCGTGATCGAGACTGGTGCTTCGAGCAAGCGCTCTTCGGTCTTGCGCGCCGTGACAGTAATTTCTTCGAGCACCAGAGCGCCTTCACCTTGCGCCTGTGCCCAATTGGAGCTGCCAATCAACGCCGCAACGACGGCGCCAACGGTCATGGTGGACTTGGACGTCATGCAACCTCCCCCTGAGGTAGGAAAAAATCTAGTTCTGCAATGTCATTATCAAAACGCCGTGATGAATCTAATCAGCACGGCAATCAACGCTCGACTCTAAACATCATGTTGCAATGATGTCAATGTGACTTTAATGCAACAGTTTCCTTTATGCTGGCGAAGGGATATCGCTCGCAGCCACTGATGGGCATCGCCATTCGCTAGTGCATTTCCTGACCACCAGAGACGTTCATCGCCTCCCCGGTGATGTAGGCGGCTTCCTCCGAGCAAAGAAAGGCACACGCTTTGGCGGTATCTTCGGCAAGGCCGACGCGCCCGAGCGGAATACGACCCCGCATTTCAGCGAGGTATTCATCAATGGTCTGCCCACGTTGCGAGGCGCGGTAGGCATTTTGTACGGCACCCAATCCGGTCGTCACGTGATTCGGGCACACGGCATTCACCGTGATACGGTGAGGCCCGAGCTCAATGGCCGCACTGCGAGTGAGGCCGATCATGCCGTGTTTGGAAGCGGCGTACGCGGCAAGGTGCACCGAGCCTGACTTGGCAGCGACGCTCGCGATATTGATCACGCGCCCGCCTTCACCCTGCTGCATCATCTGTCGCGTGGCATGTTGGGTGCAAAGAAAAGCTCCCGTCAGATTGACGTCAAGCACCGTCCGCCACCGCGCCAGAGGCATCTCCACCAGGGGTTCCATCATGAAACCGATGCCTGCGTTGTTGATCAATATATCCAATCGCCCGAATTCTTTGACAGCACGCGATATTGCGGCCTCGACCATGGGCTCATCGCGCACATCGAGCGCCTGTGCCACCGCTCGCCCGCCACCCTGAGTAATGGCGGCGACCACTTGCCCGATCCCATCCTCAGACCCGACCCGATCCGCCGGCAGG
>CAZHLL010000019.1:4817-25887 GCA_964533305.1 uncultured Acidibacter sp.
GCTCACCACCACCGCTGCCCCTTCGGCCGCAAGCCGCATCGCGATCGCAGCGCCGAGGCCGCCCTGTCGGCCAGCGCCCGTCACGAGGGCGACCTTACCTACGAGTCGTTGCATTCAGATTTGCTCCACTTCCTGCCATCGCCAACAGGCTACCCATCGGCCCGGTTTGACCTCTTCCAGCTGCGGTGGGGCCTGCGCGCAAGCCTCTTGCGCCATGGGGCAACGGGTGCGAAACACGCAGCCCGAGGGCGGCGCGAGTGGCGATGGCAGCTCTCCCTTGAGCACCGTGCCCAAACGATGCGGCTGCACGTCGGGGTCCGGAAGTGGCACGGCGGCAATCAAGCCGCGCGTGTAGGGATGCAAGGGCTCTTGGTACAGGGGCTCGGTCGCCGACTGTTCCATGGGTTTACCGAGGTACAGCACGAGCACTCGATCGCACAAACGCCGTACCACGGCCAGATTGTGGCTCACGAACAGGATACTCATGCCGAACTCGCGTTTCAGATCCTGCAATAGATTGACGATCTGCGCTTGAATGGACACATCCAACGCACTCACTGGTTCGTCGCAAACGAGCAGTTGAGGCCGCAAGATCATCGCCCGCGCAATGCCTATTCTTTGACATTGTCCGCCGCTGAATTCATGAGGGTAGCGATTGATGGCATCCGCGGACAGGCCCACTCGCTGCAACATCTCGCTCACGCGCGCCCGTCGCTCATCTCGACCGAGCTCGCGCGCATGCACCCGCAGGGGCTCGGCGACGATCTCACCCACCGTCATGCGCGGGTCGAGGCTCGCGAGCGGATCCTGAAACACGATCTGCATATCGCGCCGCAGCGGTCGCATACCCGACACGGACAGTGTCGAGATGTCTCTCCCCATCCACACCACCTGCCCCGCCGTCGGTGGAATGAGCTGCAAGATCGCACGCGCGAGTGTGGACTTGCCGCAGCCTGATTCGCCAACGATACCGAGCGCCTCGCCCGCTGCAAGCTCGAGGGACACACCATCCACCGCCCGCAATTTCTTTGGCCGACGAAGAAAGCCTGCGCCCACGGGGAACGCGACTTTGAGCTCGCGCAAACTCAGCAAAATGTTCATGCTCGAGACCTCATGGGGCGGACTCCCTCAAAGGTTTGTGGCAGGCCACGGCACGGTGCGCATCGCCGATCAGCTTCGGAGCCACCTCGCAACCGGCATCCGCCCGACTGCAACGAGGCCGAAATGCGCAGCCGGTCGGCAATTGACGGGGATTCGGCGGTTGTCCTGCGATGGCCTGCAAAGGCTCGTGGCCTGGCTCATCCACCCGGGGCATCGAGGCCAGCAGGGCCTCGGTATACGGATGACGCGGCGATTTGAGCACTGCGGCCACAGGACCTCGCTCGACGATGCGTCCGGCATACATGACGACCACATGATCAGCGATACCCGCAATGACCCCTAAATCATGGGTGATGAGCGCCATCGCCATGCCGCGCTCGCGTTTGAGCTCGGCCAAGAGCGCGAGAATTTGCGCCTGAATAGTGACATCCAGCGCCGTAGTCGGCTCATCGGCGATCAACACTTCCGGGTTGCAGGCCAGCGCAATGGCGATCATCACCCGCTGACGCATACCTCCCGAAAGTTCATGCGGGTATTGCCCGAGGCGACGCTCCGCATCCGTCACTTGCACCGTCTCAAGTAGCTTCAGGGCACGCGCCATCGCCGCCTCGCGCGATAGCCCCTCGTGCAGCATGATCGACTCGGCAATTTGGTGGCCGACTTTGATGTGCGGCGTGAGCGAGGTCATCGGATCCTGGAAGATCATCGCCAGCTGCGAGCCGCGTACTTGGTTCAGGCTGTCGATACTGGCACCTACAAGCTCGCGGGCCCCGAGCTTCGCACTGCCCGCTACTGTCGCGTTCGAGGCAAGCAGTCCCATGACTGCGAGAAAAGACTGACTTTTGCCGGCCCCCGACTCGCCGACCACGCCCACGCACTCACCCGCACGCAACTGCAGGGAGAAATCATTGACCGCTGCCAGCACACCATCGGGCGTCGCGTAACGCACCGACAGCGAGCTGATCTCAAGTACGGTCGCTGCTTCGGCAGCCCCTGTGTTCCCGGAGTTGGCAACCGTATCTATCATGCTGCCCTCTCAGCGATCCCGCGGGTCGAGCGCATCCCGCAACCCGTCGCCCAAAAAGTTGAAACAGGTGAGTAATGTCACAAGAAAACCCGCTGGCACAATCAACATCCAGACGGCAGATTCCATCTCCTGCGCGCCCTCGTTGATGAGACTGCCGAGACTCGCTTGCGGTTCCTGGACACCGAGCCCGAGAAACGAGAGGAAACTCTCGAACAGTATCATCTGCGGAATCGTGAGCGTTGCGTAGATGATCACGGGCCCGATCACGTTCGGCACGATGTGCCGCAGCAAGATACCCGGCGTACCTACTCCACTCGCAAGTGCCGCTTCAATGAATTCCTTGCGCTTCAAGGACAGGGTCTGACCGCGCACGATACGGGCCATGGTTAACCAACCCACTGCGCCGATCGCCAGAAACAGCACGTAGATATTACCCCGATCAAACAACGTCGAGAGAATGATGACGATGAAGATATAGGGCAGCGCGTACATGATGTCGACAAAACGCATCATGGCCCCGTCGATTCGACCACCGAGATAACCAGCCGTCGCTCCCCAAAGCACACCAATGATCAAAGAAACCACGGTGGCCAATAGACCAATCTGCAGCGAAATCTGCACGCCATGCAGGGTTCGCACATAAAGGTCGCGACCCAAACGGTCGGTGCCGAGCCAGTGATCGTTGGGCCCGCCGGGCGGTACGGCCATGTGATCCCAGTCGATCGCGTCAAAGGCATGCGGCGACAACGTCGGTCCCAAGAAAGCCAACAACGAAATGAGGATGATCACGACACTGGCGACCATGGCCGCTCGATTACGCCGCAGTCGCCGCCAGGCATCACCCCAGAACCCACGTACTGCCATCTCAGTCATAACGCACCCGCGGATCGAGCCAACCGTAGAGCAGATCGGAAATGAGATTGAGCAGCAGCGTCAAACCTCCGTAGACCACGATCATGCCCATCACCAAGGTGTAGTCGCGATTGATGGCGCCCTGAACCAGATAACGCCCGCTACCCGGCAAACCGAACACCGTCTCGACCACCAGTGAGCCCGTAATGACGAATGCCGTGGCAGGACCGAGGTAGCTCACCACCGGTAACAAGGCGGGTCGCAAGGCATGGCGCACAATGACCTGACGCTCGGTCAAGCCCTTGGCACGCGCCGTACGCACGTAGTTCGTGCGAAGCACTTCCAGCAAGCTGCCACGAGTCAAGCGAGCAATGTACGCGATGACCGGCAACGCCAACGTGACGACGGGCAACACCAAATAAGTCAGGTCGCCACTTTCCCATCCGGCCACCGGAAACCAGCGCAAGTACAAGCCAAAGATCAGCGCAAAGAGCGGACCGATCACGAAACTCGGCAGCGCGATTCCGATCACCGCCACCCCCATGATGCCGTAGTCAACGGCGCTATTCTGTCGCAGCGCAGCCAGCGTACCGAGCGGCACCCCGACCCCAACAGCCAGCAGAATCGCAAAAAAACCAAGCAGCAAGGACACCGGCAAACCTTGAGCGATCAACTCGGTCACGGTGAAATCTTTGAACTTGAAGGATGGCCCGAAGTCGCCTTGCACGAGGCCAGCCAGGTACCGCCCGTACTGCTCGATTAGCGGCCGGTCCAGCCCATAGGCGGCCTCGAGGTTAGCTTTGATCTCCGGAGGCAGCGTCTGCTCGTCATCGAACGGCCCGCCCGGCGCGAGCCGAATCACGAAAAAGGATATCGTTATGATGATAAACAGGGTCGGCAACACCCCGCCGATGCGCCTCAGCGCGTAAGACAACATGCGTTACAGGGCTTCGGTGACGATGAAAAGCGGGTTGTCGGCCATCGAGCGAAAGGTTTCAGCGACCTTTTGCATCGTCGGCGTCGACACATCCGTGCCCAACTGGGCCATATCGTTCACCTCGAGAATCTCGAGGTACGCATAGGGCGAGGGCTCACCGCTCAAGAGCCCCGTCGCACGCAAGACTTCGAATTTATCGATGGAGGGCAGACCATTCACGATCGGCAAATCCGTGTCGCGGGCAAAGGCCTCATAGTCCTCGACGCTGACGCCCGGCTTCAAATTAAACAGTACGACAATCTTGGCCATCGGTTCCCCCTCCGTGGTCGACACAATCGTGACAGCTCGAGTCTAGGTAACAGCACCTGCCCACTGCAAGCCATTCATCGGTACATAACCCGAGCGTTCATGACCCGAGTCATCCGTTTATAACCCCAGCGCGCCCGGATTCATGCGCCGCTGCGGATCGAACAACTGTTTGAGCTCGCGCAGCAAGGTGGCGGCCGAGGGATCCAATCCCTGCTGAAAACGATAGAACTTACCGAGTTGAAAACTGACTGCACCGCGCTCCATGAAGGCATCGGCGAGTTCGCCGCGGATCGAATCAACTGCGGCGGCCGCCTCCGGGTTGGATGCATACCTCGGCAACTTCGCGAGATAGCCCGCATCGAGCACCCGTTCATGAAAGCCGAGCCGCGCATCGGGCCAATACATGACGGGCTCGAGCAGCGTGCCGCTGGAACCCACCGTACAACAAAGATATCCGCGATCAATCTCGAAGCGTTGCATGGTGTCGGCGTGCCGCGCAAACACCGCCTCGCAGGCCTCATACATGCCGAGCGTCGCCGAGAACGGCACGGTGCCATGCACGGGAACCCAGCGCTCACCCGACGGCCCGAGCATGCTGTTGAGCTCGGCAAACGGGTTGGCCCGCATGACTTTGGGGACCGTGTTTTCAACCTCGGTGCCACCGGCCGACATGATGCGGCGAACAATCGTCGCCTTTGCCTCGGCATCGGCCGCATCACGCCCATCCACAGAGAGATGCACCGAAAACGAACCCTCTTCAAGAAAGCTGCGACCGGCGAGAACGACCTTGGCACCTTCCTTCAAACCTTTGAGCACGCTGCCTGACTGAGTCACCACCTTGCCGAGCGCCTTGGCATCCTCGGCGAGGCTGCTGCGCTTCATACGAACGGCCTGCAGACCGGGGTCAAACCCGAACTGCTCCGAGACGACATCGGCGCGCGCGACCTCGGCCATCGCCGTAAAGAGCGCGGCGGGCTCGCGAAAACTGAACGAGAGAAAGCGACTTTCGGCTTGCGGACGAATCAAGCGAAACGTCGCCCGAGTCTTGATACCCAGGGCACCACAATCGGAGAGGAACATACCCATCAAGTCAGGGCCAAACTGGCGAAAAAAGGGGGCACCCCGTCGATTGGCATGGCTACCGAGATGCAGCACCCGCCCCTCTGCCGTCACCACATCGAGCCCGATCACGCTTTCGGCGACCGCCCCGTAGCGACCGGAGCCCAAAAAAATACTGCCTTGGGACAAGGCGCCACCGACACTCGAGCGCAGTCCCGAGAGCGGCCCGTAGTAAGGCGTTCGCACACAGTGTGGCGCCAAGCTGTCGAATAAATGCTTCCAGGTGGCGCCGCATTCGACCGTGACATAGCCATCTTCCGCGTTGATCTCGATCACCCGCTGCATATCCAGCATGTCGACCATGATCGAGCTCGACTCAACCGGAAGATACCCATCGGTGTAGGACATGCCGCCACCGCGCGGCACCACGGGCAACCTGAAGGGCGCCAGAGCCTGCAACGCCGCCGCCAATTGTTCCGTGCTCGCGGGTCTGATCACTGCCGCTGGCGTCACGCCAGTGCGATACACGTCTTGCGAGTAAAAGGCGAGTTCCTCGCTGGCCGTAATGACGCGCTCATCACCAAGCGCCTGACGCAAGGCCGCCAAGGCACCATCGATCGTATCCACCGCCCGTCGTGCTTGCTGCATACCTACACCCCCGTTCCAGAACCCCACGCTGATGAACCATATCATTCTACTCAGTGCCAGCGGTTGCAGCGCGAATGCTAGACTGAAGCGACTGCGCAAACGCCGCCGTCGGCCACGAACCGGCCGCAATCGCAGGCCAACGTTTCGTTCACTGGCTGAATCACATTTAAGATCATGAGCATCATCCGCAATCCGATTCCTGAATTTGAATTTTCCGTACCGGTCGTTGTCATTGGGGCCGGGGCTTGTGGCCTCACGGCAGCACTCGCTGCCCACGATGCCGGCGCCGACGTGCTGGTGCTGGAGCGCGATAAGCGCCCTTGGGGCAGCACGTCGATGTCACTCGGCGCGGTGTGTGGCGTCAACACGCGAGCGCAGCGGGAGGCCGACATCGAAGATTCGGTTGCCGCGTTTATCAACGATGTGATGGCCAAGACCGAAGGCAGAGCGGATCCCCTGCTCACGCGCGTGGTGGGTGAACAGTCCGGGCCCGTGCTCGACTGGCTGGCTGACACCCATGAAGTGCCGCTGTTGCTGGACTTCAAATGGGTGGGACTCGGTCACTCGCAACCCCGTTTGCACATTCCGCCGGGGCGCAATGGCGAAGAATTGTTGGCCTTGCTCGGCAATGCCTGCGCCCGCGCGGGGATCGAGGTTATGACGGAAGCTCACGTGGTGGCGCTCTATGCCAACGCAGATGACAGAGTGGTAGGCGTAAGGATCCAAAGACCCGACGGATTCGAAGATCTCGGCTGCGATCAAGTCATTCTCGCGACCTGCGGATTCGGTGGCAATCATGCCCTGATTGCTCAGCATATTCCCGAAATGGCCAGCGCTAAATATTTTGGCCACGAGGGCAATCAGGGTGACGGGATTCTTTGGGGTGCGGAGCTTGGCGCTGCGCTCGGTGATATGAGCGCTTATCAGGGCCTCGGCACCCTCGCCGATCCGCAACAAGTGGTCGTACCTCATCCGCTGATGATCGAGGGCGGCTTTCTCGTCAACGCGGACGGACGACGATTCACGCATGAGCTCGAGAATATTTCGGGGATGTGCGTCCCCGTGCTCGAGCAGCCCGGGGGTCTTGCCTGGGTGATCTTTGATCAACAGCGACACGAGGTTTGTGTCGCGCACTCGGTGGAACAACAACAGCTGGTCGAGGTGGGCGCCATCAAAAAGGCCGACACTTGGGCGGCGCTCGAAACCCTGTGCGGGCTGCCACCCGGCAGCCTCGCCACCGAGCAAGCCGAGATCGAGGCCGCGCGTGCGACCGGCAGCGTGGATCGACTCGGGCGCGACTTCACCGGACTTGCCCCGCTCGCCCCGCCCTACTGCGCGGTCCGCGTTACAGGCGCGCTCTTTCACACCCAAGGTGGATTGCAGGTGGACGACCATACCAGGGTCGTGCGTGCAGACGGCCGCCCCCTACCCAACCTGTACGCCGGTGGCGGCGCCGCGCGCGGGGTCTCAGGACCTGCGGTGACAGGCTATCTGCCGGCGATGGGTCTCTGCATGGCCATCACGCTCGGTGCGATCGCGGGGCGGGCAGCAGGGTCAGCGGCATGTTGATGGCGTTTCGCCGTCTCGCGTCGACGGTCCTGTGGCTGGTGGGGCTCATTGCCACAGCCGCCGTCGCCGGTGAAGGTCAGTTCCGTGATGTTTCCTTGATAGACGTTCCCCCGGTCGATATTTCCTTGATCGATGTCCGGGGCGAAATAGCGGTCGAGGATAGGCGCCAGCCCTATCGCTTGCTCGCGCCGTCCACAGGCAAAGGCTTGCCAATCGTTCTGTTCTCGCACGGCGCCTACTCCTCCAACGATTTATATGACCCCATCCTCAAGCCCTGGGCCGCAGCAGGCTTCATTGTGATTGCACCGACCCACGCCGATTCGGTGAGCATGGGCACGCCGCGCGGGGGCCAAAACCCGAAATTCTTTGACTGGCGACTCGCGGATATGGAGACCCTCGTTCAGGACTTAGAGCGAATTTTGAGAGAGGCAGGACTCAGCGATCGCGCGCAGACCTCACGTCTTGCGGTCACGGGGCATTCCTTCGGCGGGCTGGTCGCCCAAACACTCGCTGGCGCCAGCTACCGCGATCCCCATACCGGCGAACCTGTATACAGGCGCGAGACACGGGTGGCCGGTGCCGTGATCATCAGCGGAGCTGGGCTGTTGCCTGGCCTCGTGACGGCCGCCGATCTCGCTGCGCTGCAAATGCCTCTATTGATCACGGTGGGCACGGATGATCTTGCGCAAATGCCCGGACTCTCGGGCTATGCCTGGCGTCGAGAAGTCTTTGATCTTGCCGGCTCCGAGCGACGGCTCTTGCTCGTGCAGGACGGCGCGGATCATTACCTTGGTGGTCAAGTCGGACGGCAAGATCTGCCGCGATCGCCTTACGCCGCCGACTACCTACAAGATTTTCTTAGGCTCAGCATCCTGCACCTGCGCAGCTGGCTCAGGGATGATCCTGCAGTGCAAGAGCAACTGAGTGAACTGCTTCAAGCCGATGCAGCACTATCGCTGAGTCGCGGACGAATTGAGCGCCCTCACGCGAAAAGTAATCCCTGATATTCCTGCGGCTGGTAATGCCTCTTAGGGCGTAATGCCTCTTAGCGCGTCGCAACCTTCAAGGCCATGACAATATCGGCGCGCGCCGCTGGATCCTCAATCGCCTTGTAGCGCATGCGATGCTCGCCGTCGAGAAACACTGCGGGGTCAGCAATCAGCTGTTCGATGAGCTCGCGGTCCCACACCACGCCTTGCTCGCCGGCTTTGACAAGCGCGCTCGAGTAAAAGAACCCGGGCGCGCTCGCCACCCGTCTACCGAACACTCGATGGAGATTCGGCCCCACGCCATGCGGCCCGTCGGCCTCAAAACTATGGCAAAAACGGCACCACATGAAATCGGTCGCGGTCTGCCCCGTGAGCGCGGGCATATCGCCGACGTCAAGGTAAGGGTCGACTTCTGGCGCAGGACCGGAGGCGACGAGCTGCTTGCCCGTCGTCATGGGCACGACACCAAAGATTTTGTACGGCATCCAGACCGCGACCGATAGCACCACGACAAGCAGCACGGCGTGTGCAAGCTGCCATCCGACGGTGATGGTTGACTGCGTGCGGATGCTGCCATCGCGAAACCCGGTATCGTTATCAAACGGCGCTACACTCCCCGGCGCCCACGGAAACAGCGGCAGCAGCCGCCACGGACCGATGCGGTAACGCAAGCCTTGCCAAACACCCAGCAGCAGCAGAAAGCCGAACACCAGAATCACGAAGAAACCGAGCATGCTGTGCAGATAGCCGAGCGTCACGGATGCGCGGTAACTGGCCGGGATCAGAGCGGGCAACTGCAGCCACCCAAACCAGGATACGGCATGACCCTCGGACCACGCGAAGAGTGGCCCGGTAAGGCAAAAACCCAACAAGGTCCAAAGCAACACGGTGATCGTGCGGCGGGCCAATAAATCGGCGTGAACGGGGACTCCGCTCGGCACGGCTGGCCGCGGCAGATACCACCGAAGCCATAGCCTCGGCAACAACAGAAAGAGCACGCTCAATCCATTCGAGATGTGCAAATGCTGCAGGGCTTCGCGAGCGGCTGTCCCGCGCGGGGTGACACCCACCTTGGTTGACTGGTACATCTGGAACAACACCAGCAGCAGGATAAGCAGCGACAAGATGCCCTCGGCCAGGCGCAGGCGGCGCAACTCGCTGAGTGTTTTCATTGAATCGCTCCTTCCACTGTCATGTTGCGCTCGCTCTCGGTGCTCACCCCTAGCCCGTTGAGACGCAATGCTCGCAAGACCGCATTCGGGATGACGGCGTCGTCCCAGTCGCTGCGAGACACACCCGTACGTACGATGATCAGCTCGCGGGACGGAACGATGTACACGCGCTGACCGCCGTAGCCATCAACGGTGATGACATCCTCGACCACAAATGGCACCGAATGAAATGCCGTCACGGTGTAGTCGTTATATTTACGGATTTGCCCTTTGGGAGACCCCAGCCAAAGCTGGAAGCCGAAGTTTGGGTTCGTGGCAGAGGGGCTGAGCATCGCTTCCACATAGTCACGTGGAACCAGTGGCTCACCGCCCCAGGCACCCCGATTCAATAACAGCTCGCCCACGCGTAACCAATCGCGAGCGGTGGCAAAGAGGCAGCAAAAGCCGCGAGGCATCCCGCCGGGTCGATCCAACCAAAGAAACGCATCGCCCGCCCCAAGCGGTTGCCATAGTCGCTGAGACAGGTATTCGGCATACGGTCGACCCGTCGCACGCTCAATCACGAGCGCGAGCAATTGAGAATTCGCGTTGCTGTACTGAAAGTCGCTACCGGCCGGCTTCTCGGCCACGAGCCCGATCACGCCGGCAACCAGATCCGAGCCAAACAGGATTTTGGCCGACTTCCAGGTACCAAACACCGGCACCTCAAGACCGCTCGCCATCTGCAGCAAATGCCGCAGGGTAATGTCGCGTCGCGCATCCCCGCGCCACTCCGGCAACCAAAGGGCCGCCGCATCATCCACCGAGCCTATGTAGCCGTCCGCGATGGCGGCACCCAGCAGCAGCGCGAGCACGGGCTTGTGCATGGAGTTGGGATTGGTGCGCGTCGTCACATCGTAGCCAGGCCAGTAGCGCTCGTAACGAATCACCCCGCCTTGCTGCACCAGCAGAGCAACGGAGCGGGACTCGTCTGCATAGCGAACGGCCTCGCCGAACACGAGCGGATCAAACAGCTCGGGGTCGATCGCCGTATCGATCGCAGGATCAGGGCTCGGATCGGAATCCGTGTTCGTTTCAGTGTTGTGACCGGACGGCACCTCCTGAGTTACCCCGGCTACAAGTGCCTGCGGTTGCGATAATTCAACCGAGGCCGGCGCCGAAATGGGCTGCCCAAAGAATATATTGCGTGGTACGGCAGGATCCGCCACCCACATGGTCGTGATGAGCAGCAGTATCGCGCCTAGCGCGACCAGCAAAATCGCCGCGATTCCGTTAAGCAGCCAGCGAATAACACTCATGACGCCTCCTGATGGCCGCGTGCAACGGCGAGCCGATTGCGAATACGTTGGTGCGTCGCACTGTCGATCGGGTAATTCCACATGATGAGAATCGGCAGCAGCAACATGGCCGCCGGCAACCAGGAAGCACCGATCCGCACGCCTTGTTCCACGCTGCCGGTCAAGGTCTGACTGAGATCCACATAGCCGAATAAGGTCAAAAACCCGAGTCCGAGAAACAGCCCCAGCCCCATGCCCAACTTGAAAACCGAGGCGAGAAACGCCATGTGGCCGCCCATTTGCGCGACCCCCGTCTGCAGTTCGTCGGCATCGACCGCGTCCGCCGTCATCGACGGTGGGGTAATGAGGGTGCCGCCATTACCAAAAGCCATTACCGCATTCGCCACCAATACGGGCCAGAGCAACCCCGCTGGCACGAAAAAGAGCGCCGAGTAGGCAATTGCCGTCGATATGTTCGCTGCGCAGTAGGCGCGGTGCTTACCGAGCCGATTTGCGAGCGGAATCCAGAGCGGCGCCAGCAGCACCGCCGCCACGGTGTTGACCAAGGCGACCGTCAAGACATGTTGATGCAAGCCCAACGCCTGAGAGATCAAGACCGGCTGTACGCCAAAATAAACACCCATGGCGAGCCGATCTATGAGGTACGCACCGATGAGGCGCCTGAAAGGTCGATTGCGGACAATAATGCGTGCCAGCTCACCCCAGCCAGGGGCTCGCTCTGGGCGCACATCGGCGACCGGAACACGCTTAAAACACCAAAGAATGGCGAGCGGCAAGGCAACAGCAAAGAATACCCCGACCGATTGCACGATCTGAGCGTAGCTTGGGAACGCGACGCCCTGCAGCCAGATCCAGTAAAAGATACCGACCGCACTAGCGCAAAGATATCCGACAAATGCACCGCTCTCGCGAAAGCCCGCAATCCGATTGCGCTCGGTGTAATCCGCGGAGAGTTCGCCACCCCAGGTTTGATGAGGTACATAGACCAAGGTCCAGCCCGCATAAAAGCTGACCAACCAAAAAAGCAGATAGCCTGGCGTTGCGCCTGCGGGCGGCTGCAATAAAAACCAAGCCGAGATGAGCGCAATCGGCGTACCGACGGCCATCCAAAGGCGTCTGCGACCGAACCGATGGGTGGTGCGATCGGAGAGCGCGCCGACCAACGGATCGATGGCGGCTTCCCAAAATCGACCCACGGCAAAAATGATCGCCACCGTGAGCGCCACCATGCCCACTTCGGCCGAGTAATAGACCGGCGGCAAAAAATTGTAGAGCGGCACGAGCATGGCCTGCAGCGCGACCGTGGGCGCCGCGTACGCCAGCAACTGCGATGTTGTCAGTTTTGACTCGACAGACACGTGACCCCCTCAACGTGTCTGGCGCCGCGACTAAATCACGGCGCAGACGGTTTTTGTTTCCAAATAATTTTCGACCGCTTGGTGCCCACTGTCTCGCCCCCACCCCGACTGTTTGACACCCCCGATCGGCAAGCTGGCATCGTACATGGAGTGGCTGTTGATCCAAACGGTACCGGCACGAATGTCCGCAGCGAGGCGATGGGCCGTTGACAGACTTTCGGTCCAGACACTGGCGGCAAGGCCAAACTCGGTGTCGTTGGCCATGGCCACCGCCTCCTCCGGCTCATCAAAAGGCGTTGCGACCACCACTGGACCGAAGATTTCTTCCCGCACCACATCCATATCGCCTCGCACCCCCGTGAGCAGGGTGGGCGCGACAAAAGTACCTGCGGGCCCGAAGTGTTCGGCGCCTCCACAACGTAGTTCGGCACCTTGTGCAGTCCCAGATCGGATGTAGCCTGCGACGCGCTCGGCTTGCTTGCGACTGACGAGCGGCCCCATTTGGGTCGCAGGGTCGAGACCGTGACCAAGCTTGATATTGCTGGCGGCCGAAGCGACGCCCGCCATCACTTGATCAAAGATTTGACGCTGGACGTAAAGCCTTGAGCCCGCGACGCATACCTGCCCGGCGTTGAAGAAAATGGCGTTGGCCGCACCGGGTATGGCGAGCGCCGGGTCGGCATCAGCCATCACGATCACGGGCGACTTACCGCCGAGCTCCAGCGTGACTTTTTTCAGATTGCCGCGTGCGGCATCCAGAATCAGCTTGCCGACCTCAGTCGAGCCGGTGAAAGCCACCTTATTGACCCCCGGATGCGCAGCGAGCGCGGCGCCCGCGGCTTCACCGAAACCGGTCACCACGTTCAACACCCCCGCCGGCACACCCGCCTCCAGCATGAGCTCGGCCAGACGCAGTGCCGTGAGCGACGTGTCTTCCGCAGGCTTCAGCACCATGGTGCAGCCTGCTGCCAGCGCCGGGGCGATTTTCATGGCCGTCAGTACCAAAGGCGAGTTCCAGGGCACGATAGCTGCGACCACGCCGATCGGCTCCTTGCGCGTGTAAGCAAAAAGTTTTTTACCGGGCGGCTGATAGTTGATCGAGGGGTCGATCGTACTGCCCTCGAGCCGCGTCGCCGCACCAGCAAAATAGCGGAATTGTTCGATGGCGCCCGGGATCTCGGCGTATTTGGCCACCCACAGTGGTTTGCCCTGATCAAGGCTCTCAAGCTCTGCAAGCTCATCGAGATGCGCTTCGATGAGATCGGCAACCTTCCACAGCAGACGCGCGCGCTCCGCCGGTAATAACGTCCGCCAAGGGCCCCGCTCAAACGCCTCACGAGCCGCCGCGACGGCGACATCAACGTCGCGAGCATCGCCCGCCGGAATGCTGGCGTGAACCTCACCCGTGGCCGGGTTGCGCGATTCGAGACGCGCGCCCGAGCACGCCTCGACCCACTCACCCCCAATCAGCATCCGCCGATCAGGCTGCGCCAAAAATTGCCGCGCACCCGCGGTGGCGGGCGCCCACTGCCCTAGCTCGAGAGACTGTGGGTTTATCATGAGCGCTGCCCTCCCGTCGGCTGTTGCTGCAGATACCAATTTGCCACTTCTTCGCGGGTCGTCCACCAAACGCCAGGCAAGGTTTTGGCGTGGCGGATGAACTCGCGTAGCGCCCGTATTCGATAAGCACGTCCGCTGACATGCGGATGCAGGCCAATGTTCATGATTCGAGCGGTCTTCTCGCCCTCACGATGCAGCTCATTCAGCTCCTCGATGAGGATGTCTCGAAACTCATCGGTGGTGTGATTACGCCGCGTAAGCAGCGTGAAATCATTGATCTCATTGGTGTAGGGCGTCGACACGATCGGGCCGTGCGGCGTGTCGATCAAATAAGGCTGATCGTCATTCATGAGATCACAATAAAACAGCAAGCCATGCTCGGCCAAAATATCAGCCGTATTGAGTGTGCCGCGCAGCGAGGACGATAACCAACCCCGTGCCTTTCGGCCCACAGCTTGCTCGTAGACCGCGAGCGAGCGCGCAATCACGTCACGCTCGCGCTCGGGTTGCTTGGCAAACTCCGTCAGCAGTTCCCCTTGCTCGTAATTGTGCGCCAGAATTTCGCAGCCTCGGCTTAGCGCGGCATCGAGCATCGGCCGTCGACGCAGCGCCGTCACCGCGTTGATGGTGCAAGAGGGCTTCACGCCCTCCTCGTCAAACATGTCGAACAAACGGAACGCGCCGACTCGCTGCCCGTATTCGCGCCAGGTGTAGTTCGGGAAATCCGGCGTATCACCCGGCAAGACATCCGGCAGGATGGCGGGACCACCGGCGTAATAGGGTTTATCGGTATCTTTGACCAAGTCCCAGGTCTCGAGGTTGAGCGTGATGATGAGCGCCACCCGCTTCTCTTCGGGCCATCGCAACGGTGGGCGCAAGTTGATGGGTATGTAGTCGTAGTGCATGCGATGAATCCTCAGAAATTTTCCAGCAATGATCCAAAGCCATGGATCCGATCGGTGATGCCGTTCTGGCGCAGGGAATGCCAATAGGTGGCCGTGTTGATCGCAATCACGGGTTTATCTAGCCAGCGCTCGGCTTCGGCGGCAACCGCGGCGCACGCAAGGTTGGTCCCCACCTGCACAATCGCCTCGACCGAGGGATCATCCACTTCCCGAATCGCGGCGCGCAAGGTGGCCGGCGTCTCGTGCGCAATCAGCATGGGGCTCGGGGATTTGAGGCCCTTCAGTGCATGTAAGGTAAAGCCATTGTCGGCAAAGAATTTTTCCACCATGGCATCCCCCACCGGCATGTACGGCGTGATCACCGAGATACGCCGAAGATGGGTACCGTAACAGCGAAGCGCCGCGAGCACTGCGTGCGAGCCCAGCCCGACGCCAACGCCTGCGCGTTGCTCCATGCGCTGATGCAGTTTGTCTGCCCCTTCCGCACCGTCCCAAAAGGTCTCGGCCGACATACCCATGATCACGTAGCCCGGCGCGCAGGTCATGACTGCGTCGATGGCCTCCTCGGTGGCCCCGCGGATGTTGTGCATCATCTGCAGGAACTCCGCATCCGTCGTGACCCGTGAATCCGGAATCACAATGCGCGAAAAATGATTGGTCACGCCCGGTGGCCGCAGATCGTCGTACTCCGGCTGCACGCTGGTGTTGGTCGATGGCGCAACGACGCCAAATTTCATCCGATAACCCAAAGAATCGGTCATGACGGCTCCTGCTGTTTGCTCGCTCGGTGCAGCCCTAGGGTGAATGAACTACCCCCTATCGCGACAGCTCCAGTGGTGGTTCGCCAACCAACCTACGGCGCGCCGGCCGCTTGGTGGACATCGGCGGTCAACCGCCCTAGACTCGAAGAGCGTGTCCTGTTGCCCTATCGCCAGCGCTACACGGAGATTCGACTCGATGGAATCCACTCGACCCATTCGTGCCCTGATCCGCGGCCTTGATGCTCTCACGGTATTGAACCTGCGTAATGGGGCGACCGTGTCCGAGGTTGCGCAAGAAATCCGCCTGCCACGCACCACCACCTACCGAATTTTGGAGACCTTGAGCCATGCCGGCTTTGTCTACCGTGACAGCACGGATGATCGCTATCGACTGACCATCATGGTGCGCGGGCTGTCGGACGGCTATGACGATGAAGCCTGGGTGACGCAGATTGCTCGCCCCCATATCCATGAACTCGGCAAAGAAATCGTCTGGCCGGTTGCCATCGCCTCGCTATCGGGCACTTCCATGATGGTACGCGAATCGACGGACCATCGTAGCCCACTCGCCGTCGAGCGATTTTCGGCCGGCTTTCGGGTGCCGCTTCTGACGACCGCCTCGGGTCGGGTGTATCTCGCCTTTTCCTCGCCGACTCAGCGCGAATCCTTGCTCGATATTTTGAGCCGCTCCAGTCGGGACGAGGATGCACTTGCCCGCAACCGGACCGATCTCATGAAGCTGCTCAATGATATCCGCATGCAAGGCTATGCCTCCGCGGTCCGCCCGCGCCGTGTGTCTGATGAGATCAGCATCGCGGTACCCATCATGATCGACGATCGGGTATTGGCTGCGGTGATGGTTCGTTTCAGTGGCACGGCGGTGCCGCTCAAGCTGGCGGTCGATCGCTTTCTGCCGAAACTGCGCGACACGGCCAATAAAATCCGGCAAACATTCGCCGATCAACAGCGTGAGCCGCCGCGGCATGAGCCGACCCGTGGCAGCACCCGCAGCCATGCCTCGGAGGGTTAGCCCATGAACGCCCAACTGCAACTGGATGATGCGCAGCTACTGCAGCGCCTCTCCTCCTTGATCGGCCACGATCATGTTCTTACCGATCGTGCGGAGCGCGAGTTCTACTCCACGGATATTTATCGCGCGGGCGTCACACCGCTGGCCGTGCTCCGCCCGGCGAGTACGGCCGAGGTCGCTCAAATCGTGCAACTGTGCGCGGCCGAGGGCGTCGCCGTTGTGCCTCGAGGGGGCGGCGCATCCTACACCGACGGGTATCTGCCCACCGAGCCGCGCTCCATCAGCCTTGATACGTCGCGGATGAACCGCATCCTCGAGCTCAATACCCGCGACATGTATGTGGTCGTGCAAGTGGGCGTCACGTGGGCGGCGCTGAACGAGGCGCTGGCGCAGCACGGGCTGCGAACCCCCTTCTATGGACCCTTCTCCGGACTTGCCGCCACCGTGGGCGGCTCCTTGTCGCAAAACAGCGTGACCTGGGGCACGGGCGTATTCGGGGTCTCCGGGGAAACCACGCTCGGTGTCGAGGTGATCCTGGCCAATGGCGAGACTTTGCGCACCGGCTCGTGGGGTGGCGTGCAAAATACGCCCTTTCTGCGCTCCTATGGGCCGGACCTCACCGGTCTGTTTATGGGCGATTGCGGTGCGCTTGGCATCAAGACCGCGGTGGCCTTGCGCTTGATGCCGCGCAACAGCCACGTCATGGGTCTATCCTTCGGCTTCAAAGATTTCGACCATATGCTGGCGGGCATGGAGGCTGCAGCCAAGCAGGGCCTCAATTTGACGAATTTTGGTCTTGATCCGGCGCTGCAGGCCGGCCAGCTGGGCAAGGCCGATGCCGCGACGGCCATGCAATCGGCCTTGGCGGTTTGGCGCAGTTCACGCGGACCGTGGGATGGCCTGCAACAGCTGTCAAAAATGGCCTTGGCAGGCCGCGGTTTTCTCAAAGGGGCCGTGTTCTCTGCGCATTGGATCGTCGACGGCATCGACGATGCGGCGTGTCGCTCCGCCGTCGCTCGGCTGCGCGCGGCGATCCAGCCTCATGGCGCTGAGGTGCCGGCGACGGTCCCCACGGTCGCCAACGCCATGCCCTTCATGCCGCTCTACAACGTGCGCAGTCCACTCGGTGAGCGCTGGGTGCCCGTGCACGGTGTCTTACCGTTTTCGCGGGTCGATGCCTTCCGTAAGGATTTGTCGTCCTACTACGCGCAGTACGCAGCCGACATGCAGCGACTCAAAATCCGCTACGGCGCCATGTTCATGACCATCTCGACCAATGCCTTCCTGTATGAGCCGGTGTTCTATTGGGAGGACGGCTTCAACATCACTCAAGAAAGATTGATGCCCGAGGGCTACGCCGCGAGCCTGCCGCAGTTCGCCGATAATCCGGAAGGACGCGCCTTGGTCGATCAAATGAAACACGGCATCGCGGATATTTTTCTCGAGCATGGCGCCGCCCATTTTCAGATCGGCAAGTTTTATCCATTTTTACGCGGGCGTGAGCCGAGCAACGCCAAGCTCCTGCGCGAGCTCAAGCAGCTGCTTGACCCGCAACGACGATGCAATCCGGGCGCGCTGGGTTTGTAAAACACGGCATGTGAAGGTGACGTCACCCTCGGCGACCTTGCGGTCGTCGGGGTTTCTGCTGGGCCTGCGCGCTCCGGGACGGTAGAATAGCGGTGATTTTTTATGTCGAGCAGGGAGCCAGTGCGGCAATGAAGCGGATTCTCGTTCCGATCAAACGCGTCGTCGATTACAACGTCCGTATTCGGGTCAAACCCGACGGCTCGGGCGTGATCACCGACGGCGTCAAGATGAGCATCAACCCCTTTGATGAGATCGCCTTGGAAGAAGCGCTACGCATCAAAGAACAAGGCCACGCCGAGGAAGTGGTGGCGGTCTCGATCGGCTCGGCGGATTGCCAACAGCAGTTGCGCACAGCGCTCGCCATGGGAGCTGACCGTGCATTGCACGTACAGACCGACGAAGCGGTTGAACCGCTGTCAGCTGCCAAGATTTTGCTCAAGCTTATCGAGCGCGAGACCCCGATGCTCGCCATCCTCGGCAAGCAGGCCATCGATGACGATGCGAACCAGACAGGGCAGATGCTGGCGGCGCTCTGGGGTCGGCCACAAGCCACTTTTGCCTCCAAGGTTGAGCTCGCGGAAAACACCGCGCGCGTTACGCGCGAGGTAGACGCGGGGCTCGAAACTCTGGAAGTGGATCTGCCCGCCGTGATCACCACCGACCTACGGCTGAATGAACCCCGTTACGTGAAGCTACCGGACATCATGAAGGCAAAGAAAAAGCCACTGGATGTGCTTGACGCCAACGCGCTCGGAGTCGTGATCAAGCAGCGAGTCAAAGCTGTGCAATACGCCCCGCCTGCGGCGCGCTCCAAGGGCATCATGGTCAAGGACACCGCCGAGCTCGTGGCAGCGCTGCGCAGCAAGGGTCTGCTTTAACACATGCGACAACCACCCGCCTGCCCTGTGCGGCGGATGATGATTATTCTTTGAGGTGAGATCGTGAACAAGGTGTTGATCATTGCTGAGCATGATGGCTCGCGACTGAACCCAGCCACGGCCAAGTGCGTGCGTTGCGCGCAGGATCTCGGCGATACCGAGATTACTTTGGCCATATTTGCCGCACAGCCTGATACCGTTGCAGTACAGGCGGCGCGTGTCGCGGGCGTCACGAAGGTGATCACCGTCGCGCATTCGGCCCATACCCAGCTCCTTGCGGCGCAGGTCGCGCCACAGGTGGCGGAGCTGGCTGCCGGCTTCAGCCATGTGTTTGGGCCTTCCACCACGTTTGGCAAGGATTTGATGCCGCGAGTGGCTGCGCTGCTTGATGCACCGCAAGTCTCGGACATCATGTCTGTCGAAGCGGTTCGCAGTTTCAAGCGACCGATTTACGCCGGTAATGCGATCGTCACCGTTGAGGTTGAAGAGGGTTGCCCCATCATCGCCACCGTCCGTACCGCCTCCTTCGAGGCGGTCGGCGAGTCTTCAACGGCTGCGAACATCGAGGCCGCGAGCCCGTCTGCAACTTTGCCGACTCACACCCGCTTCGTCTCGGTGACGGCGGCTCGCAGCGATCGTCCGGATTTGCAAACAGCGGCGCGTGTCGTTTCGGGTGGCCGCGCGCTCGGCAGTGCCGAGCACTTCCAGATTCTGTATTCGCTCGCCGATAAATTGGGTGCCGCCGTCGGGGCCTCACGGGCCGCCGTCGACGCCGGCTACGCAGCCAACGACATGCAGGTTGGCCAGACAGGCAAGATCATTGCGCCCGAGTTGTATTTGGCCTTTGGCATCTCGGGTGCCATCCAGCATCTGACCGGCATCAAAGACGCGCGTACCATCGTCGCGATCAACAAGGATCCAGAGGCGCCTATCTTTGAAGTGGCCGATTATGGTCTCGTCGGTGATCTGTTCCAGATCGTGCCCGAGATTGAAACCCACCTGGGCAAGACTTGAGTTGACGCTTCAAGTTGGGTACGGCCTGAGTTGAGCTCCCACTGAACCGCGCCGATCAATCCCTGTCGGGGAGCTGGGGTTTCGTCATTCTGCTCGGTATCGCGAGCAGTCTGTCGGCTTTTGGCATGGCCAGCGTGGTGCCGGCATTGCCCCTGCTCTCGCGGTCGCTGGATGCCGATTACGCGAGCCTGCAGTTTGTGGTTTCGGCGTACCTCTTTGGGCTTGCCCTCTTTCAGCCGCTGCAGGGCCTCTTGAGCGATCGCTACGGTCGCAAACCTGTCTTAATCGGGGGCTTCACGCTGTTTTTGCTGGCGAGCGTGCTCGCCACGTTCGCCGATAGTTTGGCAGCACTCGTCATCGCGCGGTTTTTACAGGCGATGGGCGTCTCCGTCGCGACCGTCGTGACACGCGCGATCGTGCGTGACGCGTTCGAGCCGGGCCCCGCAGCCACGGCTTTGTCGTTCATCACCGCCGTGATGGGGGTCGCGCCGGTACTGGCTCCGCTCGTCGGAGGACTCGCGAGCGAATGGCTGGGTTGGCGTGGTATTTTTGGGCTGCACGTGGTGCTCGCTGCCGCATTGCTTTTGCTCTTGACTCTGCGCCTCAAAGAATCCCGACCGATCGACACGATTCCCATGTCATTTTCGCAATTGATTGGGGGCGGAAAAACGCTACTGAAGAAACCCCTCTTCATGGGGCACTCGCTTTGCTACAGTTTCGTCAGCGCGAGCGGGTTCATCTTTATCACTATCGGTGCCGCGCTCTATGAAAAGCTTTACCGGATGTCGAGTGCCGATTTTGGCCTGATGTGGTCCGGCCTCGCGGTGAGCTATGTACTCGGCGCGACCACCGCCGGCACCCTTGCACGCTCGCAAGGCGCCGGGCGAACCCAAAAAATAGGCATGTCCTGCAATGTCGTGGCAACGAGCCTGTTTGTGGTGGCGGCGTTTTCAACCGCACCCTCACTCTGGCTCTTCAGTGGCTCACTCGCACTCTTAATGTTTGCCAATGGCGTG
>CAZHLL010000019.1:25897-35127 GCA_964533305.1 uncultured Acidibacter sp.
TGATCTCGCCCATTGCACTGAGCGGTGCTGTTGCCGATTACCCCGAGCTTGCGGGCGTCGCAGCAGGGCTCTCGAGCTCCCTCGCAATGATCGTGTCCATGATCAGTACGGTCGTCACCGGCTTTGTCTATGACGGCGCCGCCGAGGGACCTGCCCTCTTGATGTCGCTCGCCTGTCTCGCCTCCTGGTCTGCGATGCGCATGGCGTTGGGCGCTCAACGTCGCTGAGCTCGCTCCGACCCCACGCCAGCCGATACGTCGGCTCGGGCCGCTAGGAATCAGTCGGGGTTGCCCACCCGCACCAGTGCTTTGCCGAAATTATCGCCTCGCATCAAGCGACAAAAGGCCTCGGGCGCTGACGATAATCCGTCGCTAATATCTTCTCGGTAGCGAAAACTGCCCTCGCGGATCCAGCCGCTGATGACCCGCGTCATTTCAGCAAAGCGATCCATATGGTCATAGACCACGAGACCCTTCATGGTCGCTCGCGCGCCGACAATGGGACCGAGCCATGGCCCTACGGGGGTCTGATCCATGCTGTACGCGCCGATCATGCCGCAGAGCACAATGCGAGCACCGAGCGCGAGTCGACCAATGACCGCCTCCAGCGTCTCGCCCCCCACATTGTCAAAGTACGCATCGATACCGCGCGGACAGTGTTCTTTGAGGGCACTTGAGAGATCTTGTGTTTTGTAATCGATACAGGCGTCAAAGCCGAGTTCGCGAACGGCGTACTCGCACTTCTCGGCGCTGCCGGCGATGCCGACCACTCTCGCGCCCATATGCCTCGCCACCTGACCCGCCGTGCTACCGACCGGGCCAGTCGCCGCCGAGACCACAAACGTTTGGCCCGGCAATGGCTGCGCCAAAAAAACGGTACCGGCATAACCGGTCAACCCGGGCATGCCCAAGACGCCCAACGCGGTCGACACCGGGGCGATATTCGCATCCAGCTTGCGTACACCCTGGCCATTCGAGAGCGCGTACTGTTGCCAGCCATTGCGTACGGCAACGAAATCACCCGCCTGATATTCGGCATGGCGGGAGTTCAATACCTGGGCCACCGTTTCACCCACCATGACGTCGCCCGCTTGCAACCGATCGGCATAGATCTGGCTGCCCTTCATGACGTTGCGATAATAGGGATCGAGCGAGAGGTAAAGTGTGCGGGAGAGGAACTGCCCCTCTCCCGGAGTCGGGATATCCGTCTCATCCGCTCCAAAGTCCGCGGCGACCGGCAGGCCCCGTGGAACGCGTTGGAAGGTGATACGCGCGTTGCGCGCCATCAAAGTTGCGACAGAACGTGTTCGGCGGCAGACACCTTGAACTCACCGCCCGCCTCGACATTCACCGTGCTGGCGATACCATCTTTGACGATAATCGCAAAGCGCTGGCCACGCATACCAAGACCAAAGCCTCGCGCATCCAGCTCGAGACCGAGCGCACGCGTGTAGTCGCCGTTGCCATCGGCCAGCATGAGTACATCGTCACCGACATTGCCCGCCTGACCCCAAGCCTTCATGACAAACATATCGTTCACCGCCATGCAGGCGATGGTATCGACGCCTTTGGCCTTGAGCGCCGCCGCATGCTGTACGTAACCCGGCAGATGTTTCGCATCGCAGGTTGGGGTAAAGGCACCTGGCACGGAGAACAACACCACCGTCTTGCCACCAAACAATTCGTCGGTCGTGAGGTCACGCGGTCCCTCTGCCGTGATGATCTTGAAACTGCCCGCAGGCATCGTGTCGCCCGTCTTGATGCTCATGCTTACTCCCGGTGCTGATACCGTTGAAGGATAAAGAAGCGTTCGATTCTAGCTCAGCCGCCGTACGGCCGGTGCAGATACTGACCCGCGGGCGCGCCGACCGCTCCGTCCGGGCCGTAAATCAAACGACCACGCAGATAGGTGTGGGTGATGGCGGCCGTCATCTCCATGCCCTCAAAGACCGAGTAGCCTTGACTCGATTCGGAGATCTCGTCACCCGCCACAAAGCTCTTGTTCGGATCCACGAGCACGATGTCCGCATCGAAACCGGGAGCGATATCGCCCTTGCCATGCAGACCGAATCGTCGAGCCGCGTTCCAGGAGGTGAGCTCTGCCATACGATTGAGCGACAGGCCGCGCTTGCGCCCCTCGGTAATCAGCGCCGGCAACATGAACTCGGTGCCGCCGAAACCGGATTTCGCTACAAAAATATTGTCGGCATCGCCCTTGCCCAATTTCATCTCGAACTTGCAGCAGGCGTGGTCTGAGCACACCCAGTCTAATTTGCCTTCGAGCAGCGACTCCCAAAGATATTCGACATCCGCGCGCGAGCGGATCGGCGGATTCACCTTGGCAAGGCCGCCGATCTTCGAGTCGTAGTCGAGACACAGATGCCCGATCGTGACCTCGCGGCGGAAATTCACATGCGGGAATGCCTTCGCCATGGTCATGGCCGCTTCCACCGCCTTGCGTGAGGTCAGATGCAGCAGGTTGATATTGAGACAGTTGGTTTCGTGCGCAAGGTAGGAGGCTATGGTGATCGCAAGCCCCTCCGAATGCGGCGGTCTGGCCGCGCTGTACGCGCGTAGACCCGTCAATGGATAGCAATCCACACACTCAGGGTCATGGGTCTCGCCGGTGAGATAGGTATCAAGATCCGTGATCTTGGCTCCGCCCTCCACCATCTGGGTATATGCCCGCAGGATGTCGGCCAACTCGCAATGCAGACCGAGCGAAATGGAATCTTTGAGCTCCGGACGCCGCAGCATGGCGCGTTGCACGCCACGCATGACGAACTCGAAATGCGCGATGTCATAACGTTCGTTTTCGTCGATCATCAAAAACTCGCGCTGCGAGTTGGATGCGCCATGCAGACCGTAGCCACCGTAAAACATGAAAATTTTGAAAGACGTCACGCCGAACTTGTCGATCAGCATGTCGATTTCGCCGATGTGGGTGCGATCAAGCGGAGCCAGATGGTAGGCGTAGTCGACCCAAAAATTGTCCTTGGACTTGTCCAGCACTTCCGGGTAGACATCCGCGTAGGGGCCACCACGCTGCATGTAATAGCCGCCTGTGCGCATGTAGTTGAGGCTTGAGGTCACACCGCCCTGCGCGGCCGCCAAGCTCTCACTGCGCGCATCCTGATCCAACGGGCCGTAGATACCGCAGTGCATGTGCGGGTCGACCAGACCCGGAAAGGCCAACTTGTTGCCGCCATCCACCACTTCGACCGCTTGCTCCGCCGCGATCCCCGCCTCGACGGCCAAGATCTTTCCGTCTTTCACGCCGATATCCAACGCCGGAACATCATTCTGACCCGGGCGAACGATCTTCACATTCTTGAACAGCAGATCGTACTTTTTTGTTGCGTCACTCATGCTTCACCTTCATCGACGTGATCAAATAAAATCCGTGGAATTATGCCGTGTCCGACACACACTTCCCCGCCTCAATGGGCGAGTGCCTACCCCGCTCTGTGCCACCCTGTCTACGCTACGGGCGCTCCGTGCTTGCAGGGGTCTTGTGTGCCACCGACACATCGCGTGCGACGCGAAAACCAAAATAGCTGTAGCGTGCATCCACCGGATCTCGACCGCGAAACGTGATGCGTTGACGACTCGGTCGCGTCATCCAACCACCACCCCGCACAGACCATCGGGCACACTCACCTTCAGCGGTCACGGCCGACCCATCGCTGGGCGCGCCGTCGTAGGTGAGCTGGTAACAGTCTGCTGTCCATTCCCACACATTACCGAGCATGTCATGCAAGCCAAACCCGTTCGGTGCGAAGCTCGCCACCGGCGCAAGCTCTGCAAAGCCATCGTCGCAGTCGACATGCCCCCAACCGAAATCGTACAAAGCGCGCGCAGCGCGATCGTAGACGTTGGCATGGGAACACGCGAGATCGGCATTGTTACCCCAAAAATAAATCCCCTGACTACCGGCGCGCGCCGCGTATTCCCATTCGCTCTCGCTGGGCAGCCGATACGGTTGCCCGGTCTTCTGCGCAAGCCACTCCACATACCGAGCAGCATCCGCGTGACTTACACAAACAACCGGATGCTCGTCCGACGATGCCTCGGTAAAACCGGGGCTCACCCAGCTGCGTTGCGGCGACTTGGCAAACCCCGATCGCTCACCGGACGCCGCCATCACCTGGGCTCGACAGCCGACACCAACTTCGTAACCCGTTTCTTTGATAAACAGCTGAAACTGCGCAACCGTGACTTCCGTTCGACCGAGCGCAAAGGACTGCGAAATCGCGACCTCCCGCTTTGGCCCCTCGGGCCGGCCAGGCTCGCCGTCGTCCGAACCCATCGTGAACTGACCAGCCGGCACGATCACCATGTCGGGACATTCAGCACAATCTTTGAATGCAGCGGGTGCCGCCACGACCGTCGTACTCAAAAACAAGACAAACAGGACCAGTGGTGCCATCGTCAGACCTCAAGCCCCGGGCTCTGGTGTGTGAGCTGCATGTGGTATTGATAAGCATCCGCCCGATAAAGCGCGACGACGCGCTCAACCGGACGATCGTTGACATCAAACACAATACGCGTCAGGCGCAGTAGCGGCGCGCCCACCTCGACCGTCAAAGCGCGAGCCGCCTCGACCCCTGCCAAGGTTGCACCGATGAATTGGTCGGCGCGGGCCACGCGAATGCCAACCTTGCCCAGCAATTCGAACATCGGCTGACCCGCCATTTCGGCCAGTGTGACGCGTCGAGCCACATCAAGCGGAACGAAGGTGGTGATGAGACCGATGGGTACTTTTTTGAGCATCCGAACATGGGTCGCGCGCTGCACACGCTCCTCACCGAGCAGATTGAGCGCGGCACGGGTTTCACCGTCCGGCTCGATTTCAGCCACCTGAAGATCTTTGACTTCGGTCGCTGCGGCAAAACCCGCTACCTGATTGCGCACCTCATCGATATCGAGAGAGGCGCCTCGCGCAGCTGACATGCGCACAAACGTGCCTCGACCTTGCTGCCGAACGAGCCAGCCCTCTTGGCTCAGGCTGTCTATGGCTTTTCGGACGGTGATACGGGAGACGCCGAACAGCTTGCACAACTGCGGCTCAGTCGGAATCTGATCGCCCGGCTTGTAGGTGCCATCCTGCACCCACGCCCGCAAACTGACATAAACCTGGTGGTATCTAGGTGAGGCGATGGCACGTACGCCACCCCCCGTGGACCCGTCGCTTCTTCCGCGCATACCCCAAAGCATACGTCAATCGAGGACCAGACCGCCCGAAATGTTCATCACTGTCCCCGTGATGAAAGCCGCTGCCGGACTTAACAGATAGTCGATGGCATGCGCCACCTGCTCGGGCGTGCCGATCATCCCGAGCGGCACACTGCGACGCAGCCGATCCAGTGTCTCGCCTGGAAACCGACCACTGACCATGGGCGTGTCGATCGGCCCCGGCGCGAGGCAATTGACGCGAATGCCTTCGGCTGCCCATTCTTTGGCGAGGTAACGACTGAAGTTGATCAGCCCGGCCTTCGCCACCGCATAAGCAGGACCAGAGAGGCTGCTACCCCCGTTCAGCCCATTGGTCGAACTCGTGAGGATGAGCGAGCCATGACTGTCGGCTAGCGACGCGTGTACCGCCTTGGCCAACATGAACGCCGAGGTCAGATTCACGGCCAGCAATCGATTCCACTCATCGACGCTAACCCGATCCAGCGGCCCCTCGCCCGCGGCACCCGCCAAATGCACCACGTGATCGATACGACCATGTCGCGCCCGAACTTCGGTCACGACTGCATCGATCGCCGCCTCATCAGTGACATTCAAAGAAATCACGTCGAGCGGTGCGCCACAAGGGATCTCGGCCAGCGCAAGATCCGTTGCGACCACCCGCATACGCCGCTCTCGCAGCCGAGTCACTGCAGCTCGTCCCAGACCACCGGCGGCACCGGTGACCAGCACCACCGGCTGAGATTGCCCGTTCATCGCCAGCGTCGAATGTGATGAGACGGTCAAATTCTCAAGCTGCTTTGCGCTGAACCACGTGCGAATAAACGCCATCCAACATGGAGAAACGCATCTCCGCTGACGCGCGCACCGCCGCAATGGCGCGCACCTGCAGCTCGGCACCCGTGGCGTAGCGCTCCGTTAGCTCCAGACCCACGTGCGCATGCTCGGTGTCACCTTCGATATGGACATGGAAAAACTCCATGTCATCCTCGGTGAAGCCCATCTTGCGCATGGCGTCGACATATTTCGGATACAGGGTCGGTAACTGCCCTTCCAGCGCCACCATGATGCCGGCGCAGGCCTCACTGAGATGCCGAATAGTCGAGAGTTCCCAGATCCAGGCACGCATCGCGCGCGTAGTGGGAAGCACTTCACTATTTTCCTCGGCCTTGAGGATACGCTCGTCGCTCACGCCGCAGGCGCGGGCGAACTTGCGCAACAAATCCGGATGCCGCTTCTCGGGACACGCTGGCATTTCCTCACCCAGCAGGTTTTCGAGCAGATGTTGCCGCGCATCCAGATCCGGCAAGCGCGCATAAAGCGCCGCAAATTGCTGCGGAATCGGGTCGATGTAATAAAAATGTTGAATGGCCCACTCACCGAGCTGGGCACGCGACAACTCACCCGCCGCCCACGCCCGACTAAAGGCGTGACCGCCACCATGCTTTGGCAAGCGCGCTGCTTCCAGCGCAGCAAAGAAATCTTTTTGATTCAGCTTCGCGGTCATTATCCCGTCTCCTTCACGTCAAAACAGTCACTGAAAAAATTCTCCCTCGAACCTTTGCCGCGCGAAGCGCTGCAGGCTGATCTCAAGATTGCGGCCAGCTCGATGAATCCGCCGAATCGAGCAGCGCCTGTGCCCGCTCGGCATGCGCCTGCGGCACCGTCGCCACCTCCGGGTAATCCCTCGCCGCACCCGGCTTCGCGGGCGCCGGAATCGTCGCATCGATGCCCAGCTTGCTGACCGTGCTCTCGCCCTCAGGCAAGGATGGATCCAGCGCCGAGCCAGACAAGCCATCGATGCGGATAGCATCACGTTCCCACCGCACTCGGGTGGCAAGCGCCCACAGCACACTGGCACGATCAAAGATATCGACATCCTCATCCACCGCTACCACCGTCTTAACGCGCCGGTAGGCGAGCGCGGCCGCAAGCGCATCGCGCACCTCACCCCGGATGGGATCGCGAAACTGCAGGTAGGCGTGAAAGCGTCGCCCCTCATTCGGCACGTGCACATTCACCAGTGAGGGTGACACGCCACGAACCAGCTCAAAGAGCTTTCCTTCCATGGCCATATTGTCGGGCACCAGCATATCGGTCAGACCCGAACCGTAGTCGTGGTAGAGCGCATGGCGCCGACGCGTAATACAGCGGATATCCACCACGGGGGCCTGCACGGCTCCACCCATATACCCCGTGTACTCACCGAAAGGCCCATCGGTCGTGGTTTGGCCCGGGTAGACAAAACCCTCGATCACGATCTCGGCATCCGCCGGAACCATGATGCGCTCACCATGCAGCACTGAGGGAACCACCCGCAGCGGCTGGCCGATGATGCCGCCGGCAGCCTCCCAATGGCTTTCCGGGTATTTGAGCTTGGATTGAGTGCCGAGCAGCACCGCGGGGTGATGGCCAATCCAGAACGCAATCGGACAGGGTTCTCCGCGCGCATGGAACTTGCGCAGGTTGCGGGCGTTGTGCGTTGCAGGGTACGGGAAATAGGTCATGCGACGCTCTGCCTGCACCCAACAACGCTGAATCGCAGTGTTGTCGATACCCGTATCCGGATCAAAGGTGGTGGCGTGCGCCGCCGTCAAATAGGGACCCGGTTCGCGTTCATGCTGCGTTAATACCGGCAGATCGTGCAGACTCGCCGCCTCGCCTTCAAAAATAAGCTCTTGCACCGGCGCCTCGGCGCGAGCGACCACCTGCGGAGCAATTCCCGCGTGCGAACGACGAGCAAACCACTCTGCCGTTCGCCGGTGATCCGGGATCCCGAGCGCGGCCGCAGTCAGTTCCCGACTCGCGGTCAAATTTGTGACCACCGCAATGGGCGACGGCGAACCTTCGAGCGTTTTCACCTGTGGGGCGATCACGATGGGGTAGCGCTGCGCGATATCCAGCGCATGCTGCAACGCCGTGAGATCATGACGCAGCGACACGGCGCCAGGCAGCGACCAAACTGCGGCGGCGTGCTCTGCCAAAAATGTATGCAGATCCGGATGTGTCATCAGCTGCCAGACGAACGTGTTGCAATCGTTATGGTGACATGATGACAGGTCTAGGGCAGGATCGGTAGACCATCCTGCAAGGTTCCGCAACGGGCGGCGCCGATAGGGGTCACCGCAGGGAGTCAGTCCTTATGGTTCGCAGTGTCCGACACGAGATGATGCCCCAGCCCACGGCTGATGAATCCGCACGCCAAGGCTTTGTCGTGGCCTTCAAACAAGCCCTGAATCGCGGCCTGCGCAGCAGCCAGCAACCCCTATTTGAGCGCGTGGTCGCGCCAAAATTTGCGGCGGAACAAGGTCATGAGCCCGCCACACGCGAGGAAATCCGCGCCGCCATGCAGGCGGATCCCGCCTACCGCAGCTGGTCGTCGCTTGCGCGCGCCGCGCAGGAGCAGATGTGGATCGCGGTCGGCGACAGCGTATTCCGCGAACGCCCGCGCTTGTCCCAAACCGCACAGCGACTGATGCAGTCAGAGACTCGTCTTGGCAGTTTGCAGCTGGATCCCAACTTCCTCCCGCCCCGCGGCGTCACCGCGGTCGACATCCACTTGCAGACCGGCGGCTATGCGATGGATTTGGGCGAGGATGATTGCTCGGCCGGTGCGCTCTATGAAATGGGTGGCAATCTCTATGCCTTCGGTCAGGGTATTCCGCGCAACGATAGCAAGGCGGCGCACGTGCAGCGTTTCCTGGCTCAAAAATTTCCGCAGCTGAAACCGCGGCGAATACTCGACATGGGCTGCTCAGCGGGTTCCGCCAGTGTACCCTACGCCCTCGAATTTCCAGAGGCTGAAGTTCACGCCATTGATGTCGGTGCCGGCATGCTGCGCTACGCGCACGCGCGTGCAGAGACACTCGGCGCCGCGGTTCACTTTCATCAGATGGATGTGGCCCACACTGGTTTCGACGATGAGTCGTTCGACTTAATTGTGTCTCACAACCTCATGCACGAAATTTCGGGCGTCACTCGCCGTCACATGCTGCGGGAGTCTCGCCGACTGTTGCGTCCCGGCGGCGTCTGCGTGCA
>CAZHLL010000020.1:0-6222 GCA_964533305.1 uncultured Acidibacter sp.
TCGGGTATCCTCTGCACTCTTCACTCAAGGGTGCAGAGGATTTTTTAAGATGATGGTTGATGTGAATGGTGGGGTGACGGTCACTGAGGCTATTTTAGGTCGGAGTTCGGCCAAGAAATTCAGTGAGAGATTGCCGACTCGTGCGGAAGTTGAGGAATTGTTGCGCGCTGCCGTGCGTGCGCCGGATCATGGCCTGTTGGCGCCGTGGCGGTTTCTGGTTCTGGCCGGTGATGCAAGGGGTGTTTTGGGCGACGCCATGAAGGCGGCGTTGCTTGAGAGAATGCCTGAGGCGGACAGCGAAACTCAGGAGAGAGAGCGTTCGAAGGCTTTTCGATCGCCTGTGCTGATCGTGGTAGCTGCGAAGTCGGTCGATCATCCGAAAGTTCCAGAGATTGAGCAGCTGGTGGCGGTTGGTGCGGCTGTGCAGAACATGTGGTTGAGGGCGCGGGAATTAGGTCTGGGTATGGCTTGGAAGACGGGCAGCCATGCTTATCATCCGGGCGTCAAAGCGGCTCTAGGGCTGGGTGCCGAGGACCACCTAATCGGATTTCTTCACGTCGGTGAGGCGATATCTCTGGCGCCTGTTCGGGCAGCTGAGTTTGAGAGCAAGACCGCCTGGTGGGGGGTCTTGCCAGCTTAGGAAATCGGCGTTGGACTGACGATGATGCCGTTCTCGTCAGCGTACAACCAAGCACCAGGATTGAAGGTAATGCCGGCAAACGTCACGGGTAAGTCGCGGTCACCGGCTGCCGTTTGGTTGGGCTTCATTGGGCAGATGCCCAAAGCGCGAATAGCGACAGGCATATCTCGCAAGTTTTCGACATCTCTCACCGCGCCATTCACCACGACCCCTGCCCAGTTATGCTGCAGCATAAGAGCTGCCAACTTATCGCCCACCAAGGCGCGCCGCAGTGAGCCACCCCCGTCCACGACCATGACGCGACCCTCGCCGGGAGTTGACAGCACTTGTCGTAGCAAGAGGTTGTCCTCGTGACAACGAAGCGTGGTGATAGGTCCATGGAATGATTTCAGGCCTGCGTAGTCCTTGAAAACCGGATCCGCTGCCTGCACCAGATCACGATGATCATCAGCGATGTCACAAATGCTACGAATCATGATGAGTCTCACCGAGTCGGGTTGAAAGATGGGCTATAAGGACCTTCGATTATGCATGAGCTGGAATGTGACTTGTGAGTGACATCGAAGGTATGGGGCTGGTGATTCGAGCGGCTCAGTTTTCGGCGTGGAAACATCGGCACCAACGACGCAAAGGGCACGCCGCCGAGCCCTATATCAATCACCCGCTCGATGTTGCTCACGTACTGTGGTTCGAAGGGGGAGTGCGTGATCCAGTGATCATCGCAGCGAGTTTGCTGCACGACACGATAGAAGATACTCAGACGACGTTCGTGGAGCTGCAGGGGGAATTCGGTGAGGAGGTGGCGGAACTCGTTATGGAAGTAACGGATGAACCCAGCGTTCACTGGCAAGTTAGGAAAAGACTGCAGATTTCTCGAGCTAAGGGCGCATCGCCCGCTGCCAAACAGATCAAGCTGGCCGACAAGATATGCAATCTGCGCAGCATGGTGGCGAGCGCCCCAAAAGGCTGGTCAGTCGAGCGTGTGCGAAATTATTTTGACTGGGCGAAACAAGTCATTGACCAGTTACGCGGTGTCAACGCATTGCTCGAGCGTCGCTTCGATAGCATCTACGCCCGCAAGCCATAACGCTGCGCCATCATCTCAAGAGGGATGACTTTGATCTTTGATGCTTGCCCAGCGCAGCCGAAAGACTCGTAACGAGCAACGCACACCTCGCGAGCAGCGAGCATGGCTTCTTTCATGTATTTACGAGGATCGAATTCCGCAGGATCTTTGGCCATGGCGCGACGGATGGCGCCCGTCATCGCAAGACGAATATCCGTATCAATATTGATCTTGCGAACGCCATGCTTGATGCCTTGCAGGATTTCTTCGACCGGGACGCCATATGTCTCGCGAAGTTCGCCACCGTGATCGCGGATGATCTTGAGCAAATCCTGAGGAACCGAGGACGAGCCATGCATTACCAGGTGGGTATTGGGGATTTTGGCGTTGATTTCTTTGATTCGCTCCATGGCAAGAATATCGCCAGTGGGTTTGCGCGTGAATTTGTAGGCGCCATGCGAGGTGCCGATGGCAATTGCAAGGGCGTCCACCCCCGTCTTGGCGACAAAGTCCGCCGCTTGATCGGGGTCGGTCAGCAACTGATCGTGCGACAGCTTGCCTTCTGCGCCGCTACCGTCTTCTTCCCCAGCCATTCCCGATTCGAGTGAGCCAAGGCAGCCCAGTTCGCCCTCGACTGACACTCCCACCGCATGGGCTATCTTGACCACGTGAGCTGTGACATCCACGTTGTATTCATAGGAGGCCGGGGTTTTGGCGTCTTCCCGCAGCGATCCGTCCATCATGACGCTGGAGAAGCCGGAGCGAATCGATTGCACGCAGACTGAGGGGCTGGCGCCATGATCCTGATGCATCACGATCGGGATATGCGGATAGGTCTCAAGCGCGGCTTCAATGAGATGCCGAAGAAAAGCCTCTCCGGCATATTTGCGGGCACCCGCTGAAGCCTGCATGATCACGGGGCTATCGGTTTTGTCGGCCGCTTGCATGATGGCCTGAACTTGCTCGAGGTTGTTGACGTTGAATGCAGGAACGCCATAACCATTTTCGGCGGCGTGGTCGAGCAGCTGTCGCAAAGATATCAGAGCCATCAGTTATCCCTCGAAGTTCGATGTTTGCCGGCTAGATTGCCTGTGGCCGGGCCATGCAACCTATCTTAGCGAAACTTGGGCATGGTGCGAACTTGCTCGTGTTATTTGAGTGTTGCGAACCACGGAGTCAACGGTGAACGGGCAGTGCCAGATCGGCAAACATGGTGTCCACTTCTGCTTGATTTTGACTGCGCTCCGCCCGATGAATCGTAGCTTTGTCTAGATGGGGTGCAACCTGCTGGATGAAATCCAAGGTGTAGCGCCGAAGAAAGCTGCCGCGCCGGAAGCCGATCCAGGTTAAATGTCGGGGGAAGAGCTGTGAGGCGTCAAAAGAAACCAGATCTTGATCATTTTCGTCATCGAGTGCCATGGCGGCGATGACCCCAACCCCCAATCCAAGTCTCACATAGGTTTTGATGACGTCCGAGTCGCGTGCAGTGATGGCAATATCGGGCGATAACCCGGCTTTGGCAAAAGCGTCCGGCAAGGAGGCAGGTCCGCTCAAATTGAACACATAGGTCACCAGCGGATACTGCGCCAGTTTCGCGAGCGTAAGCGACTTATGCTTGGCGAGCGGATGATGGAGGGGCACAGCGATCCGGCGGTACCATTCGTAGCACGGCAACAGCACGCAGTGCGGCACTTTGTCCCGCGCTCCTGTGCTGATCGCGATATCGACTTGGCCCTCATTCAGCAGCTCGGCGATTTGCTCCGACGTGCCTTGTTGCAGATGCAGTCGAACCTGGGGGTAGCGCTGACGGAACCGCGCGATCACCGGCGGCAGTACGTAGCGGGCTTGGGTGTGGGTCGTGGCGATTGATAACGACCCCTTCGCAGGATCACGAACATCAAGTGACATCGATTTGATCGATTGCGCTTCGTGCAGCAGGCGTCTGGCCCGCTCCAGTACCCGCTGCCCCGTCGGTGTAAGACGGATGAGCTGCCGGCCATCGCGTACGAATAGCTCAAAGCCGAGCTCGTCTTCCAATAGCTTCAGCTGTCGGCTGACGCCGGGTTGCGAGATGTGGAGTTTTTCGGCGGCTGCCGAAATATTGAAGCCACTGTCGACGATGGCTGCCAGATAACGAAGTTGAGTAAGTTTCATGGCAGCCAAGACGACGGAGCAGCTTGATCAGGCTGCTCCGTCAGTGACACCGTCAATCTTCGATGAGGAAGCTTCGCAACTGCTCTGAGCGGCTCGGGTGGCGCAACTTGCGTAGTGCTTTAGCTTCGATTTGACGGATACGTTCGCGGGTGACATCAAACTGCTTACCGACCTCCTCGAGGGTGTGATCGGTGTTGAGATCGATGCCAAAGCGCATGCGCAGCACTTTGGCCTCGCGCGGGGTCAGTTGTGCGAGCACGGCATGGGTCGTCTCTCGCAGTGATTCAGCCGTCGCTTGGTCAATGGGCGATGCGACCGAGGTATCCTCAATGAAATCACCCAGATGCGAGTCCTCATCATCGCCGATCGGCGTTTCCATCGAGATCGGCTCTTTGGCGATCTTGAGCACCTTGCGGACTTTGTCTTCAGGCATCTCCATGCGCACGGCTAGCTCATCGGGGGTGGGCTCACGACCCATTTCTTGCAGCATTTGTCGCGAAATACGATTGAGCTTGTTGATCGTTTCGATCATGTGCACAGGGATACGGATGGTACGGGCCTGGTCGGCGATCGAGCGGGTGATGGCCTGCCGAATCCACCAGGTTGCGTAGGTCGAGAATTTGTAACCGCGGCGATACTCGAACTTGTCCACCGCCTTCATCAGGCCGATGTTGCCCTCCTGAATCAGATCGAGGAACTGCAAGCCGCGATTCGTGTATTTTTTGGCGATGGAAATCACAAGGCGAAGGTTGGCTTCGACCATTTCCTTTTTGGCGCGACGTGCTTTGGCTTCGCCGATCGAGACTTCACGGTTGATGTCTTTGATCGCTGCAATCGGCAGGAACATCGCGAGCTCGATCTGAGCAAGCGAACGCTGTCGTTCCACCACCTGTTCCTGCAGGCCTTCGAGGGCGGCTGACCATTTTTTACCGGCCTTTGTGTGCTGGAGCAGCCACTGTTCGCTGGTTTCGTTGCGTGGAAAGCTGGCGATAAAGTCTTTGCGCGGCATGCCCGCATCTTTGACCGCGATCGACATGATTTCCTTTTCGAGACGACGGATTTCATTGACGATACCGCGAAGATTGTCGATGAGTGCCTCGAACATGCGCGGCGAAAGCTTGAGTTCCATGAACTCACCGGATAGTTTTTCGCGCAGTTTGCGTACTTTGGGGTCGTCATGCGCGCTTTTGCCGAGCGTTGCCACCCACTGCGCATGCAGTTTTTGCAGCGAGGCGATGCGACGAGCGGCCTCTTCGGGGTCCGGGCCGGTGTCGACCGTTTCTTCGGTGCTGTCGCCGTCCTCGGAGTCTTCATTCTCCTCGCTGGCGGAGTCGTCGCTCGCTTCCTGCTTGGTGGGGTTTTGCGGCTGCGCAATGATGTCTGGCGCGTTCGGGTCAATGAAGCCCACCAGAATATCGGCAAGGCGGCCCGTGCCGGCCTTTACGGGTTCATATGCCTTGAAGAGGAAATCGTAAGTTGCTGGATACAAGGAAATCTGGAGTCGAACGGCATCCAGCCCCTCTTCGATGCGTTTGGCGATGCTTATTTCGCCCTCGCGCGTGAGCAGTTCGACGGTTCCCATTTCACGCATGTACATGCGTACCGGGTCGGTAGTGCGGCCGAGTTCCGCATCGAGCGCGGCCAGCGCGGCTGCCGCCTCTTCGATAGCTTCCTCGTCCGAGGGGGCTGTCGTTTCGGGTGCGAGCAAAGATTCGCTTTCCGGTGCTTTTTCGTACACCGGGATGCCCATATCGTTGATCGTATTGACGATTTCTTCGATCTGCTCTGGATCCACGATCTCGGATGGCAGATAGTCATTGACCTGGGAATACGTCAGATAGCTCTGTTCTTTGCCGAGCGCGATCAGCTGCTTGAGCTGCGATTGGCGCTCTTCAGGCAGCGCAGCGGCGCGCCGATCCGGCATATTGAGGATTTTTTGGCCGTCGCTTGCAGCCTGATCCTTCGCGCTTAATTTTTTCTTTGAGGGTTTCGCTGCGGGCGCGGTGGTGACCGACTCGGAGGCTCCAACCACGATCTCCGCTTTGGCCGGAGTTTCAGCCGCTGCGGAGGCTTTGGTTGTTGAGGCCGTTTTGACCGGCTTCGTCGCCGGCTTCGCTGCGGCGGTGGGTTTGGCGGCGCTCGCTTTGGGTGCGGCTTTGGCCGCCGTCATAGTGGCCGTCTTTGTAGCCGTTTTGCCGGTCGATTTTGGGGCCGGTTTGCTGGCAGGTGAGGCCTTGGCGGGTTTGGCGACCGGTTTTGCAGCGGGTTTTACTGCCGGTTTGGGAGGGGTTTTGCCAGCTGGCTTTGCCGCGGGTTTCGCCGCAGCAGCCTTGGCTGCAGGCTTGGCTGCAGGCTTGGCTGC
>CAZHLL010000020.1:6322-33790 GCA_964533305.1 uncultured Acidibacter sp.
CTTGGCTGCAGGCTTGGCTGCAGGCTTGGCTGCGCCTTTGACTGTGGGTTTGGCCACAGGCTTGGTATTGGCCTTTGCGGCAGGCTTCGATGCAGCCGGCTTTTTAAGCGACTTGGGGCTAGCCTTGGTAGTTTTAGTCGCAGGCGCTTTCTTGGCCTTCGCTACGGCGGCCGGACGCTTGGCGGCGCTCGCCGTTGCACCGCCGGTTTTGCCGCGGGCGGTTTTCGTGGACTTCGGGGCCTTGCTGGGTTTCTTGCTCATAGGGGTGCCTGGAAAAACTGCTGGAAAATAGCTGCCAAGAGCGCTTTGGCGAACCGGTAATTATACCAGATCGACGGGCCTGGATATCTACCCGGTTCGACTGGACATCAGCCGGCGGAGTTCCAGCTTTTCTTCCTCAGAGAGCTCGCTGTTGGCTGATTTAGCGAGCAACTCATCAAATCGTTGCAGGCGATGCTCGGACACGAGGCGTTGCAAGGCCGTGCTGAGCTCCTGCTGAGCTATGGCGGCATTGTCGATCAAGGATTCTTCGGTTGCGAGTTTCACCAGACGCTCATATTCCGGTCGTTCACGCCAGCGCTCCAGGACTTGGGCCGTGTGGTCAACCGGATCCTCCCTTAGCTCGTTCAACAACGACCGGAGGATGGCAATGCCGGGTTGGGTGAGGGCGTCCAACGACTCAAGTTGGGTGAAGCTGATTTCTCGGGCGATACGCGGATGATGTAGCAGCAGCAGCACGGCCTGACGCAAGAGTCCGCCCCGACCGGCGCTGCGCCTGTTCACTCGCCCATCTGGGGATCGAGCCGATGGGCGTTCGGAGCGAAGCTCGGCTGGGCGCTCGTCCGCCCAGATCGCGGCGAGCTTGTCGACACTGAGGCCGATACTCTCGGCAATCCGACCCAACAGCAGCTCGCGGTAGACGCCGCTGGGTACTTTGGCGAGTAGCGGTTTTGCGAGCTCGGCAAACCTCGCTTTGCCGTCTGCATGGTCGAGATTGGCTTGTCCACTCAGTTCTCGGATCAGGTATTCCGACAGCGGCAAGGCCTCGTCGATTCGGCGTTCGAACGCCTCGCATCCCTCTTTGCCCACGAGGCTGTCTGGATCTTCGCCATCCGGCAGAAAGAGAAAGCGTAACTGCCTCCCTTGCTTGGCTTCCGGCAGCGCGTTGTTGAGTGCGCGCCACGCAGCGGCGCGCCCCGCTCGATCGCCATCAAAAGCAAACACGACCTCGCTCACCAGGCGAAAGGCCCGTTTCAAATGTTCGGGGGTGGTCGCAGTGCCGAGTGTGGCGACGGCGTAGTGGACTTGAGCTTGGTGCAGCCGTACCACATCCATGTAGCCTTCCACGACCAGCAATCTGTTCAAGGGCCGTCGACTTTGTCGAGCCTCATAGAGGCCGTAGAGCTCACGCCCTTTTTGAAACAGCGGTGTTTCGGGAGAGTTCAGGTATTTGGGTTCGCCCTGATCAATGACGCGCCCCCCAAAGCCGATGGTGCGGCCTCGGGCATCTCGAATCGGGAACATGATGCGATCTCGAAATCGATCGTAAAGCCGATCCGGTTGCGACCGTGCGCTACCTTCGCGTTCGATGGCGAGGCCCGTCGTGACCAAGGCCTCTCGCGATTTTGTTTCTTTACCGAAACGATCGAGCACATCCGACCATGAATTGGCTGCATAACCAACATTAAACTGAGCCAATGTCTCGGGAGTGAGGCCTCTTTGGATGACGTACTCCGAGGCACGGCGATCGGTTTTCAGTTTCTCGTGCCAATGACGTGCGACTCGATCGAGCAGGCCGCTCAGCTCGGGGGTGACATCGGGCGGGCGGCCATCGGCTTCGCGCGGCACATCCAGCCCGGCGCGACTCGCCAATTCCTCGACGGCCTCCGGAAAGCTCAGCCGATCGTAGTTCATCAGGAAGCCGACCGAGGTCCCGTGGGCCCCGCAGCCGAAGCAATGGTAGAACTGCTTGTCTGGGCTCACCCAGAACGAGGGCGTTTTCTCGTCATGAAAGGGGCAGCAGGCGCGGAACTCGCGACCGGCCTTCTTGAGGGGGACGCGTGATCCGATGAGCTCGACGATGTCGGTGCGAGCGATCAGCTCGTCGATGAAATGTTGAGGAATGCGCCCGCTCATGGGCGCCAAGCATAAAGCGTCAACCGCCGCTGAGGCGCTGCTTGATGAGGGCGCTGACCGCGCCCATGTCGGCCCGGCCTGCGGCCTCGGCCTTGACCGCCGCCATCACTTTGCCCATGTCCTTGATGGAGGCCGCACCCGTGGCCGCGATCGCCGTATCGATCAAGCTGGCGAGTTCCGATTCGGAGAGTGGCTCGGGAAGGTAAACCTTGAGGACGTCAATTTCTTGAGTTTCTTTCGCGGCGAGATCCGCCCGGCCACCGGCTTCAAATTGCGCGATCGCCTCGCGCCGCTGCTTGACCATCTTTTCGAGGACAGCCAGTACAGCGGCATCATCGAGCGTAATTCGCTCGTCGACTTCGCGTTGCTTAATGGCGGCCTGCAGCATGCGAATGACGCCTAGGCGATCTTTGTCGCCTGCACGCATCGCAGTCTTCATATCCTCGGTGATGCGCTCTTTCAGCGCCATCGATCAACGCGCTCTGGCGCCGATACGAGGACCGCTCGAGCGCTTTTGATGGCGCTTGACGGCCGCAGCCTTCTTGCGCTTTCGCTCTTGCGTCGGCTTCTCGTAAAATTCGCGGCGACGCAGCTCAGTCAGCACGCCCGCTTTTTCGCAAGCGCGCTTGAAGCGGCGCAGGGCGGCATCGAAATATTCATTCTCACGCACTCGAACGCTGGGCATTTAAACCTCAACCCCTTGATATGTAAGGATTTCCAAAAGTGCCCTGCAAAGACAGGGGCGGCGATTCTAATGATCTGGGGCGCAAAAGGCAAAATTTACCGAACATGCGGATTCTCGCGATCGAATCTTCCTGTGATGAATCAGCGGCGGCGGTCTTCGACGGCAACCGCGGTTTGTTGTCGCACGCGCTGTTCTCGCAGATCGAGTTGCATCGACTCTATGGCGGGGTGGTCCCTGAGCTCGCCTCGCGGGATCACATCCAGCGGCTGCTGCCATTGGTTGATCGCGCGCTAACGGAAGCGGGGACGACAGCGAGCGAAGTCGAGGGAATCGCCTACACGGCGGGGCCCGGTCTGATCGGCGCGTTGCTCTGCGGCGCCGCTCTTGCGCGTTCGCTGGCGATGGCCTGGCAGGTACCCAGCCTCGGGGTGCATCACCTCGAGGGTCATTTGCTCGCCCCGTTGCTTGAGCCGCAGCCGCCATCCTATCCACATGTGGCCCTACTGGTGTCGGGTGGCCACACCATGCTTATCGAAGTGTCCGAGCTCGGTAGGTATCACATTCTCGGTGAGACACGGGACGATGCGGCCGGTGAGGCCTTCGACAAGAGCGCGAAGTTATTAGGATTGCCCTATCCGGGCGGGCCGGAGCTGGCGCGTCTGGCAGAGCGGGGGCGGCCGGGCATGTACCAGTTTCCACGACCCATGTTGGATCGTCCCGGACTCGAATTCAGTTTTTCGGGCTTGAAGACGGCGGTACGCCAAGCCGTGAATGCATTGCCAGCTGTCGCCCCATCGCCTGCGGTCAACGAACAGGCGCTGGCGGACATCGCGCTCGGGCTGGAGGAGGCGGTGGTCGATACTCTGGTGCGCAAAGCCATGCGGGCGCTCGATCAGACGGGGCTCGACACCTTGGTGGTGTCAGGCGGGGTCAGCGCCAATCGGAGTTTGCGCGAGCGCATGGCGAGTGAAGCGCAGCGTCGGGGTGTGCGCGTGTACTATCCGCGCCACGAATTTTGCACAGACAACGCCGCCATGATCGCCGTTGCCGGTCACGCCCGTTTAAGTGCAGGTGAGCGTGATGCCGGCGGCATTCTCGCGCGGGCCCGTTGGTCTTTGGATTCTTTGACATTCATCAGTATAGAAGCAGAGCAGGTACGATGACGCGACAGCAGGACACAATATTCATTCGGGGCCTTGAGATCGAGTGCATCATCGGCTTCATTGATTGGGAGCGCCGGGTCAAACAAAAGGTTGTGCTTGACCTTGAGTTGCCGGTGGATTGCGCGCGCGCGGCCCGCGCAGACGATGTGGCCGATACGCTCGATTACAAGCAAGTCGTTGATCAGGTTTCCGGGTTGGTGGCGGGTTCCGAATTCATGTTGGTCGAGACCATGGCGCAACGGGTTGCCGAGCTCATTCTCAAAAATTTCGGGGTCGAGTGGATCCGGGTCACTGTAAACAAGCCGGGCGCAATCCGCGGTCTGCGCGATGTCGGTGTTTCTTTGGAGCGGCATCGAGCGGATCTTGCGGGAAGTGACGCTACATCCTCTCTGGCAGGTTGAGTTCGTGTCAGCCGGCAGCGGCAACAAGGCGGATGGCTCGGGTCGGCAGGTTTGGGTAGCCCTTGGCAGCAATCGTGACCCCGAGCGCGAGCTGCGACAGGCTATGGATTTATTGATGCAGACCTTTGGCTCGGTGCGGACATCCAATGTCTATCGAAATGCGGCAGAAGGTGTGGAAGGCCCCGATTTTTTGAACTGCGCGGTCACCTTCCACACGCATTTGCCCGTGCTTGAGCTCATCCGCACATTAAAAACCATTGAGGATGCATGCGGACGCGAGCGTGATGCGAGCAGACGGGGACCCAAAGGTCTCGATCTCGATCTTTTATTGTATGGCGATGAGGTCAGCGCAATGCCGCCGCTGCCGCATCCCGATATCCTCGATAAAGCTTACGTGCTTGCTCCGCTCGCCGACATCGCGGCAGACCTGCGCCACCCGGTGACCGGTCAAACGATTGGAGAGCTCTGGGCGCGCATGGCCGCGCTTACCAGCCCACGCTTCGACCGCCATCCACTGGCATGATGTGCCCGGTGACGTAGGGCGCATCGATGGCAAAGAAAACGGCGGCACGAGCAATGTCTTCGGGGGATCCTGCGCGCTGCAGCGGGGTTCTTGCGAGGATTTTCTGTTGAGCGGCGGCATCGATCAGGCCGTCCTCCGGCCACATGACCGGACCCGGGGCGATTCCATTGACTCGCACTTGAGGCGCGAGCTCGCGAGCCAGCGACTTGGTCAGCATGATGAGCCCCGCCTTGGCGACAGAATACGTCGAATACTCCCGCAGTGGCCGCACGCCGTGGATATCCACGATGTTGATGATGAGCCCTTGACGTCGAGACAGTTCGGGCGCGGCCGCTTGCGACAAAAAGAGGGGCGCTTGCAGATTGCTACCGAGCAGATCACGCCAGTGCTCGAGCGTGATGTGCCCGATCGGCGTCGGGTAAAACGTCGACGCGTTATTGACCAGAATATCGAGACCGCCGAACATTCTTTGGGCATGTTCGATCAACGAGCCGAGCTGCTCGATTTGAAGCAGATCGAGACTGACCACGGCCGCGCTATTGGCGCGAACAGCATTCAGGGTACGAGCCAATTCATCTGCGGCAGTCGTCGAGCGATGGCAATGAATCAGAACATTGGCGCCATGTGCGTGCAGGTGGCGCACGATCTGCGCTCCGACTCTTCTTGCTCCGCCGGTCACCAAGGCGGTTTTGCCTTGCAGGGCCTCGCTGCGTGCGCTACTTGCTGGTTTCATGGGGAGCTATTATGACGCTTGCGGGTTCAGGCTCAATGCCGGCAATCGAGCCGCAGGCGGCGTCGCATTCTGCTCGCCTGAGCGAGCGTATTGACGAGGCGATTGCCCAAGCCGGGGGCTGGATCCCTTTTTCCCGCTACATGCAGATGGCGCTGTACGAGCCGGGTCTCGGTTACTACAGCGCGGGCGCCGTCAAATTCGGGGCGTCGGGAGATTTCGTTACCGCTCCCGAGCTATCGCCCTTCTTTGCGAGGGCCTGTGCGCAGGTTTTTGATCGCCTGCTGCGTGCTCTTGGGGGAGGGGACTGGCTTGAGTTGGGCCCGGGCAGCGGGCGTTTTGCTGCCGATGCGCTGATCGCGATGCAGTCGATGCAGACCCCTCTGCAGCAAGCTCGGCTGCTTGAGGTTTCGGCGGATCTTCGAGCTGTGCAGCAGGCGAGGCTCTCCAACGCATCGCTGCCAGTGACGTGGTTGGACCGTATTCCCAAAGAATTCTCGGGTGTCATGTTCGGTAACGAAGTCATGGATGCACTACCGTGCGAGCGATTTATCGTCCGCGACGGGCAGTTCTGGCGTCTCGGTGTGGGCCGAGCGGCGCGTAGCACTGTCGGCTCTGTGCCGACCTTCGAGTGGCGGATGCGGCCGGCGGATGGTTCCTGTGCCGATGACGACGCCTTTCAGGCACACGTGGCTGATCTCACGCGCTGGCTGATCTCGCGCGGGGCGTTGGCGGCGACGCGGTTGCCGGAAGCTTACTGCGGCGAGTGGCATCCGACGTTACGCGCTTGGGTGCAGACGCTGGCAGATGCTTTGTCGGCAGGGGCTTTGGTGTTGGCGGATTACGGTTTACCGCGCCAGCAGCTGTACCACCCGGATCGGGTGACGGGCAGTCTGCGTTGTCATCATCGTCACCATGCGCATGCCGATCCATTTCTTTGGCCCGGCTTGACCGATATCACCGCGTGGGTGGATTTCACCGCGGTGGCCGAGGCGGGGTTGGCGGCAGGGCTGCATCTTGCGCAATTCACGACCCAAGCGGCGTTTTTGCTGGGCAGTGGTTTGGCGCCTTCCCCAACCAACCCGCGCGAGGCTCAGGGCCTGAGGCAATTATTGTTGCCCGGTGAAATGGGTGAGGCCATCAAATTCATGGTGTTGACGCGTGACCCTGCCTTGGTCGAGTGTCTTCTGGCCCCGGGTTTTGTGACGCAGGATCTGCGCGATTCACTGCTGTTATAGGGCCTGATTTTGTAGAGTCTGTAGTCGCTTTTTTCGCAGTGTTTCGCCAAGAGCAGGCCCTGCCGCGTCTTGGATCTCCTTTGCTGAGAGTTTCACCGAGCGAGTCTTTTCCAGCGACTGCTGCAAGCGCGCCGTGATCAGGCCCACTTCAGGATCATCGCCCGCAAGCACTCTGATGGCGGCGAGCAGGTCCAGGAACCGCTCGGGACGGCGAAATGCATCGGCGGATTCAATGAAATTCAAATGCTCTGCCGCGTCTGACCCAAGCGCGACGCAGGTCGCTTGCAGGCGTTTCGCGAGTAGTGCGAGCTCGCGATATTCCATCGGCACTCGCCATCGTTCGCAGCAGCGCTCGATTGCCTGAGCGGGCAATTCATTGAGGAGTACCGCAAAGCGCACCTGAGCAGGGGCATGCGCGGTCACGGCAGCCTGCAGTGCCACCAAGGTGGCCTCATTGAAACGCCCAGCCTCGAGTTCGGGTAACAGACGTCGCCAGGCGCCACAGTCCTGCAGCACACGAACACCGGCGACCGGTGAGGCTGCCATTAGCAAGCGCTCAAGCTCGCGCCAGATTCGTTCAGCAACCAGCGCATCTGCCTCGCCTGCATCGATCATGCGTTGCATCAAGGCGAGAGTCTCGGGCGCAACGTGAAACCCAAGCGGCGCAAAACGCGCCAAAAACCGGGCCACTCTCAGGATTCTGACCGGGTCTTCGACAAAGGCCTCCGATACGTGGCGCAGCACGCGTTGCGAGAGATCATTCCTTCCGCCGTAAGGGTCAATGATTTGGCCCGCTTCGTCTTGCGCCATGGCATTGATGGTGAGGTCGCGGCGCTTCAGGTCCTCTTCCAAGGTGACTGTCGGTGCAAACTCGGTGACAAAGCCGCGGTACCCTGGTGCGACTTTGCGTTCGAGGCGGGCGAGCGCGTATTCCTCGCCCGTCTCGGGGTGTAAGAACACCGGAAAATCGCGACCTACCGGTTTGAAATGACGCTGGATCATCTCCTCGGGCGTGGCACCCACGACGACCCAATCTTTTTCGCCCACGGGTAGATGGAGCAGGGCATCGCGAACCGCCCCGCCGACGAGATAGGTCTTCACCCGCTGCGTGCTCGGCCAAGATAGGTCGGGGCGATCGTTTCCAGCGAGGTGGGCGTAATGCCAAGACGCTGCATTCCGGGGTCGCGACAGATATTGTCGACGCTCAATGAATTGAAATTGTCGGTCGAAAAGGGCTTGCCCGGAATGAAGTCCATGAGAGTCGCTTGCAACCGACCGACGGTATCCGGTAGCGGCATCACCTTGCCGCGCACTCCGATTTGTTGGCCCGTGAATTCAACAAGCTCGCGCAAAGTCATAATACGCGGTCCGCAGAGATCAAAACTTTGTCGGCGCGTCAGTTCGCCGTGCAGTGAAAGCTCGAACGCCCGAGCGACATCTGTGACCCACACGGGCGCAAAGCGAGCGTCGGCGCGCGCAAGCGGCATCCAGCCGCCCGAGAGACGAAGCAGTTTGGCAAAGCGATTAAGCAGAGAGTCCTTGGCGCCGAAAATGACCGACGGGCGCAGCAGAGTCCAATCGAGTTCGGCGGGTGCGGTACGCAGCAGGCTTTCAGCCCGGCCCTTGCTGCGTAGGTAGTGGCTGGGGCCCTGCTCATCAGCGCCGAGGGCGCTCATTTGCACGAGCTTGCGTACCCTCTCGGCGAGACAGGCCTCAATGATTTTAGCGGTGAGATCCGTATGCGCGCGCTGGAAGCCCGCACCACTGCGGCCGCGTTCGTTCAGGATACCGACCAGGTTGATGGCGACATCACAGCCCGACAGCAGTTGGCGCAGCGCCAGAGGATCATGGACATCAAGACGGAGCCGCTCAACGGTGGGCAAGGTCGCCAGATGCTGGGTTCTTGACCACTCGCGCGAGGGCACCCTAACCCGGTGTCCGGCGGCCGCCAGACGCGATACGAGCTCTGTGCCGACGAAACCACTGCCGCCGATGACGGCGATGCATGTTGGCGTACTCATCCTGGCACTCTACCCGAGCCGCCGTGGTGGCGGCAGTCATACCGCCACCGACGGTCGCTCGAGGCCCCGCCCCGTGGCAGTCAGGCTGCCTGCACCGTGATACGGCGCGGAGCGGTTTTGGGGGTTTTGTTCACGGTGATTTATGGTGATTCTCCGTCAGGCAATAGTGAATGCATGGCATCGATATGTGGTTGAGCTCGCCACTTTCAAGGCCATCCCGCCCCGAGTGAGGAGCCTGAAGTCAAGTGGATAAGTTGTGTACAGAGTGTGAAGTGTGCGTGACACAACATATGGGGTGTGGTGAGTCGCCGTCATGGGCAGGTACGCTGTGTGTTCTACGCCACGCTAAAGCCGCTCGGATTTACGTTAACTACTTGAATTATGGGAATTATTGGGGGCTTCAAAAAGGTGTGATTAAGCCTTGACGCTCCGCCGGTGGCTGCTTAACCTTCGCCCCTCGACACAATATCTTGTGTGCATCGTCGCCGCTGGACATTGCGTCGAAACAGGGGGGGCTTCGCGGGTCAGCAAAGACCGTGAAAAGACTCGAACAAAAACAGCCCTGGCTGCGTGTAGCTGTCGTGGTTGGTCATCGAGTCGTGTTCCCCGAGGAATTTTTGCGCGCTGCCCGCGGGCGGCCGGTGTCAATGAATTTGAGGGGGCTGCAAGCCGCATGAACAGCGTAGTGAAATTCAAGGCGGGAGACGTCGATGCCATTCCCTTTCAGGATGCCTCGATCGACATCTGGGAAAAGAAATATCGCCTTGTCTCCAAAGATGGCACGCCCATCGACAAGACCATGGATGACACCTACCGGCGTGTGGCGCGTGCCTTGGCCGATGTGGAGCATGAGTCGGTGCGGGAGCATTGGTTTGAGCGCTTTGTCTGGGCGCTGCGTCGCGGGGCGATCCCGGCGGGGCGCATCACCTCGAACGCGGGTGCACTCGAGCACAAGCCCGCCACATCCACCATCAATTGCACGGTGTCCGGGACTATTCAGGATTCGATGGATGACATCCTCAACAAAGTGCATGAGGCGGGGCTCACGCTGAAGGCCGGTTGCGGTATCGGCTATGAGTTTTCGACGCTGCGGCCGCGGGGTGCTTACGTTTCGGGGGCAGGGGCCTACACGTCTGGCCCGCTGTCGTTCATGGATATCTACGACAAGATGTGCTTTACGGTGTCCTCCGCGGGCGGGCGCCGCGGCGCTCAAATGGGCACGTTTGACGTGGGCCATCCTGACGCCATGGAGTTCATCCGTGCCAAGCGCGAAGACGGTCGGCTGCGCCAGTTCAATCTGTCGTTGTTGATCACAGACGAGTTCATGCAAGCGGTACGCGAGGATGCGGAATGGCAGCTCGCGTTCCCTGTCCTGCGCAAGGAGTATGAGGCGGACAAGCCCGACCTCAATGACGGCACGCAATTCATTTGGCGCGAGTGGGCCTACAACGAAAACTTCGTCACCAACGAGTCAGGTCTAGTTGCCTGCAAGATCTACAAAACCCTGCCGGCGCGCCGGATGTGGGATGTGATCATGTCGTCCACCTATGATTTTGCCGAGCCCGGTTTCATTCTCATTGATCGTGTCAATGAAATGAACAACAACTGGTGGTGCGAAAACATTCGCGCCACCAACCCTTGCGGTGAGCAGCCGCTGCCGCCTTACGGCTCGTGCTTGCTCGGGTCGGTGAATCTCACCCAGTTCGTGCGCAAGCCTTTTACCGAAGAGGCGGAATTCGACTGGGCGGAGTATCGCGAGGTGGTCAAAGTATTCACTCGCATGCTCGATAACGTGGTCGAGATCAACGGCCTGCCGCTCGAGGGTCAGCGAAACGAGATTTTGCGCAAGCGGCGTCATGGTATGGGCTTCCTGGGTCTTGGCAGCAGTATGACCTTGTTGCGCATGAAGTACGGCTCATCAGAGTCGGTGCAATTCACCGAGGATGTGTCACGTGAAATGGCGCTTGCTGGCTGGGAGGCTGCGCTGGAGCTCTCGCGCGAGAAGGGGCCGGCACCCATCATGAACGAGGAGTTCACGGTCACTGCCGACATGCTGCGCAAGCGGCCCGAGATGGCTCGGGATGGCTGGAAAGTGGGCAGCAAGATTCCGGGGCGCGTGCTCCATGCCCGTTATAGCCGTTACATGCAGCGTGTGGCAGAGGTTGCCCCGGCGCTGGTGGAGCAGTTGGCACTCGTGGGTGCGCGTTTCACTCACCATACCTCGATCGCGCCGACGGGCACGATTTCACTGTCACTTGCGAACAACGCGAGCAACGGCATCGAGCCTTCATTCGCGCATCACTACTTCCGCAACGTGATCCGTGAGGGTAAAAAGTCCAAAGAAAAAGTGGACGTGTTCTCTTTTGAGCTGCTGGCGTATCGCGAGCTTGTGAACTCGAAGGCGATGCCTTATTCGGCTAATCCGTCGGAAAAGCTGCCTGATTATTTCACCACCGCCGACGACATCACGCCCACCGAGCATGTGGATATCCAGGCGGCCTCGCAGAAGTGGATTGATTCATCGATCTCCAAGACGGCTAACGTGCCGACGGATTTCCCCTACGAGTCATTCAAGGATATCTACCTGTATGCCCATGAGAAGGGCCTAAAGGGCTGCACCACCTTCCGCTTCAACCCGGAGGCGTTCCAGGGCGTGCTCGTGAAGGAAGAGGACCTCAAGAACACCACCTACGTGTTCACGCTCGATGACGGCTCCGAGGTCTCGCTCAAGGGTGACGAGGAAATCGAATACGATGGCGAGCTGCACACTGCCGCCAATCTGTACGATGCCTTGAAAGAAGGCTACTACGGAAAGTTTTGAGGAATTATTTGAATGTCCGCGATCAAGATAGAAAAAAAGATCTCCAAGTATCGTGTAGTCAAGCCTGGTAGCGAGGCCGAGCCGGCGCCGGCTGCGCCGAAAACAACGGACTTACCGACCAGTCATGGCGGAAAGGTGGTGCGTCTTACCGAAGAAGTGCAGCGCCCCGAGGTTCTGATCGGCTCGACCTACAAGATCAAAACCCCGGTGTCGGATCACGCCATGTACGTGACCATCAACGACATCATCCTCAATGAGGGCACCGAACACGAGCAGCGTCGGCCGTTTGAGGTGTTCATCAATTCCAAGAACCTGGATCACTACCAGTGGATCGTGGCGCTGACCCGAATCATTTCGGCCGTGTTCCGCAAGGGCGGCGATGTGACTTTTTTGGTCGAAGAGCTGAAGGCGGTATTTGATCCGCGCGGTGGCTATTGGCAGCCGGGCGGCAAGTTCATGCCCTCGATCATTGCTGAGCTAGGGTATGTCATTGAGAAACACCTGCAGACCATTGGTTTGCTGCAGCAGCCGGGTCTCGATGAACACCAGCGCAAGCTCATCGAGGAAAAACGCGCTGAATTCGAGGCGCGCGCGAAGCAGGCGGATGCCTTTTCCAATTCGCACTTTCCGGAAGGCGCGCAGCTTTGCAGCAAGTGCAGCACGGCGGCGGTTGTCATGATGGACGGGTGCATGACCTGTTTGAACTGTGGCGACTCGAAGTGCGGTTAGTCTGACGAGGGATTGTTTCACTCGGTCTCTGGCCGGGGCGGTTCGTGCCGTCTTGGCTTCCTGTTTTGCCGCGATCCTGTTCGCGTTTTTGACGGTGTCGGTTCAGGCACAACCTGATTCCGCTGCAGGCAACTCGGCGCTGCAGCAAAAGGCCGATATCTCGGCCGCAGCGCTCAACGTACCGATCAGCCGAAAAATTCCTTGGCCAGAGGCGCTGCAACCGGACATTGATTTTTGGATCCGCGTGTACAGTGAAATCACGACGCGCCAAGGGTTCATGCACGATGAGCAGAATCTATCCGTCGTGTATGCGACGGTTGCCGTGCCGGATCGCGCGCCAGGATCAAAGGAGCGGCGTGCTGCCATCGAGGGTGCGCGTGAGCGTTGGCAGCTTGCGTTGACCAGGGCCGCCGCCGCACGCGCTCAGGGTATTGAGCCAACGGACGCCGATGCTCGTCGCGTACTTGAAGTATGGGGCAGTGCTGCAACCGCTGCAGATCTACGAGCGGCGGCCGCGCGAGTACGGTTTCAATTGGGCCAAGCGGATCGCTTCCGTGCGGGCATTGTGCGATCGGGCACGTGGGAGAGCCATATCGCTCGCACCCTCGAGAGCAAGGGTTTACCAAAGGAGCTCGCCTCATTACCGCATGTCGAGTCATCCTTTGAGCCGACTGCTTATTCAAAAGTGGGCGCGGCAGGCTTGTGGCAATTCATGCCGGCAACCGGTCGCCTCTATATGCGTGTCGATGATGTCGTAGATGAACGCCTCGATCCTTTCATCGCTACCGAGTCGGCGGCGAGGTTGTTGCAATCCAATTATCGCGTGCTGGGGTCGTGGCCATTGGCGATCACGGCTTACAATCACGGTACGGCGGGCATGCGTCGCGCGCGCGATCGACTCGGTACGGACGATTACATGATCATTTCGCGGCAGCACCGCAGTCGCACTTTTGGTTTTGCCTCCCGCAATTTTTATCCGTCCTTTCTGGCGGCAGTGACCATCGATCGGAACCCCGAGAAATACTTTGGCCCGGTTACCCGAGCGCCGGAGGCCGTATTCCACGAAATTAGCTTGCCGGCTTACGTCGATCTTGCGCCACTGGCGGGCGCGCTTGGGGTGGAGACCAAGCGACTGCGAGAGCTCAATCCCGCTTTGCGTCCTGCCGTATGGTCCGGTGAGCTGCGTGTTCCTCGGGGTTATCGCTTGCGATTGCCGGGCAATATGTCGATTTCAGTCGCCCAATTGCAGGCACGGGTGGATGCAACGCATTGGCATGCTGGCCAGCCCCGGCCCAGAGTGCACCGAATTAAAAAAGGCGAGACTTTGAGTCAGATTGCCCGGCGCTACGGTGTCTCAACGCAAACACTGGCTGACCTCAATAATATTCGCGTCAACTCGGTGATTCGTTACGGTCGAACCTTGAGATTGCCTGCATCGGCTGAGGGGAGTCCCTGATTCATTCTGGCGACTGGCATTCTGGCGCCTATAATGTGCTCATGCGGCGACGTGTGTGGTTAAACTCCTCAAAGACCCTGGGGCTGCTCGGGCTCATCGTGGTGCTTGGAATCTTTCCTGTCTCTGCGCGCGCGGATATCGCCGTACCAGCACCCATCGCCTCCTTTGATCCCCTACCCCGTGCCAATCGCGTGGTGGTCTACAAGGCAGAGCGTCGACTGGAGTTGTGGTCCAATCGTGATTTATTGCGCAGCTATCGGATTGCTCTTGGCCTTAATCCCGAGGGGCACAAGCAGGAGGAGGGCGACTTTCGCACGCCTGAGGGCCGCTATCGCCTCGCAGGGCGTAATGAGCGCAGTGATTTTTTTCTTTCCATCGCCGTCTCTTATCCCGATGTGCGCGATCGTGAGCGGGCGCGTATGGCGGGAGTACCGCCGGGTGGTTTCATCATGGTGCATGGCTTGCCCAATCAACCGCGTTGGCCGCCCGAGTATTACGCGTCGCGCGATTGGACGGATGGCTGTATTGCCTTGAGCAATGCCGACATGATGGAGCTCTGGATGCTGGTTGGGGACAACGTTCCCATCGACATCCATCCTTAGCCGCTTCTATGGAAACCAGTATCGTCATCCCCGAATTCGTTGATGCCCGAGTGGCGCCGAGCGGCGCGCTCGAGAGCCTTTCGCAGGAAGAGATCGAGCAGCTATTGTCGACGGGGCAGGGTGGTCTGTACCCCTTGTTTCGTGCTTGTGCGCTGGCGGTGCTCAATGCAGGCAGTGATACGGATAATGCCCGCGATATCTTTGATAAGTTTCGCGACTTTGAGGTGCAGATCCTGCGGCATGCCTGGGGTGTGAGACTGGATATTCGTAATGCTCCTGCCCAGGCCTTTGTTGATGGGCGAATGATTCGCGGTACGCAGGAACTGCTGTTTGCCGTGCTACGAGACGTGGTCTACACCGCCAACGAAATCGTCAACAGCGGGCGCTTTGATCTCTCTCTGCCGACATCGATCACCAATGCCGTATTTCATATCCTGCGCAACGCCCGGGTACTCGATCACAAGCCGCGCCCCAATTTGGTGGTGTGTTGGGGCGGGCACTCGATCAACCGAGTCGAATACGAGTACACCAAGCGGGTGGGTTATCAGCTGGGTTTGAGGGGTCTCGATGTTTGCACGGGCTGTGGACCCGGCGCCATGAAGGGCCCGATGAAGGGCGCAACCATCGGCCATGCCAAGCAGCGGTTTGCCGCCGGTCGCTATATCGGTTTGACTGAGCCTGGCATCATCGCGGCAGAGCCACCCAATCCGATCGTCAACCAGCTCGTGATCATGCCGGACATCGAAAAACGACTGGAAGGGTTTCTGCGGCTTGCCCACGGCCTCGTGGTTTTTCCCGGTGGCGTCGGTACTGCCGAGGAAATTTTTTATTTGATGGGAGTATTGCTCGACCCGGCGAATGCGGCTGAGCCGCTACCGGTCGTGCTGACCGGGCCGCGTCAGAGTGCGCAATACTTTGAGGATATCCGTCGCTTTCTGTCGGGTACGCTAGGCGCCTCGGTGATGGATCGGTTGCACATCGTCATTGAGGATGAAGCCGAGGTTGCACGAATTCTGGATCGCGGGGTTGATAACGTTCGGGACCATCGTCGCAAGCATTCAGACTCTTTCAACTTCAACTGGCTGCTGCGCATCGATCCGGACTTTCAGCAGCCTTTCGAAGCAACCCATGCGGCCATGCGCCAGTTGCGGCTCGATCGCGCCCAGCCAGCACATGCATTGGCGGCGGATTTGCGACGAGCGTTTTCCGGCATTGTCAGCGGCAACGTCAAAGAGCAGGGGATACGCTCCATTGAGCGTCATGGTCCTTTTGAGTTGGTCGGTGATCCGGCGATGATGCGGCTGCTCGATGAGCTGCTCGCATCCTTTGTGGCGCAGCAGCGCATGAAGCTGCCGGGGGCGCGCTATGAGCCCTGCTATCGGATCACGGCAGGCTAGATCTCGCCACAGCCTCAGTTCGGAGCCGCGGAGCCCTTGAAATCCCGTTTGCCCGCCCCCAAGCAACGGAGTCGGATGCGAGGAGGCCCTTGTCCATGAGCGAAACCCCCGAGAAACACGGTTTTCAGGCTGAAGTGCATGAGCTGCTCAAGCTCATGATTCACTCCCTCTACAGTCACCGGGAAATTTTCCTGCGTGAGCTGATTTCGAATGCTTCCGACGCCAATGACAAGCTGCGTTTCAATGCGCTTGCCACCCCAGCGCTGCTCGAGGATCAGGCAGAGCTCCAGATCTGGGTGGATTACGATTCAGAAAAGAAAACTCTCAGCGTCAGGGACAATGGTATCGGCATGACCCGGGATGAGGCGATCGCCCATCTCGGTACCATCGCCAAGTCGGGCACCGCCGAGTTCTTCAAGAAACTATCGGGGGATCAGCAAAAAGACTCGCAGCTGATCGGTCAGTTCGGTGTCGGTTTTTATTCGTCATTCATCGTTGCCGATGAAGTCGAGGTGCTGACGCGCAAGGCGGGTGAACCAGCCGCTGCGGGCGTGCGCTGGGCTTCACGGGCGGATGGCGAGTTCACGGTCGAAACCCTCGAGCGCGCCGAGCGCGGCACAATGATCATTTTGCACCTCAAGGATGAGGCCAAAGAATTCGCCGATGGTTGGCGGCTGCGCTCCCTGGTACGGCGTTACTCTGACCACATTGCTTTCCCGGTGCTTATGCGCAAGGAAGGGGAGGCGAATCTTGATTTTGAAGCGGTCAATCAGGCCAAGGCGCTTTGGACCCGTGCCCGCACCGATATCAAAGATGAGGAATATCGGGAGTTCTATCAACACATCGCCCATGATTTCGTCGACCCATTGGCATGGAGCCATAATCGGGTCGAGGGCAAGCGCGAATACACTTCGCTCTTGTACCTGCCATCGCGGGCGCCGTTCGATCTTTACCAGCGTGACGCGAGCCGCGGCCTCAAGCTCTATGTCCGGCGTGTGTTCATCATGGATGACGCTGAGCAGTTTCTGCCGATGTATTTGCGATTCGTGCGCGGGGTACTCGATTCCAATGATCTGCCACTGAATGTATCGCGCGAGTTGCTGCAACAGGACAGCGAGGTCGAAGCCATGCGTTCGGCGTTGACGCGTCGGGCCTTGGATCTCTTGACGCGCTTGGCTAAAGAAGAGCCTGAGAAATACGCGACTTTCTGGAAGGAGTTCGGTCCGGTCGTGAAGGAAGGCGTGGGTGAGGATCCATCCAATCGCGAGCGTATCCTGCCCCTGTTGCGTTTTGTCAGCACCCACGAGTCAGGTGACGAGCCGAAGGTGACGCTGGCCGATTATCTGGCGCGCATGCAGAGCGGTCAGGACAAAATCTATTATTTGATCGCTGACAGCATTACTGCGGCTCGAGGTAGCCCCTATCTCGAGCAGCTCAAAAGCAAGGGTGTCGAGGTCTTGCTGCTGGCCGATCGTGTGGATGAATGGATGATGGGTCATGTGCGGGAGTTCGAAGGTAAGCGCTTCAAGGACGTAGCCCGCGGAGATCTCGAACTCGGCGCCTTGGAAACGGAGGCGGATAAGGCTGCGGTCGAGCAGGCGCTCAAGGGCAGCAAAAAACTCCTCAAGCGGATCAAAGATGCGCTCGGTGAGCGCGTCGAAGAGGTCAAAGTCAGCGCGCGTTTGACCGATACACCCGCGTGTCTGGTGATCTCGGAAGGCGATGTAGGCGCGCAGATGCGGCGTATCCTCGAAGCCGCAGGGCAATCCGCGCCCGAGTCCAAGCCGGTGCTGGAGGTGAATGTCTCGCATCCCTTGCTCAAGCGTATCGACGAGACCGAGGGTGAGGCGGAATTCAACGATTTGTGTCTGCTGGTCTACGATCAGGCGAAGCTTGCCGAGTCGGGTTCCGTTGCCGATCCGGGCGAGTTCGTGCGCAGGCTCAACCGATTGCTGGTCAGTGTCATGCCCTGAGCCGGCCGTGCAATAATCCCGGCTCATGAGCAAGCCCAAACCTGATCTTGCCGAGCTGAGCGCTCGCCTGTCACCGCTCGCGTATGCCGTGACGCAGCACAAAGATACGGAGCGGCCGTTCACCGGCGAGTATGTCGATCACAAAGCCGACGGGATGTATCGCTGCATTTGCTGTGGCGAGCCCCTGTTCCGTTCCGACAGCAAGTTCGACTCGGGTTGCGGTTGGCCGAGTTTTGATGAAGCGTGCGAGCCCGCTCGTGTGGCGGAGCACCTCGATATATCGCACGGCATGATTCGGACCGAGGTGACCTGTAGTCATTGCGGAGCACATCTTGGGCACGTGTTCAACGATGGCCCGACCTCGACAGGGTTGCGGTATTGCATCAATTCCGTGGCACTTGAGTTTGAAGCCGAGTCCGGCTCACCAAAGAAAGAGGCTGGTTCATGAAGGCTGCGCTCTGGGCCGTGGTGGCTGTCCTGTCCGGTTTGTTGGTTTATGTGGCACTTTTTCCGGTGGGTCAGCCTGCCGCTGCGGAGGTCGATATGTCTGAATTACTCATCGAAGATATGGAAGCAGGCTCAGGCGAGCCGATCGCAGCGGGGCAAGTGGCGGTCGTCCACTATACGGGTTGGCTATTTGATGACTCGGCTGTCGATAACAAGGGCGAGAAATTTGACAGCTCGCTCGATCGTGGCGATCCGTTCGCGTTCAAGGTCGGTGGCGGTCAGGTCATTCGCGGCTGGGATGTGGGTGTCGAGGGTATGCGCGTCGGCGGCGCACGCCGGCTCGTGATCCCAGCGAGTCTCGGTTACGGTGCACGGGGTGCGGGCGGTGTCATCCCGGGCGGGGCCACCCTGATCTTTGATGTCAGCTTGGTCGAGATACGCTAATGACTCTGCCAATCGCACAGTCTGTGGTCCGTGCTCGTTCGTGGCGGGTCGCTTGGTCGCTGGTGCTGATGGCATGGATCGGCAGCATAATGCCCCTAAGTCAGGCAGCGACGGTCATCCACGCCGGAAGGCTGATTGACGGCGTCTCGCGTGAGGCCCGACTTGAGCAGACCGTGATCATTGAGCAAGGTCGTATAGTTGCGATCGAGCGTGGATATCGTGTGCCCGCGGTCGACGATCAATTCATTGACCTGCGTGATGCCACCTTGATGCCGGGTCTGATGGACATGCACGTGCACATCACGAGCGAGTACAGCCGCAACAGCGAGGTAGAGCGATTCAAAAAAAATGCGGCTGATGTGGCCTTGGATGGCGCCGCCTTTGCCGAAAAAACCCTGCTCGCAGGCTTCACGACGGTACGTGACCTCGGTGACAGCTTCACGGCGAGCATTGCGCTGCGTAACGCCATTAATTCGGGCAAAGTTGTCGGGCCGCGTATTTTTGCAGCGGGCAAATCCATCGCCACGACCGGCGGTCACGCCGACCCCACCAACGGTTGGGCTCAACATCTCGGCGGGCAAGCAGTGGGTCCTCGCGACGGTGTCATCGATGGCGCCGAGCAAGCGGTGCAATCGGTGAGGCAGCGTTACAAAGACGGTTCCGATCTCATCAAGATCACGGCCACCGGCGGAGTCTTATCGATTGCCAAGAACGGCCTCAATCCGCAGTTCACCGAAGAAGAGATCCGTGCGGTCGTGATGACGGCGCGGGATTACGGCTTCACAGTGGCCGCTCACGCCCACGGTGCTGAAGGCATGAAACGAGCGGTTCGAGCCGGTGTCGACAGCATCGAGCACGGCACCTTCATGGATGAGGAAACCATGCGCCTGATGCGCGAACGCGGTACGTATTACGTGCCCACCATCACCGCAGGTCAGTGGGTGTACGAGCGGTCGCAGGAGGATGGGTTTTTCCCGCAGGTGGTGCGGCCCAAAGCCGCCACCGTAGGCCCGCAAATCCAGTCCACTTTTGCCAAGGCCTATCGTGCCGGCGTCAAGATCATGTTTGGCACTGATACAGGTGTATCGGCCCACGGTGACAACGCCCGCGAATTTTCCTTGATGGTCGAAGCCGGTATGCCGGCCATGGAGGCGATCCAGTCGGCAACGATGGTTCCCGCTCGTTTCCTCGGGGTTGACGACAAGCTCGGCAGCATCGAAGTGGGCAAGCTGGCAGATCTGGTCGCGGTACCCGGTGATCCACTCATCAACATTTCTTTGATGCAGCAGGTCCGTTTCGTGATGAAGGATGGCGTTGTCCACCGGCATCCCTGACCCTGTCGTTGCAGGGGGCTTGCTGCTCGAGGGTCCTGCCGGGATTATCGAGGCCACGCTCGATTTGCCTGCGGACGAGTTGCTACGCGTCTCGCCGCGCGCGCTGGCGCTATGCTGTCATCCTCATCCGCTATTCGGTGGCAGCCTGAGCAACAAGGTGATCCACACCGTTGCCCGCGCCTGTGCCGCCTCTGGCGCTGTGGCATTGCGCTTCAATTTTCGCGGCGTAGGTCGCTCGGCAGGAGTGCATGATGACGGTGTTGGAGAGGCGCTTGATGTGCTCGCTCTTGCTGCGCAAATGCGTCGACGATGGCCGGGTGTGCCCCTGTGGCTCGCGGGTTTTTCTTTTGGCGCCTGGATTTCTTTGAAGGTTGCTCGGCAGTTGGTGCCGGAACGCTTGCTCACGGTAGCGCCTCCCGTTGGGCGCTGGGATTTTTCGACGATCTCGGCGCCGGTTTGCCCGTGGCTGGTGGTTCAAGGTAGTCGTGATGAGTTGGTCGATGCCGGGGCGGTACGCGAGTGGGTCCGCGGGTTTGACGTCAAAGATGGCTTGATGAAAAGTACGCATCTGGCGGAGCTACCTGACGCGGATCATTTCTTTCACGGTCAATTACTGGAGCTACGAGCGGTCGTGGAAGATTTCGTAGCGGATGCAGGCTCGGTATCGGACGACGAGCGCAAGATATAGCCAATGCCGCGGATGGTGTGAATCAATGGCCGGTCGAAGTCTTTGTCGACCGATTGCCGCAGTCGGCTGACATGTACGTCAACCACGTTGGTTTGTGGATCGTAATGGATGTCCCAGACATTCTTCAGCAACATGGACCGAGTGACTACCTGACCTGCGTGACGGGCGAGACACTCCAGCAGACGATATTCGCGCTCGGTCAGTTCCAGCGGTTTGCCCGCTCGGGTGGCTCGCTTTTCGAGTAGATCGAGTTCAAGGTCATCCACGCTCAATGCCGACATGGATGCGGTTGTGGTTCGGCGCAGAAGGGACTCGACCCTGGCAAGCAACTCCTCGGCCGCAAAGGGTTTGCCAAGATAGTCATCCCCCCCGGCACGTAGGCCCCTCACCCGTTCGTCGACTGAATCAAGCGCCGAGAGCACCAGAATCGGCGTGGCTCGTCCCGCGGCACGCAGATTCTCGATGATGCCGAGACCGTCGATGGCCGGGAGCATTCGATCAGTGACCACGAGGTCATAGTCACCCTGCAGGCACTTCTCAAGGCCGGCAGCGCCATCATCCACATGATCCACCACATGACCCAGGGGCTCCAGTACGCCCTTTATTTCGGCGGCAAGCTGCAGGTCGTCTTCGATGAGCAGGATAGACATGGCGCCCGCGGCTTATGGCATGCTCGCGCTGTGAACGTCAATGTTTTCGATCGACGGGCGGTGATTGCCAGCTTGATCGCGCTTGCGATCATGATTCTTGCGTTTCTCGGTGCTTTCATCTGGTTGCAGTTTCAGATGATGGTGACCCACGATCAGTCGCTCTACAATTCTCTGCAACGTGAGCTGCAGTTGCGCGAGCAGTTCGATCAGCAGTTGGGTCGCAACGAGCTCATCACCGGTCTCAAGTTTCGTAATCGTTTTCCCGACAGCGATCGCTACTTCATGCTGCGGTCTGCAGCGGGTGAGGTGTTGGCCGGAGAGACGGACCGGATGCCCGGGGGCGCCATCATCTTCGACTCCAGCAGCGATCGGATCCGGCTACCCATGCCGGATGGGGGCCATGCCTATCTCGTTCGCTGGCAGCTTGCCGATGGCGCCATTCTCGCCATGAGCTACCTTGATCGCGACCGTCAGGCTATTGCGCGCTCCCTCGGTCGAGTCGGGGTAGCGCTGATGGCGGCTTTGCTCTTGATCGGTGTCGCCACGGTCTTGGTGCTCAACCGCTATGTACTCGATCACGTTCGCAGCCTCGCGACCACCGCGCGACAGATCATGCGCGGTCAAATGACCGCGCGCGCCCCGAGTCACCAGCGCTTGGATGCGATGGGAGCCCTGACGGGTACCTTCAATGAAATGCTGGATCAGAACGAGGCCCTGATCACCGGTATGCGTACCGTGACCGAGAGTTTGGCGCATGACTTGCGAGCGCCTTTGATGCATGTGCAGCGGGAAATCAACACAGCGCGGCAGGCGATCGACCCCGAGCAGCGCCGACGGCATCTCGATCGTGCGGAACAGGAGTCGCAGCGTGCGCTGCAAACCTTTAATTCCCTCGTTGATTTGGCGCGCGCTGAAGCCGGATTTTCGCGCGATGCAATGGAAAGTATTGATCTGGCGATCATCATTAATGACATCGCGGAATTATTTGGTCCACTGGCTGAAGAACGTGAGCAGCGGCTGGTGGTCGATGCGGGATCTTTTGTGGTGACGGGCCATCGACAGTTGCTCTCTCAGGCCTTGGGCAACCTGCTGGAGAATGCCATCAAGTATTCCCCGCGCGGCAGCGTATTGCAGGTCTCGGCACGACGAAATACCGAGGATGGCACGCCGGAGGTGGTGGTACAGGACTCCGGTCCCGGTATTCCAGCCCGAGCCCGTGAGCAAGTGTTACGTCCATTTGTGCGACTCGAGTCGGGCTCGGGTGAACCGGGTTCCGGTATGGGGTTGGCGATTGCGGCAGCGGTGGCAAGACTGCATCACGGCAAGTTGATGCTGGAGGATGCCGAGCCCGGTTTACGCGTTCGACTGCAATTTGGGGTCGGCTGAGCGCGGCCAATACAAGTCGAACTCCACACCCGCCGAGGTGGCCATATCGCCCGCTGGTAGATTGCGCGCGCGGATGGAGCCACCATGGGCTCGCATGACGCGTGCTGCGATCGCAAGGCCGAGCCCCACTCCCCCGGAATGCCGGGCTCGATCAGCATCCACTCGGAAAAACGGATCGAAAATCTTTGAGAGCTTGTCATCGGGAATGGCGTCACCGGGATTGAAGATCTGGACGCGATGCCCCTCTAGTGAGCTCTTCACCTGCACCTCGATCGTGCCCGATGGCGGGGTGTGCCGGATGGCGTTACGAACGACATTCTCCACCGCCGCAGCAGACCACTCGGCACTGCCGGTAATCGGCATCATATTTTTTGGTAAATCGAACTTGAGAGCCTTGCCCGCCTGCTCTGCCTCGAATCCGGCATCTTCCAGTGCTCGCTCGAGCCAGGGCAGAAGATCTTCCACACGCTCATCGGCGCGCAGATCGGTTTCGAGTCGGGAAAGATCCAGAATTCCTGCGATCAGTTGGTCTAATCGCGTGATATCGCGCTCGATTCTCTCCAGCGCGAGGTCATTGGCTACAGCGTCAGGTGTTTGCTCGAGCAAACCGACGGCTAGCCGCATTCTGGCCAAGGGAGATCGCAGTTCATGCGAGATATCCCTGAGCAGTTCCTCGCGACTTGCGATCAGTCGTTCAAGCTGCATCGACATCTCGTCCAAGGCGCGAGCAAGTTGTCCAAGCTCATCCTTGCGCTCAACCGTCCGCGCGGGAACCCGTGCGGCAAGCTGTCCTCGAGCGAGACTTTGCAAAGTGACTTGCAGATCAAGGATCGGTCGCGTCAGAAATCGCGCAAGTATCCAAGACGTACCGAGCGTGATCAAAAGCAGCGCGAGCCAAACGACCATCCGAGGCTCTCCGCGTGTGAGTTGCCACATCTCGGTATTTGCAGCTGGTACAGGTACCAGTTGATAGGGTTCGCCGAATTCATTGATCAATACAGGGGTCTCACGCCCTAGATCCAGGGTGACAGCTGGGCTATCCAGCCAAGGTGAAAGCGGTGGATTGATGGCAGCAGGAGTCGCTGGTCGTTCGCGACCCAGGATTTCCTCCCCCCATTCATCAAAGACCAGAACCACCCATTCACCCGACTGGGTTTGCTGCATCCGCGCCCATTCAGCGAGCCCGGCTACACCATCGGTGGCCAGGGCTTGTGCAGCAGCCCCAGCGTGCTCACGGATCTCGGCGCTCAGCGCTTGTCGCTGCTGCTGCAGATACCAAGAGGTGATACCTGTTGCGGCACCCGCCATGATCAACAGCGAAAGAAAAAACACCAGGAAAATCTGTAGCGCAATCCGACTCATTCCTGGCGCTCCAGAATTTCATAGCCGGCTCCACGCACTGACTGGATCATCACATCGTGGATACCGGCCTTCTCAAGCTTTCGGCGCAGATTGCTGATGTGGGTGTCGATGCTGCGATCGTAGAGAGTCAGATGGCGCCCGAGTGCATGAACGGTCAGGCTCTCGCGGTCAACAGGCACACCCGGCGACTCCAGCAGTCGTTGCAGAACCCGAAACTCGGCTGCTGTCAGCGTCAAAGATTGGCCATTGGCCGAAGCGATTTTTCGTGACGTATCCAGTTGCAAGCTACCCAAAATCAGTTTTGCAGAGTGGGTTATCGGTTCCGGTGTCTGCAACTCGGACGTGCTCGTTTCGCGGCGGCGCAGGATGGCGCGTAGGCGAGCGGCTAACTCGCGCGGATCAAACGGCTTGGGTAGATAGTCGTCGGCTCCGAGCTCAAGACCCAAGATACGATCCACGGCATCGCCACGTGCGGTCAGCATGATCACACCAAGACCGGGGTGCTGGGGGGCGATGTGCCGCAATAATTCCAGCCCAGTCTGCCCGGGTAACATGACGTCCAGAATGGCGAGGTCAAAGCTGTTCGTTCGGAGCGTTGACAGGGCTTGATCGCCGTCATGACAGGCTTCGGCATCAAAGCCCTCTCGATCGAGGTATTCGCGCAGCATACCTACGAGCTCCACATCGTCATCGATGATCAGGATACGAGGACGTTGCCGGCGTGAGTCGGTCATGGTTGCATGTTGCGCGAGCCGCCCGGGTTTTTCACGCGGTCACGCTGTGCTTGACAGAACTTTGCATTAACTTTGCCGGTTCTTGGCGATCGTGAGGATGTTTCTGCGTGAAAATGATTTCCATGTCGAATGAATGGACTGGGAGTCAGATGCAATGAAACAGATATTGAAGGCAGTATGTGGGTCGATTCTTGCCGTCGGTGGTGCGGGCTTGGGTTGGGCGCAAAGTGCACCCCCTGAGCCGCTTCCACCCGTGCCACCTGCGCCATTGGTGGGTGATTCGGGTCAGCGTGAAATACGGATCATCGAACGCAATGTGGACTTCCTCGGCTCACGTCGTGGTGGGCGTGATGCCGGGATTGAGACCTGGGAGATGACGCCACAGATGTTGGGGCGCATGGCCGATGAGCTCGGGCTCAGCCCGGCGCAGCAGGGCAAGATCACCGAACTGATGGCGACGTATCGCCCCAAGCTGCGCGAGTTGCGCGAGCAATTGGCCAAAGAATCTCGGCAGTTGCGCGATATCGGGCCTGATACGCAAGATTTTGATGCAATGAGCAAGACGGCCGCGAACAAGGTCGGGTCCCTATCGGCTGCGCTGGTCGAGCAAGGTTCAGCTTTGCGCAAGGAAGTCTGGAATGTACTGACGCCGGAGCAGCGTAAAACATTGCAGCAGCGTCAGAGCCAGATGCGCGAGCGGATGCAGGATCGTCGTGAGCGCTGGCAGAAACGCTGGGAGCGTCGGCCCGAACGGGACAAAAACTGATTTTCAGAGATTTTCGGCAAAAAAAAGCCCGGGACAGTGATGCCCCGGGCTTTTTGATATCCATCGAATGGATCTTAGTTGACCATACCTTTCAGATTTTTGAGCGGCATGACGCGAACTTTCTTTGAGGCGGGCTTCGCCTTGAACGTCATCTTGTCACCCGTGAACGGGTTGACGCCTTCGCGAGCCTTGGTGGCGGGCTTCTTGACGACCTTCATCTTGGCGAGGCCCGGAAGCGTAAACAAGCCGTGAGCACGCAGGCTCTTCTTGATGATGCCGCTCAAGGAATCAAAAACTGCCGAAACGTTCTTGCGGGACAACTCGGTGTCCTTGGCAATCTGATTGAGGATATCGGACTTGGTCGGAGGACCGGCCTTTTTCGCCATCGTGGAAATCTCCTAGATTTATAGTGTTTCGCGGCATTCCGCGCGTCTTTAGACGGAGCGAAACATAGCACAAGCCATTTGGCGAGAAAACAAGTTTCGAGCGTTTCAGCCTAGAAAAAACGGGTTTTTTTGTGCTTGGTCGCCCAACGAGGGGGGTTGACAGGGCTAGCGCAGCAGTATGAGTAGTACCTGGATAATGATTCCCGCCCACATGGGCGAGAGATCAAGGCCGCCGATCGGGGGGATGGCACTGCGAATACGAGACAGCACCGGCTCACAGATGGATTCCAGCAGGTCTGCAATCGGCGAGCGAATCCCTGGCGCGATCATCGAGAGCAGCGCGTAAACGAATATCCCCCAAAAATACAGCCATAACAGTGAGCGTAAAAGCTCGAGGCCTGCTGCCGTCAGCCAAACCACGGCGGGAGGCGTTTGCGCAAACATGATGAGGTTGAAGGCGGCGATCTTGAGCAGCGTCACGGCGTAGGCGCCAACCAGCGATGCCGTGTCAATGCGACCCAACGAGGGCAGCAGACGACGCAGCGGAATCACCAGCCAATTGGAGAATTTCAGCAGGGCTTGCGCGAAGGGATTGCGAAAATTACCGCGTGCCCAGTGCAACATCAGTCGCAACAAAAACACGTACAACAAGAGCGACAGTCCGGTATCCGCCAAAAAAAGCAGTGCCTGCTGCATTCAAGATCCTCCGCTTGCTTTGCCGGACAGCTCTCGCCCCCGAATGATGGCAGCCTGCATCGCTTGCGACACGAGGCCAGCAAAATCTCCTCGCTGAAACTGCTCGAGTGCGGCCGCCGTGGTACCCCCTTTGGAGGTCACCGAGGCCCGCAGCGTGGCAAGGTCCACGCCGTCCTCGGCGCACATGGCCCCGGAGCCTGCAAGCGTGGCGAGCGCAAGATGCCGAGCCGTGTCTGACGGTAACCCCTGAGCCACGGCTGCGTCCACCATGGCTTCGGCGAGCAGAAAAAAATACGCCGGACCACTGCCCGACAGTGCTGTCACCACATCCATCAGGGCCTCGGCCTCCACCCACACGACTGCCCCCGCCGCAGCGAGTAGCTGGGTGGCCAATGCTCTATCCGCAGGTGATGTTTCTTCGGATGCAAATAAAGCCGTCGCACCCACACCGATGCTCGCAGGTCGGTTGGGCATGGCGCGGACCAGTGCGGCCTGCGCCCCGCACAAGGCACGGAGCGTGTCCAAGGTCACACCGGCTGCGATTGACACGACCAGCATGGGCTTAGCCGCCAGCATGGGGACGATCGGGGCCAAGGCGGCGGCGAGATCCTGTGGTTTGACGGCAAGGATCAAGACCTCCAAGTCAGGCGGCAACTGCGCGCCCGAGTTCACCACCTCCACGCCCAAAGATTGCTGCAGG
>CAZHLL010000021.1:0-33198 GCA_964533305.1 uncultured Acidibacter sp.
CGGTGTGCTCGGCTGGGGTGTGGGCGGCATCGAGGCAGAAGCCGCCATGCTGGGGCAACCCGTCACCATGCTCATCCCTCAGGTCATCGGCTTCAAACTCACCGGCCAGTTGCGTCCCGGTGCGACGGCGACCGACCTCGTCTTGACGGTCACCGAAATGCTGCGCAAGAAAGGGGTCGTCGAAAAATTCGTGGAATACTTTGGCGACGGTCTTGCCAATCTCCCGCTCGCAGATCGCGCGACGATCGCGAATATGGCGCCAGAGTATGGCAGCACCTGCGGCATCTTCCCGATCGATGAGGAAACCCTGCGCTACCTGGCACTCTCGGGCCGCCCACGAGCGCAGATCGCGCTGGTCGAAACCTATGCCAAGGCACAGGGCCTGTGGCGTTACAACGGTGCGGCGCCGGCCGAATACACCGATGTGCTGGAGCTGGATCTTGCCACCGTTGAGCCCTCCCTCGCCGGGCCGAAGCGACCGCAGGATCGCGTGACCGTCAGCGCACTCAAGTCGGTGTATCGCAAGACGCACGAGCAAATGTCGGCCGAGCGCAAAAAGAAAAACCCGACCGCCACGGGCAAAAGCAAGGTGCCTGGCAAAAATGGCTTTGTGGTCGAAGATGGCGCAGTACTCATCGCGGCCATCACAAGCTGCACCAACACCTCGAACCCCTCAGTGATGATTGGCGCAGGTTTGTTGGCCAAAAAGGCAGCCGCGCGCGGACTCACCGCCAAGCCTTGGGTCAAGACCAGCCTGTCGCCGGGGTCGCGTGTGGTCACCGATTACCTCAAAAAAGCAAAATTGCTCAAGGCGTACTCCGATGTCGGATTCTTTGTCACAGGCTACGGTTGCATGACCTGTATCGGCAACTCCGGCCCCTTGAAGCCCGAGATCTCCGCTGCGGTCAAGGCGGGCGATGTCATTGCCACCTCGGTATTGTCCGGTAACCGCAATTTTGAAGGCCGAGTCCATCCCGAAGTCAAAATGAATTTTTTGGCCTCGCCGCCGCTGGTGGTGGCCTACGCCTTGGCAGGCACGACCGACATCAATCTCAACGAAGAACCGCTCGGCACCGATGCCGCTGGACAACCGGTATACCTCAAAGATATCTGGCCGACACCACAAGAAGTGGCCGACACCGTCCGTGCGTCGATTGACTCCAAGATGTTCCAGAGCAGTTATGGCGACGTCTTTGCCGGTGACGCCAACTGGCGCAAAATCAAAGTCCCGGCGGGCAAACTCTACTCCTGGGATGAGGCGTCCACCTATGTTCGTAACCCGCCCTACTTCGAGGGCATGGGTATGGAGCCCACGCCGATTTCAGCCATTCGCCAAGCCCGGGTTTTGGCGCTACTGGGGGACTCCGTCACGACGGATCACATTTCACCAGCCGGCAATATCGCGAGCGGCAGTCCCGCCGCCAAGTACCTCGAAGCCAACGGGGTCAAGAAGGCGGACTTCAACTCCTACGGCGCTCGCCGTGGCAACCACGAAGTCATGATCCGCGGCACCTTTGCCAATATCCGTCTGCGTAACCTGCTCGCGCCGGGAACCGAGGGTGGTGTCACGCGCTATCTACCGAGCGGCGAGTCCATGTCGATCTACGATGCCTCAATGAAGTACCAGAGCGAAGGTACGTCGTTGATTGTGCTCGCCGGCAAAGAATACGGCACCGGGTCCTCCAGAGACTGGGCGGCCAAGGGGACCATGCTGCTTGGCGTGAAGGCCGTGATCGCAGAGAGCTTTGAACGCATCCACCGCTCCAACCTGATCGGTATGGGCGTGCTGCCCTGCCAGTTCCCACAGGGTGAGAGCGCGGCCAGCTTGAAACTCACGGGCGAGGAAATCTTTGATTTCGGCGATCTCGCCAACGCCGAAGCACGCACCGTGGTGGTGACTGCGACCCATCCAAAAAGCGGCAAGGTGACGCGCTTCACAGTCCGAGTGCGCATCGATACGCCCAAGGAGCGAGATTACTACCGGCACGGCGGCATTCTGCAGTACGTGCTGCGACAGCTGGCGTCGGCGGGTGCGGCCAAATCGAGCAGCCAGCCTAAGGCAAAGGCAAAGAAAAAGACGAAATCAAAGGCCAAGGCAAAACCTAAGGCAGCGGTTAAAACCAAGGCTAAGGCCAAGGTCAAGGTCAAGGCCAAGGTCAAAGCTAAGCGTCCCCTGCGCCGAGGCAAGTGAGCGCGACTCCGTGGATAACCTGAGCGGCGTGGGGCGATGACAGAGACCACGCCGACTCAGCATCCTTGTCTTGTGGTCTTTGACCTCGATGGCACCATCACCCGCCGCGATACGCTGTTTGGGTTCGTAGTCGGCTTCGGACTGCGGCATCGGCTGCGGATAGTGGGCCTTGTTCGAGTGCTACCGGAGCTACTGCGATTCGCACTCGGTCGCTCCAACCACGGCAGGCTCAAGTCCGCGTTGATCAAGAGCGTCATGACGGGCTGCTCACGACAAGTCGTGAGTCAATGGACCCGAGATTACATACCCGCGCTACTGCGCCGCGGGGTGTTCTTCAACGCGCTCCGTGAGATCGAAGGACATCGCGCCGCGGGCGATCACTTGGTGTTGATGAGTGCCACCGTGGATCTCTACGTCCCTGAGCTCGCTCAAGCCCTCGGCTTCGATGAGTGGATTTGCACTGAAGTGCGATGGCAGGGGGACAAGCTTGATGGCTCCCTGATCAGCGCCAATGTGCGGGATGAAGAAAAAGCGCATCGTCTGCGGGAACTCATGTTGCGATTCCCCGGTCGACAGGTGGTAGCCTACGGGAATTCCTTGCCCGATTTGCCGCATTTACGGCTTGCACACCGGCGGGTACTGATCAACGCCTCGGCCAAGCTGCAGCAGGCAGCTGCCGGGTTGATTGTCGATTATCGGCACTGGCGTTGAGGTCCCGAGGGCAAGCTCGCCACCTCAGCTGGAGCGCTCATGAACAACGATTATCGGCGGAAAATCCTTCCTTCGGAGATTACACCCGAGGCTGAATTCATCGGTCGCAGGCACATGTTGCAGTCGATGGGCGCCGGACTCGCCGCTGCGCTCGCGGGTAGCGTATCCCCGCTGGCGATAGCCAACTCAGCCATGCCGGCCACCATTCCAAACCTGCGCCGTGCGACTCGCTATCAACTGCCTGATGTCAACTCCTGGGAAGACATCACCACCTACAACAACTTCTATGAATTCGGTCTCGACAAGACCGACCCTTACCGCAATGCGGGGCGGCTCCGGGTCAAGCCCTGGTCGGTCGAGATATCCGGCGAGATCGGTAAAAAGGGCGTTTATACGCTGGAGGATCTGCTCAAGCCGCACACCCTTGAGGAGCGGATCTATCGATTTCGTTGCGTCGAAGGCTGGTCGCGCGTGGTGCCGTGGGTAGGCATTCCGCTCGCGGATCTAATCAAACGCTTTGAGCCGACCTCCCGCGCCAAATATGTCGAATTCACGACGCTGCTTGATCCGGCACAGATGCCCGGCCAACGACGGGCCGTGCTCGATTGGCCATACATTGAAGGGCTGCGGATGGATGAGGCCATGCACCCGCTCACGCTGATGGTGGTCGGTGTCTATGGACGCTGGCTGCCGAACCAGAACGGCGCGCCATTGCGGCTGATCGTGCCTTGGAAATATGGCTTCAAGAGCGTGAAGTCGATCGTGCGCATACGTTTCGTCGAACGTCAGCCCCGGACCAGCTGGAACCTGAGCGCACCGCAAGAGTACGGCTTCTACGCCAACGTCAATCCCGCGGTCGATCATCCGCGATGGAGTCAGGCCAAGGAACGACGTATCGGTCAAAGTTTCCTCGCGCCACGGATCGACACCCTGCCGTTCAACGGTTACGCCGATGAGGTTGCATCCCTGTATCGAGGCATGGATCTGCGCAGAAATTATTGATCATGTCGCCGGCCGGACCATGGCGTTTGCTCAAACCGCTGGTAGTCATCGGCGCGTTCTGGCCGTTGGGGTGGCTACTGGCAGGGCTTTTCGGCATCGCCGATCAGACACTCGGCCCCAACCCGGTACGAGAACTGCTGCACGCGACCGGGACCTACGCTCTCAATTCATTGATGTTCACCTTGCTGATCTCGCCGCTGCGGGATCTGACCGGTCAATGGCAGTGGCTCAGTGTGCGCCGCATGCTCGGTCTCTGGGCCTTTGCCTATGCTTTGCTGCATTTTCTTGTCTACACGATTCTCGAGCTCGATCTCGATGCCCGTGACCTGCTGCAGGAAATTGCCCGACGACCCTTCATTCTCGTCGGCCTTGCAAGTCTGTTGAGTCTATTGCCCCTCGCACTGACATCGACCGATCGAATGATGCGGCGACTCAAAAAACGCTGGCAGCAAATCCATTATCTGATTTATCCGGCTACAGCTCTGGCCATCTGGCATTTTTATTGGCAAGTGAAAGCCGATGTACTCGAACCTCTTATCTACCTTTGCGCACTGATCCTGTTGCTGACTTGGCGAATCGCGCATCGTCAATCCTCGAACAGCCATTGAGGCACTCGTTTCCACCCTTGGGCAAGCTCACGATCCAGCAGCCGCCACTTCGGGCAACAGACCGCTACGGTACGCCAATAACGATGTGAGTGATTCATCTCGCGGGTGTGCGCAAGCTCATGCAACATCAAATAATCAAGCACTTCGGCGCGCTGGAACGCCGCAGCCGCGTTCAGGCTGATGACACCCCGACTGGAACAGGACCCCCATCGGGTTCGCTGCCGTCGCACCTGCACGGCCGCGAAGGTAAACCCATGCTGCTCGGCAAGCTCGCGCAATCGAGCTTCGAACCGGCCATGCAGATAACGTAGCAACCAGCGACGCAGACCGAGCCGCTGCTGCGCGCGATCACCCTGCCCGCTCAGCACTAACAGTTGATCGGCTTGAGGCCGCACTCGTAGGACGCCGGTTCCACCCGAGAGATGCAAATGCCAAGTCTCGCTCAAAGCGCTGAGCTCGAGACGTCGCGGCGGAAACGCTTCTTCGCATGGGCGCTCGCGCTCACTCACCCGTTGCAGGATCCAGTCGCGATGGCGGGCAATGAAATTGATTACACCTCGTTGCGATGACATCTGCGGCACCACGATCTCGACGCGGCCATCCGCATGTACCCGCGCTGACATCCGTCGCGCGCGTCCACTGCGCCGAACCTGCCATCCCTCAGGGTGGGTGGGTGCATCAAGGGGGAGTGGCAGCGTGGAGAACAGGGGCATGCGTCCCTAATGATACCGGCTTGAGGTAGCATTCGCGCTCTCCATGAAGTACTTCAAGAGTGACAACACGGCAGCGGTCGCGCCACAGATCATGTCGGCCTTGAGCGAAGCGAACGCGGGCTTTGCACCCGCTTACGGTGACGATGACTGTACTCGCCGGCTGCAACAGACATTCAGCGAGCTCTTCGAGCGCGATGTCGTCGTGTTCCCCGTTGCAACGGGTACGGCGGCCAACACCTTGGCGCTCGCCACCTTGGTACCGCCCTGGGGTGCCATCGTCACGCATGCGGAGTCACACATCGTGCGCGATGAGTGTGGTGCTCCTGAGTTCATGACCCATGGCGCTCGTCTGATGCTCAGCGAGGAGCCCGCAGCCAAGCTGACGGCCGAGGGGCTCACGAAGGTGCTTGATTCATTGCCGCTCTCGGTGCACACAGTGCAGCCTCGCGCTTTGTCCGTCACGCAAGCGACAGAGCTCGGTACGGTGTACGAGCGCGGCGAGCTCGAGCAACTCACTTCGGTCGCACATGCACGAGGTCTGCGAGTGCATATGGATGGTGCGCGTTTTGCCAATGCGGTCGCGCACCTCGGCTGCCTGCCCGCCGACATTACCTGGCGTGCGGGTGTCGATGCACTGTCTTTTGGCGCGACCAAAAATGGCGCGATGGCAGCCGAAGCTGTCGTTTTCTTTGATCGTGAACTTGTGGGCGATTTCGAATTTCGTCGCAAACGGGCAGCCCATTTGTTCTCCAAGATGCGCTTCCTATCGGCCCAGCTGCTTGCCTATGTGCAGGATGATCTTTGGCTACGGCTTGCTGGCCACGCCAACTCGCTGGCCGCCCGCATTGGCAAGGCGGCAGGTTCCCGTTTGCTGCATCCGGTGCAGTCCAACGAGATCTTCATGAAACTCGGGGACGCCGCCATCCGCCAATTACGCGAGGCCGACTTTGCCTTCTACGATTGGGGCGTATTGCACTCGGGTGAAGCGCGTTTTGTCGTCTCCTGGCATCAGCCCGAGAGCGATGTCGATGCGCTATGTCAGGCTCTGCAACAGCTTCCCACCGAAAATCATTGAGCGCGCCGGCATGACGACACAGTGGGTCGACATCGGGGTCAATCTGACCCATGACAGTTTCGAGCACGACCGGCTGGATGTCATCCGGCGGGCGGCGCAAGTCGGTATCAGACACATGATCGTGACCGGGGCCTGCGCCGAGAGCAGCGAGGCTGCGATCGAGCTCGCACGATCCTTGCCAAGCCTGCTCCGCGCGACGGCAGGTTGCCATCCGCATCAAGCGCTGAATCTGTCAGCGCACGCGTTTGCCCAACTCTCAACCTTGGCCAATTTGCCCGAGGTGGTTGCTGTCGGCGAATGCGGGCTTGATTATCATCGCAACTTTTCTTCGCCGCACGAACAGCGCTTGGCCTTTGAACAGCAACTGTCGCTCGCCATCGCAGTGCAAAAACCGCTTTTTCTGCACTGTCGGGATGCGCACCGAGACTTCATCGCCATGCTGCGTGCTGCAGGCAAAGATTTACCTCGAGCCGTGCTGCATTGTTTTACCGGTAGCGGAGCGGAACTCGATGAGGCCCTGGCAAGCGGCTTGTGGATTGGAATCACCGGCTGGATTTGCGATGAACGCCGCGGCCGGCATCTGCATGAGCTGGTGCGACACATTCCCCAAGGCAAGCTCATGGTCGAAACCGATGCACCCTACTTGTTGCCGCGGGATCTTGATCCCAAGCCCGCTTCGCGCCGCAACGAACCCTGCCACCTACCCCACATCGGCACTGTCATCGCCCGCCTGAGACACGAATCGCCAGAAGAACTGGCTGCGCATACCACCGCGACCGCACAACAATTCTTTGGCTTACCCGACTAATCTCCGCCAATCACATTGATCGGTGTGGCTCGATACTCGGACGAAGCGCCCCCTTCAGGCTCTCCCACGCGTCGCGCCAAGGGTCGACAGCGCGTTCTGCCAGATGGCGCTCGCCAAAGAAAAATTCCGACCCCAGCTGCGATTCGATCAGGGTGAACCGAGGCATACCTTTCGGAAAAGTCGCCGTATCGGCAAACACAATGCGCCCCTCCACGGGCACGTTACCGAGCGCCGCTCGCAGTGAAGCAAGGTGGTCATAGAGCGCTGCTTGCGGGTTGGGGAAGGTGTGTCGTTGCCCGGTGCGGGTCACCGTCCAATCCGTCATGGGATCGGAGCCAAAGACATTCCCAACCACATCCCAAAAATCGAGTAGTAGCACCCCTCGCGGCGTCAACAGCAGATAGTCGACGTGGAAATAGCCACCGACCCCATCGGCCACTGCCACATCGTGCAGCAAATCGACCGACAAGCTGGCGAGTAGCTTGCGCCGGCGACGTCTCTCACGAAGCGCGAGGTAACGCGGCCATGCGAGCCAGAAGCCGACCGCCAACACGGCGAAGGCCAACCCAGCGACAAACAGCCATTCCGTACTGATGGTGAACGACACGATGAGACTCAAACCCGACCGACAAGCAAGCGCTCGCGCAACGCATCGAGCGCTGCGGGTAAACGTTCCACCGAGGTGGGTCGATCGAGCAACTCGGCCAACGACGATGGCAGCTCAATTGGCGTACCGATCAGAGGTTCAACAATCTCGGGAAACTTGGCGGGTGATGCGGTGGCGACCAGACACCAATCGGCCTGCTGCCGTCGGCGAGGCTCAAGTCCCGCCCACACTTCGGCTGCAGTCGCGGTATGCGGGCACCACACCTCACGCATCGATTCATGATCTCGCCGAATTCTTTGACAAATCGCCTGATCATCAACACTGATCGCAGTCACTTGAGCCCGAATCGACTCGATCGCGGGAAATAGCCACTGCAAACGCTCCATGTTGGAGGGGTGCCCAACATCCATGGCCGAGGCCAGAGTGGCTACGCTCGCGCGCGGCCGCCACTCACCACTCGTCAAGTAATCAGGCACGGTCCGGTTGGCATTGTGAGCGAGTATCACCTCACCCACGGGCAGCCCGAGTTGCCGTGCCCAGATACAAGCGACGGCATTACCGAGATTGCCACTCGGGATGATGTAGTTGAGCGCCCGCCCATGTTCACGCCAATACTCCAAACTACTGCTCGCGTAATACACGGCCTGCGGCAGCAATCGCCCGAGATTGATACTGTTGGCAGAGGACAGCGCCTGTCGCGAGCTCAGAAGCGGATCTTGGAATGCCGCCTTTACCAGCCTCTGGCAGTCGTCAAAAGTGCCGTCGACGGCAAAGCTGCGCACATTGTCGCCCCAGCAAGTGAGCTGTCGCTCTTGGGTCGGCGACACCAGCCCGCGCGGGAACAAGACGGTGACCTCGATATGGGCTCGGCGGTGAAAGGCCGCTGCGACCGCGCCCCCGGTATCACCACTGGTCGCCACCAGAATATTAAGTGGCAACTCCTGCGTTGCACGCAGGCGCGCAAAGCAGGCAGCAAGAAACCGCGCGCCAAAATCTTTGAAGGCTGCGGTGGGTCCATGGTGCAACTCCAGCACGCCAAGTCTGCCAGCCACGGGCGGATCCAACCAGCGCACGGGAGCGGAAAAATTGAAAGCCTCGCCCACGATGCCCTCGAGTTGCGACTCGAGAAGATCATCTGCGACAAAAGGCTGCAGCAGGCGCCTTGCTACCGCAGGCAAGGTATTGAGGGAGTCGAACTGCTCCGGCTCGAACTTCGGCCAGCTCTCGGGCACGTACAAACCGCCGTCAGGTGCGAGACCCTGCTGCAACGCTGCGGAAAAATCAAGCGGCACTGCCTGGCCGCGGGTGCTCAAAAATTTCATGGACGTCAGTGGGTCTCCACCACACGCGCACCCTCCGACTCGACGGCCACCACCCAATGATCGGTCTCGACGCCATGTCGAGCAAACTCATCGACCATTGCCTGCCGAACCGGCTCGGCGTGCTCGGCCAGCGCCCAGGCAAAGAGTGTGGGTCCTGCACCAGAAATCGAACAACCCAAGGCCCCGGCCTCGAGCGCCGAGGAACGTACCGCCGAAAAACCGGGGATGAGCTGCCGGCGCTGCGGCTCAATCACCACGTCATTAAGACCCTCGCGAATCAGATCAAAATCATTGGTGTAGCAGCCGGAAATGAAACCTGCGAGGTTGGCCGTCTGCCAGACAAAATCGGCCATGCCCACCTCGTGCTTGAGGATGGCACGGGCCGCCCGTGTCGACACAAACATGTGCGGGTGCGCGATCACCGCAAAGATCCCCGGCGGAACCGGGATTTTTTTGACTCGCGGGTTATCGATACCCACCGTCAACACAAGCCCTCCGAACAGCGAGGGTGCGATGTTGTCCACGTGGAGCGAGCCACTCGCGACCGCCTCACCCTGCATTGCGAATTTGAGCAGATCCAGCTTCTCGAAGGGCTGCTCCAGCAGGGCGTTCGCCGCCACCACCGCAGCCACGGCCGATGCCGCCGAGCCGCCGAGCCCCGAGGCGAGCGGAATCCCCTTCTCAATGTGCAGATCGAAACCGAAGTCTGCTCGTGATGCTACTGCCAGCGCCTGCAGCGCACGCCCCGCCGTGTTCTTCTCGGGCTCCCTTGGCAGATCGTCGAGCAAGCCGCTGCACCCCGTTATTCGGACCCCAGGCTCGACGCTACGGGTCACGGTAATGCGATCGCCGATCGCATCGATGGCAAAACCGAGGATGTCAAAACCGATGGCAACATTACCCACCGAGGCGGGCGCAAACGCGGTGGCCTGTCGAATCATAGACGCGCTCCGAGATACGCCGACAAACGCAGCAGGTCGGCGAAGATGCCGCCCGCGGTGACTTCTGGCCCCGCGCCCGGCCCCTGCACAATCAAAGGATTGGAGTTATAGCGGCGAGTTGCAAAGCGGACGACATTATCCGTGAGTGCAATGTTGGCAAAGGCATGGCTCGCGTCAAACTCCTCGATGCCCACACGCGCCTGCCCATCCGCGGTGAGACGTCCGACATAGCGCAACACTCGCCCCCGCGAGCGGGCTGCCGCGTGTCGAGCTTGCATCGCGGCATCGTAATCTTTGAGGCGGGCGAGAAAATCCTTGATGCTGCTGCTCGCAAGATCAGCGGGAACCAGACTCTCGACCACCACATCGGACAGCTCTAGCTCTAGACCCATTTCCCGACCCAAAATAATGAGCTTGCGAGCGACATCCATGCCGGAGAGGTCATCCCGCGGATCCGGTTCCGTGTAGCCGAGATCCTTCGCCTCACGCACAATGTCACTGAAGCGGCGCTCGCCATCAAACACGTTGAACAGATAAGCAAGCGTGCCAGAGAAAATGCCCTCGATGCTCGCCACCTCATCGCCCGTCTGTCGCAAATCACGCAGGGTTTGGATCACCGGCAAACCCGCCCCGACCGTCGCCTCATAGAGATAGTGGGTTCCGCCTACCGCTCGCGCCTCACGCAAGGCGCGATACCCCTGCAGGCTGCCGCTGTTGGCTTTTTTGTTGGGTGTGACCACGTGAATGCCGCGCGCCAACCAGTCGGCATAATGACTGGCCACCTCGCCGCTCGCCGTGCAATCGATGATGACCCGATGGGGCAGATAATCGACGCCGACATGCTCGGCAAAGGCCGCCAGGTCCGTGGCGGTGCTTTCACGCTCGAACGCATCGCGCCAGCCATCAAGCGCGATACCGCGCTCCGACAACAGCATCTGCCGCGAGGAGCTGATGCCACGCACCCGCAAATCGAGGTTGAAGTCCGCGAGCAGACGCTCACGCTGCGAAGCCAACTGTTCGATCAGCACGCGACCGACGGTTCCCGGTCCGATAATCCCCACCGACAAGGTGTGGGCCGAAAGATAGAAGCTCGCATGTACGGCACGCAGTGCACGCGTCGCAGCGCGGGCGGGCACCACCACCGAGATATTGCGCTCCGAGGCACCCTGCGCAATCGCGCGTACATTGACACCCGCGCTACCCAAGGCACCAAATACTTTGGCTGAGACACCCGGCATACCCGCCATCCCATCGCCCACCACCGCGAGGATAGCGAGCTCCGGATCACTCTCGACGGCTTGGATCTGACCGTCTTCCAGCTCCCGATCAAAGGCTCGACGCAATACTTCAACGGCTCGCGTGGACTGATCTTTGGGCACCGCACAGCAGATCGAGTGCTCGGAGCTACCTTGCGAGATCAAGATGACCGAGATCCCCTCTTCGCGCAGCGCGCCAAACAGTCGATGCGCCGTACCCGGCACGCCAATCATGCCCGCGCCTTCGAGATTGACGAGGGCAATGTTTTCGATGCTGGTGATGCCCTTGACTGCCAAAGCCGATTGGGGTTTGGCACAGATCAACGTGGCTGGATGAGTCGGCGCGAAGGTGTTGCGTATCCAGATCGGAATCTCACGTCCTACCGCCGGGGCCATGGTCTGCGGATGAATGACCTTGGCACCAAAGTAAGCGAGTTCCATGGCCTCGTTGTAAGACAAGGCATCGATGACCTGCGCATCGGGGACCCGTCGCGGATCAGCGGACAACACCCCATCAACATCGGTCCAGATGTGAATGGCATCGGCATCGAGCAAGGCACCAAAGATGGATGCGGAAAAATCACTGCCATTGCGACCCAGCGTGGTCGGAACGCCGCGGGCATCCGAAGCAATGAAACCCGTGATCACCAACGCCTGCGACGGCTGCGCACCGAGACTCTCGCGTAAACGATCCTCGGACAGCGCCCACTCCACTCTCGGTCCGAGCGAGCCCCACTCCACGACCAAAGCCTCGCGCGCATCCAGCCAGCGACACCCGCCATGGCGACGAGCGCGCTGACCCAAGTAAGCCGCAAACAATCGACTGGACCAGATCTCGCCAAAACCGGCGACCAGATCCAGCACCTGACGCGAGGCGGAGCGGGTGAGCCGCACGGCCTGCAGCACCCCTTCGATATCCGCGAGGTCACGGTCAAAGATTTCGAAATAGGCGGAGACCGCCGATTCGTCGAGCAGGCTACCCGCGATCTCGGCATGACGAAGTCGCAACTGCGCCAAATCCTCACGAAAATCCCCCTCGCGTTGTTCCGCAAGGGCTGCGAGCCCAAGTAGCTGGTCGGTGACGCCCTTGCAGGCGGAGAGCACGATCGCCACCCTGCCCTCGGGCTGCGTCTCGATGATTTGCGCGACGCGTTCAAAGCAGGCTGCATCAGCCAGACTTGAACCACCGAATTTATGAACCACCCATCCGGCGGCGACTGAAGCAGACATGGAGATTGGGGATTGCGTTGAATAAGGCCAATGTGACCGGGTCAAACCGCGCACATTATCGGCGACTCTGGACGCGAAGCAAGCTGATTGGCGCGGGTGTTGCCAAGCATGGCGTACACTTGCGGCCCACCATGCTGTCCGATTTGCTGCTGGCCCACTGGCCGCTCGCCCTCGTCCTGCTCGCCACGGGACTCTTTGCCGGACTGATCGCGGGCCTGCTCGGGATTGGGGGCGGTATTGTGCTCGTGCCCGTGCTCGAATACACCCTCGGCCTAGTCGACTTCCCCGCCGCCTGGCGCATGCATGTCGCGGTGGCGACCTCCCTCGCCACCATCATTCCCACCGCCATTGCTTCGTCGCGGACCCACCACGCGCGCGGCGGCATCGATTGGCAGGTCGCGCGTGCCTGGGCGCCCGGCATGCTGCTCGGTGGACTCCTCGGCAGCGCCATCGCCGCCCGGGTGGACGCGATGATGCTGAGTGCCGTGTTCGGCAGCATCTCGCTGCTGGCGGCCATCAAGCTCGCCTTGCCACTGGATCATGTACGCCTGCGCGAGGAGCCCCCACGCGGACTTGTCGGGAGCACGATTGCGCTCTTCATCGGCTCGGTCTCGACGATGATGGGAATCGGCGGCGGCACTTTGTCGGTGCCAGCCATGACCATGACGGGCGGACCGGTGCACCGGGCGGTCGGTACTGCGGCCTTTTTCGGTCTCTTGCTCGCCGTGCCGGGAACGCTCGGCTACTTGCTGGCAACGCCCGGTGAGGTACTACCTGGACTGACCGTCGGGTTGGTCAGTTTTGCCGCACTTCTGCTGGTGGCACCGACATCCACCGTCATGGCTCCCGTCGGTGCACGCCTCGCACATCGGCTGAGTCAGCGTCGACTATCGCAAATCTTTGCCTTATTTTTGATCATCGTGGCGCTACGAATGGCGTACATCATCAAAGGAGAAGTATGACAACTCCCGACGTCACCACTGTCAGCGGACCTTGGTTCGAAGATTTTCATGTGGGTCTTGAGTTCGATGCGCCTGCGGTGACCTTACACGCAGGCCATGCCGCCTGGCATCAGGCCTTGTTTGCCGATCGTTTGCGCCTGCCGCTCGATCGGCATACCAGCGAGCGGGTCTGCGGCGAGGGTCGCAGCCTGCTCCACCCGTTGTTGGCGATCAATATCGCCATTGGCCAATCGACCTGGGCCTCGCAGCGCGTCAAGGCCAATCTTTTTTATCGTGGTCTCGTCTTGCGGCGACCGGTGTATGTGGGCGATACGCTCTACACCCGCACGCGCGTCGTGGCCTTGCGCGCCAATCGTCCGCAACCGGGCCGCGCCGCCACGGGTATCGTGGCGCTCGAGATGACCACGACCAATCAGCACGGCGAGTGCGTGCTGCATTTCTGGCGCTGCCCGATGATTCCCTGTCGCGACGCAGAGGGCCGACGTGGTGGGGCAGCCCCACCTGCAGACGATCTCGATGCCATCGGCATCGCCGTGACGCAAGCTGCGGTCCTACAGGCCGTACCCAAACACTGGCAGCTTGAACCCACTCGTGACTGGTTGGGTGCGCGCGCACACGACCTCCGGCCGCCCCAGTCTTTTGCAGTGGAAGCGCGAGACACCGTGACCTCTGCGCCTGAGCTCGTGCGCCTATCTTTGAACATGGCGATGGCTCACACCGACTCGCGGCTCTCGTATCTGGGCGAGCGACTCGTGTTCGGCGGCCACACGATCTTTATGTGTTTTGCTCAGATCACGCGCGCCCTGCCCAATCTTTTGACCGTGCTCGCCTGGGAGAGCTGCGATCACCTCGCACCCGTGCTCGAGAACGATCGCCTGCGGACGACCTTCATCGTCACCCACAAGATACCTCTTGCGAGCGATCAAGGCGGTGGCTGTTTACTGCGCATGGAGGCCCGATGTCTTGCCGCCCGCGGCAAGCCCGAGGAGGAGAGCTGCGTACTCGACTGGAAATTCTGGGCTTGGAGCGCCTGACTCAACGTTTTAGCGCATCGAGCTCCTGCTGCAGGATACGCAGCAGCCGGGCAATATAATCGATCTGCCATTGACCGCGCTCGGCAGCCGCCTCGGCGTCAGGTCGGTAAGCATCGATCGCAGCGCGATCCAGCAGTTCGCGCTCAGCGAGCAGCCTCTCGACTGTGTCCAGCCGTTCGCGCGTAACGGCGAGCTCTGCGGCCATCGCCCAGACGATCGCGAGCAGCCGATCCACATCCTGATCTTCAAAGAAATAGGGTCGCTTGCCACGGCTTGCGGCATTCACGAGTTGCTGCAGGCTTTTCTCATCGATCATGCGTATCACTCGTCAGGCTGCCAGTCAGCACCGATTTGACCCCAACCGCAGGCGTACCATTTTCCACCGCGGCCATAATCCTCAACCTCATCGCCGACTTTCGGCATCGCATCCTCGACCATGGCGTGGATTTCCGTTTCGAAAATTCGCGCTGGGTCGAACCCGGATTCGGCCAACAAGCTGGGTAAATGGGTTTCATGTAAAGCCGTCCAAAAGGGCTCATTGTTGTAGAGACAATCCCAATCGCGCAGAAACTGCTCAAAGGTCGGCATATCACGATAGGGTGGTTGCTCAAGGTGCAGATGCAGGCCGTCAGGCGCCAGCAGTCTGCGCACTTCATGCAGAATGTTCCTGAGCGCGGCATGCGATGTCTCATGCAAGAACATGGTGCTGTAGATCAAATCAAAATGTCCTGCCGCAAACGGCAAAGATTCGACATTTGCCTGCTGGAAGATCACATTGCTGATACCAAAGCCCTGTGCTCTGGCATGACCGAAGCGAAGCATGGGCGCCGACACATCAATGGCGATGATCTCAGCTTGCGGGTAGAGCCGCGCCACGGGCAACGTGTTATGACCGAGACCGCAACCCAGATCGAGAATTCGCTGCGGTTGCCAACCCGGGCGCATGCGCTGCAGCCACGCTGCCGTGCCTCGACCCGCGCCGTCCAGGAATTGACCGAAGAGACCGGTCGTGGTCGCGAACATGCCCGCGTCGTAGTTGGCAGCTGCCGATACATCATCCTCAAAATATTCGGCGAAGTAACTGCCTGGCATGCAGTGATTATCCACCTCGCTTTGATAGCGCGGCACCGGCGTCGGCGCGAGCTGCAAGGTCGAGCGCCCCTCATTCAAGGCTCGGGCACGATCTCGCAAGCTCTCAGCCTGGCGCAGCACCAGCGCACGACCCGCCTGCTGACGCATTTCCATGCCCGCCCGTCGCAGGGAGCTCCACATGCGGTAATAGGGATCCTCTTGCATCGCGGCGCGAACCTCGCGCCGATCGGCTGGCCAACGACCGTGAGCCTGCTCCCAGCGCGGGCCCGCACGATGCTCGAAAGCGAGCTGATTACCGGCCACCACCACATTGGCCATGTATTTATTGAAGTTGGCCAAAAAATTAAACCGCGCGGTCTCATCATGAGTCGCGACTGCAGACATGGCATGCTGACCCGCCTCGCTCCACGCAGGCGCAGGCGAAAGCCGTGTGGCAGGTTTCATGCGGCGATTGTAGCATCGGCGTCATCATGACTCAGTCAAACACCTTTACTCACCGCCTTGTGGAACACGTGGTCCGCACCCGCCATGAAGCGCTGCCGCCCGCCGCCATCGAGAGCACCAAAACCTTCGTGCTGGATTCACTGGGTGTCGCGCTATCCGGCACTCGTGTACCACTCGTCGCCACACTCAAGGAGGTGGCCGCGGGCTGGGGTGCGGGTCAGGCGGCGCGCATTTGGGGTACGGGCGAACAGGTGCCCGCCGCGACGGCCGCCTTTATCAATGGCTATCAGATCCATAACCAAGAATGGGACTGCGTACACGAGCCCGCTGTGGTGCACCCCATGGCGGTCGTACTCTCGAGCCTGCTCGCCTTTGCCGAGGACGAACGCTTTCGAACGCAAACCCGGATCAATGGCGCAGAGTGGCTGACCGGCTGCGTCGTGGCCGTGGATGTGGCCGCCCTCATCGGCGCTGCCACCCATAACAAACTACGGTTTTTCCGACCTGCCATGTGCGGCGCCTTGGGGGCGACCGCCGGTATGGCCAACATCTTGCGCTGGAGCCCCGCGCAAACCCAAAGCGCATTGGGACTCGCCTACTCGCAACTTTCCGGCACCATGCAGGCGCATGTGGAAGGCTCGCCGGTGCTACCCATGCAAATCGGCTTCAATACCCGCGCAGCGCTCACGGCCATTGCGCTCGCGCGTCACGACATCCGCGGACCGATGGATTTTCTGGAAGGGCCATTTGGCTACTTCAGCTTGATCGATCCCGACTGGAGCGCCGAGACCATCGAATCATTGGCGGCGCCCCACGCCATCTGCCAACTGTCTCATAAACCATTTCCAAGTGGTCGAGCGACTCATGGTGGTGTGGACGGCGCCTTGACCCTGCAGCATGAACACGGTTTTGACATCGCCGATATCAAAGAAATACGAGTCTTTGCGCCACCACTTGTGCGACAGCTAGTGGATCGTCCTGCCATCATCGGCATGGCGCCTGCCTACGCGCGGCTATGCCTGCCCTACGTAGTCGCCAGCGCGCTCTTGACGGGCAGCGTGGATGTCCAAGATTTTGAACGTCACGCGCTGGATGCCCCCGAGCGACATGAACTCGCCACGAAGATCCGTGTCTGCCCCGATCTCAATCCTGCGCTCAATGCGCTCGCGCCACAACGCGTCGAGGTCGATCTGATGGATGGACGCCGCCATCATATGGATCTGCCCGCCGTGCTCGGCGCTCCCGGTCGACCACTCAGTCGCGAGCAGCATCTCGCGAAGTTCACGCGAGCGGCCGGCTCCGGCCTGCGGCCAATGACGACGCCGACGATGGCCAAGCTCATCGAACTCATCGACCATTTACCTGAACTTGCGGACATGACGGCTGTTGTGGATGCCATGATGTTCGACCCCGCCTGAGACCACACAGCTCGATCACGGAGCAAACTCGATCACGGAGCAAAGATGGGTTTTCCCAATTATTTTGAGTCGTTTGATTACGCACAGATGCGTCGTGATTTTCCGCTCGGAAGTGACTTCAGCGATGATTTTGCCCGACGCTCAACCGATGAGATCCGCGCGCATCAGGAGCGTCTCTTTCTGCGTTGCGTGCAACGGGCGGCCGAGATTCCCTTCTATCAACGACTGTGGCGCACCGCTGGCATCGACGCCCGCGACATACGCGGGCTCGATGATCTGCCGAAGTTACCGATCTTCGACAAATCCGCCCTGATGCAAAGCCTGGTCGAGTATCCGCCCTTTGGTGATTACCACGGCTGGGAACGCTGGCCCGTCGAAGAGCGGCCGGTCACCGTACTGCACACGACGAGCGGCACGACCGGAAGGCCGCAGGTGGTCCTCTTCAGCCCCAAATCACGCGAGGTGCAGGCGTTGCTCGTGGCTCGCATCTGGCGCATGCAGGGTTTGCGTGCCGATGACGTCGTGCATTCGGTCTATGGCCACGGCATGATCAATGGTGGCCACTTCGTGCGCGAAGCCGCGCTGCACTACACGAACTCCATTTTTCTCTCGGCGGGAACAGGCAAAGAAACCCGCTCGGTCACCCAACTCGAGTTGATGCGTGATTTTGGGGTCAGCGTACTGGTCGGGTTTGTCGAATACATTCGACAGCTCGGCGAGACCGCTCGAGAGTTGGGACTCGAACCCGGACGCGATCTGAAAGTGCGCGCCATCTTTGGCCATATCGGCCGGGAATCGCGCGAAGCCCTATCGCGAGTCTGGGGTGGCGCGGAAATCTTTGACTGGTACGGAGTCGCCGACACGGGACCAATCGCCGCCGAAGGGCCTGATCGCGATGGCATGTATGTCATGGAGGATGCACAATACCTCGAGTTGATTGACGGCGATCGCCATATCATTGACAACGCTGGTACACCGGGTGATATGGTCGTCACCTCCCTGTATCGGGATGACGTCTACCCGCTCATTCGTTTCAACACCCATGACATGTCCGCTTGGCAGGCTGGCCGCTCGTCTCTCGGCTTCAATCTGCGACGAACGGTTGGGGTACTCGGTCGCAGCGACAACATGGTCAAGCTGCGCGGTATCAATGTCTATCCCTTGGCCTTGTCCGGTATTTTGAGCGAGCGTCAGGAATTTGCCGGCGAATATGTCTGCCGCGCTTACCGCGATGCATCAGGCCGCGACGAGCTCTGCGTGACACTGGAGTTACGTCCGGGTGCCGACCCCGATGATCGGCCACTCGCCAACGAATTTGCACAGCTACTCACCCGCCGCATTGGTGTCGAACTGAAGGTGGCGCTGGTCCCGATCGGTGGCACGGCCGCACTGACCCAGCTTGAGAGCCGTCAGAAGCCCATCAGACTGATTGATGACCGTCCGAAGGGATGAACAGCGAAAGCCGATGCCTGCAGGCGCTCGAGCGAATCGCTCGCGATGAGTCCCTGAACGCGTGGTGCTTCGTCGATCGTGACGGGGCTCTCGCAGCGGCGCGCGAGAGTGATCGACGACAGCAACAAGGTGCATCTCTTGGCCCGATGGATGGTCGCCTGATCGCAGTGAAAGCCAATGTCGCGGTACAAGACTGGCCGTGGGATGCGGGGCTCACTCGACTGCGTTCACGCATCGCGCAGGAGGATGCTCCTGTGATCAGCGATTTGAGAAGCGCTGGGGCGGTGTTGCTAGGGTTAACGTGCATGGATGAAGCCGCCCTCGGCGCAAGCGGCGTCAGCATCAACGGTCCGATCCACTTGCCCCACAGCCCCGCGTTATCACCAGGCGGCTCGAGCGGCGGTGCCGCCGTGGCGGTCGCCGCCCGACACTGCGATGCCGCCATCGGCACGGATACCCTCGGCTCGGTACGTATCCCCGCTGCACTCTGTGGTCTGGCAGGCTTCAAACCCCGTCACCATTCTTTGAGTCTGCAAGGGATCGAGCCCTTGCACCCACAGCATGATCAACTAGGACCGATCGCCGCCGACATCGATATGCTGCTGGATGTGTGGCAGGTCATGGCTCCAGCGGCGCACCGCTCGCGAAAGCCCGCTGAGACCGAGCCCGCCCATGAATGGTCGATCGTCGCTTTGCCACACGAGGCGCTGCAGAGCCTCCCAAGCGCCACAGCCGACACCTATCTGCGCACCCTGGAACAAGCCACTCGTCACGGGCTCAGCTTGCAGCATGTCGAGCACCCTCACGATCGGGAAGTGATACGCGAGTGCATTGACCTGCTCGCGGGCGCACGGCGGGCGCTTTTCATCTTATGCGAGCAAGCCCTTGCCAAGCATTGGAGACTAATCAGCGAAGGTGCGCTTGACGGTTTTTCCGACACACTCAAAGATATGCTGCGTTATGGCGCAGTACTCAGCGCCGAAAAAGAGTCACAACTCAAACACACGCTGCGGCATTTCACCGCACGTTGGCAGCAATGCACCCTTAACCTACAGTCACGATTTGGCGAGGCGCTTATCTGGGCGCTACCCACGACTTCCGTGAGCAGCTTCGCACATCGGGATGGACCACCCAAAGATCTCGCTGACTGGACGGCGCTCGCGAGCATCACCGGATGGCCGGCATTGACCCTACCGAGCCAGCGGGCGCGGGATGTGGCACCCAAATCACCGCAACCGCAGCAGGTTGAGCATCCGCCTTTCGGGCTGCAGCTCGTGGCCGCCCAACTCAACAATGAGACCTTATGCCTCGCAGGCCGCGAAGTGTCGCGCTATTTGCTCGCGAGTGGCAACCCAAACACCCTCGGTGCGGCTGACATGTAACAGGAACTGATCGAGCGCACCGATCCGCCCCGGGCGCCCGATAATGCGCAGATGCACACCCAGCGACATCATGCGCGGTCGAGCCACGGATTCTTTGAGTAACCACGAAAAGCTGTCGAGCGCATATTGCAACCAGTCGCGGGGTGTTAACGCCGGTGCATTCCACATTTTCATGTCGTTGGAGTCGAGCGCGTACGGCAAGACCACCATCGGTGCCGCAAGCTCACGGTCCCAGAACGGTTCATCGCGGCTGTAATCATCCATGTGGTAAAGATAGCCTTCCTCCTGCAACAGGCGCCGAGTGGCATCGGTGTGCAGGTAGCGCGATAGCCAACCGACGGGACGTCTGCCCGTGGTTCGTTCAATGCTCGCGGTCGCCTTGCGGATAAAGTCACGCTCAAGCTCTTCGCTCATGCCGAGCTGATGCGCCCAACGATAACCATGCGCGCAGACCTCATGCCCACCGGCCATGATGGAGCGGGCTAGCTCTGGCGCACGCTCAAGCGCCACCGCCGCGGCGGTAAAAGTCGCCGGCATCCGGTAATCCGCCAGTACCCCGAGCACTCGCGAGCTACCCTCGTGAATGCCATAAGCGTAGTTGCTCTCGTTGCCGTGATTACGCACGGACTTCTTCAAAGAAATACCAAGCTCATCCACCGGCTCGGGACCGCGATCGCCGTCCCGCACATTGAACTCCGCCCCTTCCTCGACATTGACGACGACCGACAGCGCCATACGCGAGCCGTTGGGCCAGCACCAACTCATCAATGATACTCCTCGCCACCGGAGACGTTCATAGCCTCACCGGTGATATAGGCTGCCTGCTCGGATGCGAGAAAAGCGCAGGCTTTGGCGATGTCCTCTTGCAGTCCCGGACGTCCCATCGGAATGCGCGAGCGCATGTCGGCGAGGTACTTTTCTTCACTGCGACCGGTGGCCGCGCTGAAATACTGGTTTTGCCACGCACCGAGTCCCGTCGTCACGTGATTCGGACAAATGGTGTTCACGGTGATGCCGTGTTGACCGAGCTCAATCGCCGCTGTGCGCGTCAATCCCACCATGCCATGCTTGGATGAGACATAGGCCGCCGCAAATGGAAACCCGGATTTGGAGGCCTGACTGCCAATGTTGATGATGCGTCCGCCCCCACCCTGCGCCAACATCTGCTTGGCAGCATGTTTGACACCAAAGAAAGCGCCCCGCAGATTGACACCGAGTACCGCATTCCAATCGCCTTCGGACATCTCGATGATGGGCTTCATGATGTAACCGATGCCTGCATTGTTGACCATGATGTCGAGACGGCCGTAGTGAGAGACTGCGGCCGCCACCAAGGCCTCCACATCCGACTCCACCAACACATCGCAGCTGACCCCAATGGCCTCGCCACCCGCAGCACGGATCTCTGCCACGATCTGCTGCATCTCATCGGTGGTACCAATGGCGTCACGCGGCATCGCCTCACCCTTGGGCTGACCGAGATCACTCACGACCACCTTACAGCCCTCGGCAGCGAGACGTTTAGCCATCGCTTCACCCAAGCCCTTGGCTCGCCCCGACCCCGTCACGATCGCCACCTTGCCAGCGAGATCTGCATACATTGCCACTGCTGAAGCCTCCCTATTGCCAACTACCAAACGGCTACCTGCTAACATCATCGCATGACTTCGCTGATCACGAACATCCTGCCGCCCCTCGCTCAGGTCACGCTCAATCGACCCGAGAAACGTAACGCCATCAACCACGCCATGTGGCAAGGTTTGCTCGATCTTGCGCAGCAACTCGGCGCCGAGCCCACCGTGCGGGTGATCTTGCTGAGCGGCGCAGGCAGCGAAGCTTTCAGTGCGGGTGCTGACATCAGTGAAATGCAGGCAAACCTTGCAGATCCATCGCGCATGAAGGCGATGCAGGATGTGGTGCTCGAGAGTCAGATGGCCTGGGAACGGATCCCGGTACCCACCATCGCACTGCTGCGTGGCGCCTGTACTGGAGGCGGTTGTGGACTGGCGCTGGCCTGTGACCTGCGCCTCGCCACGCCCGATGCGTTCATGGCGATTCCACCTGCGAAACTCGGGCTCGCCTACAGCTTGGCAGATGCAAAACGATTGTACGACCTCGTCGGCCCATCACGTGCCAAAGAAATCTTGTATACGGGCCGACGCGTCAGCGCCGATGAGGCGCTGCAGCTGGGGATGATCAATGAAATTGTGCCAGCTTCTGAACTCGAGGCTCGTGCTCAGCAGCTCGCCCACGAGATCGCGTCCAATGCAGGCAATTCGGTACGTGCCGCGAAAACCGTGATCGACATGCTGAGCGCTGGCGTCCACGCTGAAACCCCGGACTCGAGACGCTATTACGAACAAAGTTTTGATTCGGCCGAGTTCAAGGAAGGCGCGCGGGCGTTTCTGGAGAAGCGCAAGCCTCGGTTTTGACCCTCGAGCCTGACGATCACCCTCGCGGCGGATTGACGCTCAAGGTTCAGGGTGCCCGCTGTCGGTCGAGATAGCGCAGCATGATGTCGGCGCTCTCTTGCGGCGCTTCCTGCACTAGCATGTGCCCCACGGTGGGCAAGACTTCCAGTTCGACTTCGGGTGCAGACTGCATGAGATCACGCGTCTCGTAAGCCAACGCTAAGGGCACACGTCGGTTGGCTTCTCCCCACATGAGCAGCACCGGCACGTTGACCGCTCGGATCTTATCCTCCACGCCTCCCGACACGTATTGACGCAGTAAGGACAGCATGGCCGTGCGGTTGCCCTCGCGCATCCACATCGCGTACCACTCATCAACCACAGCCGGATCCAGTCGCGTGGGATCGCCATAATCATTGACGATCAAATATTCCGTAACCGCCCTGGGCAGAACCCAGGCGAGCACATTGGCCACGGCCGGTACCGCGGCGGGCGTTGTCCGACCGCGTACCCTTGGCTCAAGCGACCCGGGACTGATCAGAATCAGCCGCTCGATCCGAGCGGGATGATCCACCGTGTAGCGCATGGCAACCGTGCCCCCAATGGACGCCCCCGCTATCGAGAAGGTCGGTAACTCCAGCGCATCCACAAACCCCTCAAACAGCGACTGGATTCGTTCCAAGCGGTAGTCTCCAGTGGGATCGGGTCCCGTGAGGCCATGCGCGGGCAAGTCGAGCCGAATCACGCGATAACGACTGCGCAAGGCCGCGACCCACGGCTCCCACATGAAGAGGCTCGCGTAGTTGGCATGGAGCAGAACCACGATCGGTCCCTCGCCCTCGTCCCGGTAGTGCAAGCGCACACCATCGATGTCGATGAATTTCGAGGACGGCGTCGCCCAACGCGTCTCCACCTGCGCAGCGGGCACATCGCGATACCACCACAGGGTGACGCCCAGCATCAGCCCGAATAACAACACGATCCACATCCCGCGTTGTCCACGCTTGCGGTTCATTGCCCCCCCTTAACCCGCAGTGCCAAGCCGCTCATGTCGATATACTCGACCTCGTCTTGTCGACCAAGAGCGGGGTTCCTACGTGTCCACTTCACAAACGGCCACCTTCCGTCCGGCCTATGCCTGGTTTGTGGTCACCGTTCTCGCGCTCGCCAACTGCGTCTCGTTCATCGATCGCTTGATCATTTCCCTGCTGGTGCAACCCATCAAAAGTGATCTCGGGATTTCCGACACGGCGTTCAGCCTGCTCGCCGGTGCCGCCTTTGCCATTTTTTATTGCGGCATGGGGCTGATCATCGCGCGGTGGGCCGATCGATACAGTCGCAAATGGATCATCACCAGCGGGATCTTGCTTTGGTGCAGCATGACGGCGCTTGCCGGTACGGCGCGCAACTTCATGCAACTTTTCGTGTATCGCGTGGGCGTGGGTGTCGGTGAAGCCACCTTGTCGCCTTCGGCCTATTCCATGCTCGCGGGGTATTTTCCTCCCCAAAAGCTGGCGCTCGCCATCGGCGTCTTCAGCGCGGGAGTCACGGCAGGAACCGGTATCGCATTTTTGTTGGGTGGTGCCTTGATTGGCTGGCTGTTCACCCTTGGCACGGTCACGGTACCGGTGATCGGCGATCTCGCGGGATGGCGGCTGGTGATGGTCACGGTGGGCGTGCTTGGCCTGCCGGTCGCGCTTTTGATGTTGCTCGTACGCGAACCGCCGCGCGCGGCCGGTTTCACGCCCGCGAGTTTCTCGGAGGTGTGGGCCCACTTCAAACAGCATGCATCGCGCTATGGGTACGTCTTCGCCGGCTACGGGACGACGTCCATCACGGCTTTTGCCGTCATGACCTGGACCCCGGCTTTTTACCAACGCCAGTACGGCGCGACCATTCCCGAGGCCGCCACCGTCATCGGTACCGTGGCACTGCTTGGCGGATTGCTGGGTGCATTCAGTGGCGGCATGTTGTCGGATCGGCTGGAATCCCGCGGTGACCGCCATGCGAAGCTGCGCGTGCTTTTTGGCTGTGGTCTCGGATTGCTGCTGCCCTCTATCATTGCGCCCTTCATGCCCAGCATGTGGGGCCACGCCGGCTTGATCTTCTTCACGTTTTTCTTTGGCACCGCCGCCACCGGCCCCGCCGGCGCGTACGTGCAATCGATCACCCCGGATCGCATGCGCGCCCAGTTCGGCGCCGCCTACCAGTTATCTTTGGTACTGGTGGGCGCAACCTTGGGCCCTTTCGCCGTCGGCTTCACCACGGATTTCGTGTTTCAGGACGAGATGAAGCTCGGCTGGTCTCTCGCCCTGACATCCGCCATCGCCAACCCGATTGCCGTCTGGTTGCTGTGGCGGGCGTTTAGTCGAGCCAGTGCACGGCCTTGATCTGGGTGTAGCTCAGTAACTCATCCAGACATTCTTCGCCACCAAGACCGCTGTCCTTCCAGCCACCGAAGGGCGTGCCCACAAAGTGCTGACCTGCGCCGTTGAGCCAGACAGTACCCGCCGCAATGCCTTTCGCCATGCGCTTGGCACGACCCAGATCCTGCGTCCATACCGACGCTGTCAAGCCGAGGCTTGAATCATTGGCCATGGCCAGCGCCTCGGCTTCATCTTTGAACTTCATGGCACATACCACAGGCCCAAAGATCTCATCCCGCGCGATACGCATCCGGGGATCCACATCCGCAAACAGCGTCGGCGCCACCCAGTATCCGCGCGCGAACACACCTTGCGAAAACTCCTCACCCGTCGGACGCCCTCCCCCGGCACAGACTCGCGCGCCCTCGGCTTTGGCCTCATCAATGAAGGCCATGATGCGCTCATACTGGCGCAGCGAATTCACAGGGCCCATCTCGGACTGCAAATTGAGAGGATCGCCGAGGCGCAGCGATGACATTCTCGCAGCCAATTGCTCGACTACCGAGTCGTAGATCGATTCGTGCAATAGCAAACGGCTCGTTGAACCGCAGGACTGGCCCGCCCAGGAAAAATTCATGCCCGCGATCGCCATCTCGACCACACGCTCGAGCTTGGCGTCGGCGAAAACGATCAAGGGGTTCTTGCCCCCGAGCTCCAAAGAAACATGTTTGACACCCACTTCGGCGGCCGCACGTTGAATTGCAAGACCGGTGGGTACGGAACCCGTAAAACCAATGCGCCTGACCTCGGGATGACGGACCAAGGCATCCCCTGCTCGTGCGCCATGGCCGTGAATAATGTTGACGAGCCCCGTGGGCAAATACTCGCAACACAACTCGCCAAGTACACTGCCGCTCAAAGGACTAGTCTCGGGCGTCTTTACCACCACGGCATTGCCCGCCATCAGCGGCGCCGCCAGATGCGCAGCCGCAAACATGAAGGGGTGGTTGAACGGGACGATGCGCGCGACCACGCCATATGGCTCGCGCAGGGTGAAATGCAGCCCGTTCGCACTCGCGGGAATGCTCTCACCCTTCATCTCGGAGCCGAGGCCGGCAAAGTATTCCAGGTAGCCGGCTGCAATCTCCACATCGGCTCGCAATTTATTGAGCGTATTGCCGGTGTCACGCGACTCAAGCTGCAAAATCTCGGCGCCGCGCTGACGGATCCCGGCAGCCAGCTTGCGCAACACGACCGCCCGCTCCCAGACGGAGCGCTGGGCCCAGAGCGGCTGAGCCTCGGCCGCTGCCGCCACGGCGCGTTCGACATCCAGAATGGTGGCGGCCGGTACCCGACCGATGATTTCGCCCGTAGCGGGGTTGAGCGAGGAGATCCACTCACCCTTCGCACCCCCATCGCCTACCGTCATCGCGCCCGCGATCAGCATCAACCCGTCCAAATCAGTTTGCCCCCTGTTGCACTGTCGGTTCGATCAGCACCAGCGCTTGCCTTGTTTGCGGTTGCAACACCGTTTGCTGTTGACCGGATGGCCAAAGAATATGAATTCGATCGGGCACACGGTCACCGAAACCAAACGTCAGCACCGGATCATTGGTCGAATTGTAACCATGGGCGCTTTGCTTCTCTTGAGTTTGCACGAGGTCACCCGCATGCACCGTCACTCTCGCACCGAGCCCATCGCGGTTGCTGCGGGTACCCATGAGCTTGATCCGCAGCCATTGGTTATCATTCGGCTGATTGATGAGCAGGCGATTTCGCCCCGCCCTCGGACTCACTTGCTTGCCCATGGCGTAGTAGGTCCGCGCCGTGACAAAGAGATCCACGAAGCCATCATTATTGAGATCGGCCGCCCCCACCCCTGAACCGATCCCGACACTCTCGGCGCCCGAGTCCTGCGTCACATCCTCAAAGCGCGCTCCGCCCAGGTTGCGCAGCAAGGTATTGGGCGCCTCTTCCCAGGCAATGTAAAACTGCACAAAGGCGGGAAAGCCCGCAATGACGTCATTGATCAAAGTATTGGATGGACCGCCGTTGTTGAGATAGAGATCGACATGGCCATCATTGTCAAAATCAGCCGCAACGCAACCGCGCGCCCCTCGAATCACGCCGGCACCGGAAGTCAAGGTGACATCTTCGAAAGCGAGCACTCCGGACTCGGACAGCCGATTGAGCAACAGGCGGCTCGCCTGATCCGCCATCGGCATGAAGATATCCATGTCACCGTCGTTGTCGAAGTCAGCCACGCAGGCTCCTTGCGCATAACCCGGATTGAGTAGCGGCAAGGCATTCGGCGCTCGCCGCGCAAGGGTAATGTCCTCGAAGCTGCCATCGCCCTTGTTGCGCAACAAAAACTTTCGATCACGCTCATTGGTGATGAGCAGATCCACCCAGCCATCTTGATCGAAATCAACCCAGTTCGGCGAGCCCTGTGCGTTAGAATCTTTGAGCATCGATTGCACAGCCACTCCAGCCACCTGCGTCACATCGGTGAATCGCCACTCACCCTCATTGCGGAACAACGCATTGTCGATATCGCCGTCGGTATTCTTCCAGAAGACATCAAGATCACCATCCCGATCGTAGTCGGCACAACCCACACCGCCCGCGGTATCACCGATGCCACCGATCTTTTCATCCTCGGCGTTGCCAGCACGCATGAGTCCGGCCTCTCGCGTCACATCGACAAAACTGACCACCCCGGTTTCGATCAGCTGATTTCGGAAGAGACTGGTGGGTACATGTCGCTCTCGCGGCTGCCCGGGCGGCATATTGGCCACGAGCAAATCGAGATCGCCATCGTTGTCGAAATCGCAAAACACGGCCCCGCGACTGAAACTACCTGGGTTGGCAACGCCCCGCGCACGCGCCACCTCGGCGAAGATGCCGTTGCCGTCATTCTCGAAGAGACGATCGTGCAAGCCGGGCGCAAGATCCTCGACCGGCACGAACACATCGAGATCACCGTCGTTGTCGTAATCACCAAACGTCGGACCAGTCGAGTTCACGGCGACATCCGCGACCCCGCGGGCTTCGGCTTCGTCCATAAACCGAATCGGCGGCTGATCTTGCCCCCACGCGGATACCGAAACGCAGGCCATCACGGCGATCGCGCCAAGCAGATAGGCATCAAAAATCAAACGTCGAGTCATGACGTTACTCCGGACTGTACGCTCAAGCGCTCGGGATGTTCGCGTTGAGCACGCCGCAAAAACTCGTCGGGAACTTCATCGAGCGAACGCAGTTTCACCCCGGACGCGTGCCAGATCACGTGCCCCGGATGCTCCGCCATGTTCATCCATTTGAGCCAGCCCATGAAGACCGTGGAGCTGAATACGCTCGGCAACGCCTCAATGCCCGAGTCAAAGAATTCTGCTCGGCGAACGAACAGACTCTGACGCTGACCAAACATGCCGGGCATTCGCGGCGGGTACACAGTTTGATGCTGCAGCCAGACATGGGGGCCCTGCTCTTCCCATTGCAGGCGCAAGCCGGATCGCTCTGGCTCGGAAAAAGGGGTTCCGTCCAGACGCACGGGCCAAATTCCTTCCTCTAAGTATTCAAACTCGAGGTTGCCACCCTGCACGGCAGCGGTCACCTCATCGGTACGCCCCGTCCAGGGATTGGCGAACTGGTGCAAGAATCGATTGCTTTCGTAATCTCGAAAAAAGGTCACGGTATGCCCGCCGAGGCGATAGCCGCGAGCGGTGTGGGTGAAGCGGTAGGTTTCCAACCCCTCAAACCGGACCAACGGCCTTGGACTCTCGCGATCCGAGGGCACGGCAAAGATCACCCCGGTGAACCACCAAGGTACGTCCTCTTCGCGCAAACTGCCCTGCATACGTACCAGCTGGCGCAAGTTCATCGCCGGGTCCTGCAGCTCACCCCAACCGGGCAGCTGCCCGGGCGACAAGGTCGGTAACGCAGGTAGCACGGTCGCTGCGCCGGCGCCTCCGGCCAACAACAAGCCGGTCGTCAACACCTGTCGTCGTGTGGTGATGGATTTGCTCATGCTCCTGACCTCGCTGTCGACCCGGTCATCAACATTACGGATCCCGAAGAAGCCGTCTCAAAGAAAAGGGGCCGCCTGCATCACAGACGACCCCCTGACGAAGCCCCGATCGTTCGGAAACCGGCCGCTTAGAACTTGTAGTTCAGACGTAGCCCGATCACCCGAGGACTCGGCAAGTTGGCATAGACCGTAGTCGGGATGCTCGGTGGGAAGACGCCTCGTGACAAAGGCGCCCCCGGTGGGCCCGGCGGGAAGTAGTTGAAGAAGCCCAGGCGGAAGTCCGACGCGTAAATAGCGGGACCTGAACCTGCCGAGCGGATTGTCCGATCATCCATCACATTGTCAGCGTAAAGGATGGCCGTCCAGCTCTCACCCTCCAGACCGATACGCAAATTGGCAAGCCAATAGCTATTGAGGAAGGAGGTGTTGTCATCCTCCAGGAAGCGCTCGTCTTCCCAATTGGCATCCACATCCACCAGCAAATCGATCCCGGTGTCGCCAATGGGACGGCGATAACCCACCGACATCGCCATGGCGAGTTCCGGCGTGTCTTCGATGTGATTACCACTGCGATCGAGCTGACAGGTCAACGAGCGCGTGCTCGTCGTGCTACCTGGATTAAACGGCACTGGGTTGTTGCCGAGCGGAACAAAGGTGGCCCCATCCAAATAACCGACCGTACAGTTGCCTACTCGGCCAATCTCACCAGAGCCAGTGGAGGTCGTACGGTAGTCGGTGTACTCGTAGGTTGAGAAATAGGTCAAACCCGCAGCCAACTGCCAGCGCTCGGCAGGCTTCCATTGCATGCCCAGCTCCATGCCTTCGAGCAGCGCCTTGCCCGCATTGGTCACGCGATTGCTGATCGTGTTACCCACCAGAATCTGCGTGCCGACTTGCTTGTCCGTGAAATCGGTCTTGAACAGCGCGGTCTCCAGTCGCAGGCTACCCTCCGCAGAGCGCCATTTGGCACCGAGCTCATAAACTTTGAGTTTCTCCGCTTCAAAGAAAACGTCATCTCCGTTGAGTGGCGCACCCGTACCGGACAATGTCACTGTCGAGTACCCTCCCGGCTTACGCGCTTGGGCGTACGAGGCATACACGTTGAGATCGGCGCTCGGCGTCCATTGAACTGTAGCCTTGGGCGTGACGTAGTCTTCCTTGAGTGTGGGATACACGATCTGACGTGTCACATCCGGCGGATTGAAACCGCTCGGCGGCAGAATCGGCGGAAATCCCGGTGCGGGCACTCCCGCGCCATTCAGGCAAGGTCCATTCTGACCACAAAGAATCATGGTTCCTGGCCCGGTGCTGCCATTCGTGAACCCGGCTGAGACGTCGTTCTCTTCTTCGACCCAACGCGCTTCGGCGATGAGCTTCAGCGTGTCGGTAGGCTCCCACTCGACGTCCAAGTAAAACGATTTATGGTCGGTTTCGCGCGTCGTCAAATTCAACTCACGCTGACCCAGCACGCTCGCCATGAAGGGCGACACGTCGACCGAGGTGAACCCACCGGTGGGATTGGTACAGCTGCCAAAAGGCACGACCAACGGGCCGGCAGGCCCCGGCGGCGTCTGAATCACGGGCGCAAACCCGGGAAGGTCGATTGCAAAGCAGGTCGTACCCTGACCAATCACAGTGATATTGCGCTCACTTTGGTCAACGCTTTCTTTCCAGTACTGCAAGCCTGCAAAGAAATTGAGCGGACCATCGAAGTCCGAGGTAAAGCGCAACTCCTGACTGAACTGATCTGTGGTCGAATAGGTCTCGAGCGTCTGTTGAATCGGCCCAAAGCTCGTCTTGTCGATATCGAACAAGACATCGACATCAGCCTTGGTGAAGCCTGTCAACGAACTGAATCGACCGAACGAGACATCAAAGTTCTGGACCAACGAAAACCGCTGAACCTGCCGATCGCTACCCGGGAAATTGGGAGCCGTTCTGCCGCCATCGGTGGAGCGTGAATTATTGCGATTGAACGAGGGCCGTAGACCGTCGGCATCACCCACTGCGCCAGTGAACGCGGGGATCAGCATGTCGTCGAACACACCGAGGTTACCGGTCAGGCGCTCGAGTTCCCGGTAGGCGTTCAGACCAATGGCCGTAGTGGCCGCATTGACAGGACAGTTCTTGTCGATGATGAAGCCAACGGGCACTGCACCACCGGCCGCATTGACCCCAATGTTGCAAATGGAGGCATTAGCGGGCACTGCGTTCAAATCATTGAACGCGAGAGGTGCCTGCGATGGCGGATCAAACTGATCGTCCGTGATTTCTCCACGGAATTTGGCACTGTAGCTTTCGTTGGGCTCCCACTTGAGCGAGAGCGCCACACCCTGCCCTTCGCCACCGCCGGTGGACTGACCGGTGACATCATTCGTGTAGAAACCGTCATCGTCAAAGAGATACGCACTGAGTCGATATCCCGTGGTTTCCCCTAACGGTCCCGATACGTTGCCTTTGACTTCATATTGATTTTCATTGTTCACATCCACCGACAGGCTGGAGGTGAAACTGCTGGACGGGTCCAGCGTAGTGTAGGCAATCGCGCCTGCGAAGGCGCTACGACCAAAGAGCGCGCTCTGCGGACCCTTGACGATTTCCACCTGCGCGATGTCCAGCAAACGCGGGTTGATCAGCAATGAACCACCGGCGACACCGATCGCCTCACTGGAAACGTCGATTCCATCCACCAAGGTCGCGACATTGGGTCGGCCTCGAGTCGGGGCCAGTCCGCGAACGACGATGCGCGTGTCATACGGCGCAAGACCGGTATCGAAATTGAGACTGGGATCGCGCGAGATGAGACCCGAGACATCCTTGACGCCCTGGCGCTCCAGCTGCGCATTGGTTACCGCCGTGATAGCGAGCGGCACCACCAGCAGGTTTTCCTCTCGCTTGCGCGCCGTGACCACGATTTCTTCGAGTGCGACTCCGTCATCGGGCGCCTGCGCCTGAGTCGGTACTGCAACCGCGACACTCAATGGCACAGCCCACAGATGGGAGAGCCCCCTGTTTCGTCGTTTCATTTTTTGACCCCCGAGTTTGGTCGATCAACTCGGAACACTGTTGTTCATCCCCAACAGACATTCCGAATGCACGCAGCATGTCCCTGCCGCTTATGTCGCGTTTCTAACATTACTGACACATTAGGAGGTTGAGCGAGGTGGACAGGATCCACACAGCGGACATCCAGCCCCCGATCGCCACCGCGGCTAAGAGCGCAGACTGACTGTCACTTTGCCCTCGGCGTCGATCTCCGACACCTCCCACTCGACACCCAACTCACGCGCGTAACCGAGCAGTCGTGGCTTCAACCAGATCGTATGCAGCTCGCTATCTGTCAGATCGAATTGCCCGATCCGACGCGAAATCGCGAGCACCGTACTGAACGGGAACGTAAAGCGACGCACACCGGGCGCCTCCTCCAGATCAAGACAGAGTTGGTAAAACACACTGCTGCCATCAAAGATACCGCGTAGCGATTGCTCTTTGTCACCGGTGGCCTCGATATCGGCGCGGATCCGTTTGAGGGTCGGAGCCATGCTGTTTATGTCGTGCTCGACATATTGCGCGATCAAACCTGCGTTTTTCGCAAACTGCACCGAATTCAAGTGCATCTTGACCAACGCGTCGTTGAGCTCATGCTGATAGGGCATCGCGTCTTTCAGGGTCCGTATCGCAAGCGCAACCGCCTCCCCGAGTCGCTGCTCACTTCCCTCAAAACCACTATTGATGGATGCTGCCGTCACGATAGTCTCCTAAAGTCAATACGGACTTGGCGCCACTGCCGAAAGCGTGGCCGTCCCCTCACTGCAGCGCACCAAACCTCCTCCTCGGTGTCCAGTTAGTGGACGATCAGGAGCCGCGGCCCTAGGCTGATTCAGTGGGGTGCCGTAAAAAGCACGTATACAAGGAGTGCGAACCATGTTCATGAACTTTTGGTACCCGGTCGTACGCGCAGAGGATCTCGGGCAGACACCACAAAAGGTGCGAATCCTCTGTCATGACTTTGTGGTCTTTCGCGACGAGCAAGGGCAACCGGCCGTGTTGTCGGATACTTGCGTGCATCGCGGCGCGTCATTGTCAGGTGGCAAGTGCAAAGAGGATGGCACGGTTCAATGCCCGTACCATGGCTGGCGATTC
>CAZHLL010000022.1:0-3713 GCA_964533305.1 uncultured Acidibacter sp.
GAGCTCGGCACCACCGTGTTGTAGGCACGCGCCAGACGCGTGATCGAATCGAGCAGAATCACCACGTCTTTCTTGTGCTCAACCAAACGCTTGGCCTTTTCGATCACCATCTCGGCGACTTGCACATGGCGTGCCGCGGGCTCATCAAACGTCGATGAGACCACCTCGCCTTTGACCGTGCGCTGCATCTCGGTGACCTCTTCCGGTCGCTCATCGATGAGCAACACGATGAGGTACACCTCAGGATGATTGGCCGTGATCGAGGTCGCGATGTTCTGCAGCAACATGGTCTTGCCGGCCTTCGGCGGCGAGACGATGAGACCGCGCTGGCCTTTGCCAATCGGGGCACAAAGATCAATGGCCCGTGCCGTCAAATCTTCGGTTGAGCCATTACCGCGCTCGAGTTTGAGCCGCTGCGTCGGATGCAGCGGGGTCAAATTCTCGAACAATACTTTGCTGCGGGCGTTTTCCGGCGAATCAAAATTGATCTCACCGACCTTCATCAGCGCAAAGTAACGCTCGCCGTCCTTCGGTGGACGGATGATGCCGGTGATGCTGTCACCCGTTCGCAAGTTGAAACGGCGAATCTGTGCCGGACTGACATAGATGTCATCGGGCCCCGCGAGATAAGAGCCATCCGCTGAGCGCAGGAAACCAAAGCCATCCTGCAGGATCTCGAGCACGCCCTCGCCATAAATACCCTCACCCTTGCGGGCGTGAGCTTTGAGCAAGCTGAAGATGATGTCCTGCTTGCGCGAGCGCGCCATGTTCTCGACGCCATAGTTGGCGGCAAGCTCCACGAGCTTGCTGATCGGCATGGACTTCAGCGTGGTGAGGTTCATCGAGTTGCGCGATAACGCCAACTCCTCGGTGCCGATGATCTCGGCGTCCTCGCCCGAATCGATGAAGGGCGCGTGATCCAGCGGCTCATCGTGCATCGGGCCGCCGACATTACCGTGCCGCGGACCCCGATTCGGGTCGCGATTGCCGTGCCGCTTGGAACGCTGCCTGCTGCCGCCTTGATTGCCCAAGTAACCGCCTCTCACAGGTGACTATCCAAAAACGCCGCCAGTTGCGACCGGGACACGGCCCCGACTTTTTGTGCCTCGACCGTGCCGTTTTTGAACAGGATCAAGGTGGGGATACCGCGGATGCCAAACTTGGGAGGCGTCTGCGGATTTTCATCAATGTTGAGCTTCGCGATTTGCAGACGATCTGCGTAATCACCGGCCAACTCATCGAGGATGGGGGCGATCATCTTGCAGGGTCCGCACCACTCAGCCCAGAAATCAAGCAACACGGGCTTGTCGGACTTGAGGACATCGGATTCAAAAGTGGTATCACTGGTGTTGATGATGTGAGGGCTGCTCACGCGCTGAACCTCCGCTGGGAGTGAATGGAATGGAACAATGAATAGGATCGGGTTATGGGATTGTGGAAGTGCGACTGCCGGCGCCTGAGGACACGGGGTGTCTGGGGGCCGTCAAACGGTTACACTAGACCGTATCGGAGTTTCTTTAATATGCCTCTGGAAAAACCAGAACTTGCGATGTTTAGACGTGGAGGGCGTTGCCTGACTGGGGCAGAACGCCCGTCTGGGATGCTTTTTTAGCCAATTCCCGAATCATTTGCAAGCATCCTCCACACAATTGCTCCATCATGGTAATCGATGACTGACACACACCTTTCCGAACTTTCCTTCGACTCCTTGGAACTTGCGCCCTCCCTGATGCAGGGCATCACCGAAGCCGGCTTCAGTCGCTGCACGCCCATTCAGGCACAAACCTTGCCGGTGGCGCTGCGCGGCCGCGATGTCGCAGGCCAAGCCCAGACGGGCACGGGCAAAACCGCGGCCTTCCTGGTGGCGCTGTTTCAGACCCTGCTCAAACAGCCCCCCGCAGAAAACCACGCACCGACCGCCATTCGGGCGCTCGTGATTGCGCCGACCCGCGAGCTCGCCGCGCAGATTCACAAGGATGCCATCGACCTTGGTAAACACACCGGCTTGCGCATTGCGGTCGTGTTCGGCGGTGTCGATTACGATAAACAACGCCGCGATCTCGAGGGCGGTGTCGATGTACTCATCGGAACGCCCGGTCGAATCATCGATTATTACAAGCAGCACGTCTTTGAACTGCGTGAGACGCAGGTGGTCGTGCTGGATGAAGCCGATCGCATGTTTGATCTCGGTTTCATTGCCGACATTCGCTACATGCTGCGACGGCTGCCGCCGCCCGATCGCCGCCAGTCGATGCTGTTTTCGGCCACGCTCTCGCAGCGTGTGCTCGAGCTCGCCTACGAACACATGAACGAGCCGGAGCTGGTGCGCATCGAACCCGAGCGCATCACTGCCGAGCGGGTGCGTCAGATCGTGTACTACCCCGCGATGGAAGAAAAAATTCCGCTCCTCATCGGGTTGCTGCGCAAAATGGACCCGCATCGCACCATGGTGTTCGTCAACACCAAGCGCATGGCTGAGCGCCTTGAAGATGTACTGCGTGCCAACGGCATCGACGCTCAGGCGCTCTCGGGTGATGTGCCTCAAAAGAAACGGCTCCGCTTCCTCAAAGATTTCCATGATGGCAAGCTCGCTGTTTTGATCGCGACCGATGTCGCCTCACGCGGCTTGCATATTCCCGAAGTGAGCCACGTCTTCAATTACGATTTGCCACAGGATTGCGCCGACTACGTGCATCGTATCGGCCGCACGGCCCGCGCCGGCGCAGAGGGCGATGCGATCAGCTTTGCCTGCGAAGAGTACGCCGTCGGTCTACCCGACATCGAAAAATACATCGGCCACAAAATCCCGTTTGAATCCATCGGTCAGGACATCCTCGCGACTGATCTCGTCTGGCCGCCGAGGCGCCCCATGAAAGACCGTGGCGGTGATCGTCGCGGCGGCCACGATACCCGCAGCGGCGGCGATCGCCGTCAGGGCGGGGATAGACGTGGCGGTGGCGATCGACGCAGCAGTGGTCGCAGCCGCCGACCGGCCTAGCGCAACTTCCCTGTCTGGCGCGTCTATTTCTTAGAGCAGGTCGACCACGCCGTCGATCGCCGGGACTTCGTGATGGTTCGCATCGCGCGACGTATCCGGTCTGCGTACGCCATAGACGTGGGCGATCCCCGCGCGCACAGCCGCATGCAACACCGCGGCACTGTCATCGGCAAACAAGGTCCGTGCCGGATCAAAACCTTCTGCAGCCCGCGCACGTTCCCAGAACACGGGGTCTTCCTTCGGCGCACCAAAACCATGGGAGGTGAAGGCCGCATCAAGGAAATCGAGTACGCCGGTCTGCTGATGCTTGATCTCGAGGATAGTCGGATGCGAATTGGTCATCAGCGTCAAGCGCTTGCCGCGCTCACGGAGCACCTCAAGAAAACGCCGTGCACCCGGCAACCAGGCGGCGCGATGCGCCTCCTCGCGATGCACAGCGGCGATATCGATCCCGAGCTCTGCCGTCCAATAATCGATCGAGTACCACGACAAGGTGCCGGCCACCCGCTGAAATCGCGGCGCAAGCTCAGCGTGGGTCTCGGCCAAAGACAGCCCTTCCCGTTCAGCAAAGATTTCCGGCACGCGCGCAAGCCACAGGTAGTTATCAAACGCCAAATCCAGCAAAGTGCCATCGAGATCGAGCAGCACCGTATCGATCGAATCCCAATCAACAGACACTCGCGGCTCGGCCAGCGCTTGTGGCCGGTCGCGGCCT
>CAZHLL010000022.1:3813-11515 GCA_964533305.1 uncultured Acidibacter sp.
GGTCTGGCTGCTTTTGGTCTGGCTGGTCGCGGTTTGGAGGAGTCATGCGGGGGTATGATAGCGGGGATGGCGTCACCCCCGCTCACTGACTTGCACCTGCACAGCACGGCATCCGACGGCGTACTGAGCCCCGCCGAGCTCATGCGTCATGTGGCCGAGCAGGGTCTTGCGCATGTCGCGCTTACCGACCATGACACGCTGGCGGGCTGTGCCGAGGCCGCAGAGGCCGCCGCGGGACTGGGCTTGCGCTTTACGCTCGGTATCGAACTCTCCTGCCAATGGCAGGGTCGCTGCCTGCACGTACTGGGCTTGGGTCTCAACAACGCGAGCCACACCACGCTCAAACCCCACTTGCAGCATCTGGCTGAGCGGCGCAGAGCCCGCATCGAAGAAATGGGCGCTCGCCTTGAGCGCAAAGCGCGGATCCCGGCCAAAGCGCTGGTCGAGGCGTTGTTGGCGGAAACCCCGCTCGCGACCCGCCTGCATCTGGCCAAGGCTCTGTGGCAGGCGGGGCATGTCACCGAGGTGCAGCAAGCTTTCGATCGCTGGCTGGGCCAAGGCAAGCCCGCCCATGTGCCAGAAGCATGGCCAGAGCTTGAGCTCACCCTCGCCGCGCTCAAGGACTGTCAGGCCCTGCCGGTGCTCGCCCACGCGCATCGCTATCGGCTCGGCAGCGGCAGCCTGTCGCGCCTTGTAGGTGAATTTGCCGAGATGGGTGGCGCTGGGCTCGAAGTCAGCGTGGGAGGCATGGCCCGCCATGATCTGGATCGCCTCGCCACGCTTGCCCGACGCCACCGTCTTGCCGCCTCGGCGGGCTCGGACTTTCATGATCCCGCCCTGCCATGGCATCGACCGGGTCGCTTCGCTAAGCTACCGGATGACTTGGAGCGGATTGCGGCGCGACTTCCATGACTCAGGACGAACAAGACAAGGTCGACCGCGAACTCTTCAAGAATGTCGAGAAGCTTCGCGAACTGCGTATTCAGCACCGCGACCTCGACGAAATGATCGCCCGCCTGTCGATGGATATCCACATCGACGAAGTGGAACTCAAAAGACTGAAGCGCCGCAAACTGCTACTCAAAGATCAGATCGAGCGCCTCGGCAGCCATCTCATTCCGGATCTCAACGCCTGAGGGTCTCGCATGCAGGACAGACTGGCTCTGCCCCAAGAATTATCCGATGAATTACTGAGTCGCGATGGCGTGAGCGAAGTACTGGCCTTGTTCTTGGTGCTGCTCATCGCCATCGCCGTGGGTCGCATCGCCGCGCGCACCGCGGCACGCGTGAGCACCGACGGACGAACCCCGGATTGGAAGTCGATTACCTGGGAGGGCATCCTGATCTTGTCGCCCTACGCCACCGCGGTCTTGCTCATCAGTCTCGCACTGGTCGTGGTGCGCAGCTTGGGCATGCTTGAGACGATTCTGGCTCTCGCCTTGCGTCTCGCGATCGCACTCGGTGTGGTCCGGCTCTTCGTTTTTGCGGTACGCATGGTACTGGGCAACAACCCACTGATGCGTACCTGGGAAAACCGCATTACGCTGATTCTTTGGTTAGGCCTTGGACTGCAACTGCTCGGCTGGTTCGATCTGCTTGAGCGCAGTCTCGATGCGGTAGATCTCGTCCCCGGCAAATCGACCTTCAGCCTTTGGGCGCTGCTGAAAGGTATCGTGGTCGTTACCGCCTTCATTGTTGGCACCAGCCTGCTCGCCAAGGCGCTCGAGCGACGTGTGATGTCGATCGAGAGCCTCGCCCCTTCCACCCGCATCGGGATCGGCAAATTCCTGTACGTGCTCTTGATCACGCTCGGCATATTGCTCGGTATCAATGCGGCGGGCGTCGATCTGACCGCGCTCACAGTACTGACCGGCGCCATCGTGTTTGGCCTCGGCTTCGGTATCCGCGATATCACCAGTAATTTCGTCAGCGGTTTCGTGCTGTTGATGGACAAGTCCATCAAGCCGGGTGATGTGATCAGCTTTACCCAGCAAACCGGCACCACCAGCGATAACTTTGGTTGGGTACAAGAGCTGCGTGGCCGCTATGTTGTTGTGCGCGATCGCGACGGCGTGGAATCTTTGGTCCCCAACCAAAGCCTCATCATCAATTCGGTGATCAACTGGAGCTATTCGGATCAGCGCGTGCGCTTGCGCCTACCTGTGATGGTGAGCTACGACGATGATCCGGAAGTGGCGCTCGAGCTCTTGATACGTGCGGCGAGCGACCATCCACGCATCTTGCGCGATCCCGCCCCCGTCTCGCGTCTGATGTCCTTCGAAAACTATGGCATGAAACTCGAAGCGCGATTCTGGATCCGCGACCCCATGAACGGGGTCAATAATGTGCGCAGTGACGTCAATCGCCGTATCTTCCAGCTGTTTCGCGAACACGGCATCAAGATCCCAGTCGCCCAGCAGGAAGTCCGGGTGCTCGAACCCGGTGCGGTCATGGTCGACGCATCCTCGGTCGCCGCCGTGACAGCAGCGCCGACGGCAGCCACGCCCGGTGCGGCATCCCATGTCCCTTCGAATCCATAACATCGAGATTCCGGACAGCGACTACCAGATCAGCTTCATCCGGGCTGGCGGCCCGGGCGGTCAGAACGTCAACAAGGTCGCAAGCGCAGTCCAACTGCGCTTCAACGTGCGCGGCACCGAGGCACTCAGCGAGCCAGTCAAACTGCGGCTGCAGCGACTTGCTGGCCGTCGCCTGACCGACGAAGGCTGGCTCATCATCACAGCGCGAGAGCATCGCACCCAGGAGAGCAATCGCCGCGATGCCGAAGCAAGACTGTGCGCCTTGATTGAGTCCGCCCTGCCCGAGCCCAAAATCCGCCGCACCACCCGTCCAACTCGGGCCTCAAAGATCAAACGGGTCGAGGGGAAAGTTCGCCGCGGCGCCATCAAGCGACAGCGCAGCAAGCCTGCCGAAGATTGAGCATGGCTCAGCTGTAAGTCACCTGCAGAATGCTGTGACGAATCTGCTCGGACAACACGAATTCGGCATCTCGCGCCACCCGCTCCAGCACCTCGTCAAAGCACAATCTGCCCTCTTCGTCCGTGCGAATGACCGCCCGACGCAGCAACAGCTGGGTGAAATTCTCGAACATCGCCTTGTCGGAAAATTCCGGTGAATTGAATCCGTACAACATGCCGATCCGCTGGGCGAGTGCCTGACAGCGCTCCACCAATTCTTTGCTCTTCAGCACCCCCGATCCAGACTGCTCCAAGGTTGCGATCACGAGGTAATAGCGTTCGATGGTCTGCACCGACGCTTGTGCCAGCACCGACAGCTGCATCGCCGATTCGCTGCTCGGCGCAGGCCGGTGCCAGCTTGCCTCCGCTTCGTCATGACGCAACAAACCCAAGCGACTCATCGCCTGCAGAGTTTGGGTCACCGCGCTTCGCAGCTCTGCCTCATCCCATTTCAAAAATAGCTCCGCGGCCACATACGGATAGATACGCCACGCGAGGCGCTGCAGATCCTCCGCGCGCACCGAGGCGTTGGCAATGAAGGCGCAGGCAATCAAGGATGGCAGCGTGAAGAGATGCAGCACGTTGTTGCGGTAGTAAGTCAGCAGCACGGCACTACTATCATCGAGCCGCAGCACATCCCCGAGCTTGTGCGACTGCCGGCGCAGCACCTGCATGCTCTCGCCATAGGCGATGACCTCCGCCCCATCTTTGGCGGCCACCGTCACCCTCGCGTCATAAGGCGCCTCGTTCAACAAGGCGAGATAAAGCTCTATCTGTCGCTTGAGATCCGCCTCCGTCATCGCCTGACGCGGCATGGCGAGCAACGCAAGCGCCAACAGACTGATCGGTGTCACGGCCGCTGCCGCGTTGATGCGGCACATGATCTGTTGTGCCAGCTCATCCACCACGGCGGGCACCCAGGGGGCACGGCCCTCCGCATCCACGCCCAGACTGCGCCAATCGCCCGCGGCCCCCTCGAGCAGGGATTCAAGATGAATCGGCTCGCCAATGTTTACATGCACCCGACCAAATTTCTCGCGCAGGACGCGTATCGCTCGGACCAGATCGAGGATGCTTTCCTTGCGCTTTTCTTTGCCGGAGAGCTCACCCACATAGGTATTGGCCTCGACGATGCGCTCGTAGCCAAAGTAAATTGGCAAAAACACCACGGGCTTGCGCGGATCACGCAGGTAGCTGCGTACGGTCATCGACAACATGCCGGTCTTAGGCTGCAACAAGCGGCCCGTACGCGAGCGACCCCCTTCAATGAAATACTCGATCGAATGCCCGCGCGCCATCATGGTGGCGAGATACTTCATGAACACGGCTGTATAAAGCGTATTACCGGCAAAACGTCGCCGCAAAAAGAACGCACCGCCCTTGCGCAGAAATCGTCCGACCACGGGGATATTGAGATTTAGCCCGGCCGCAATGTGCGGCACAGCATAGCCCTGCTTATAAATCACATAGGACAAGAGCAGATAATCCATGTGACTGCGATGGCATGGCACAAAGACGATCTCGTGGCCACGCGCCGCCTCGCGCAAGGTCTCGGCATGATTCAGCACCACGCCGTCATACAGTCGGTTCCACAGCCGGCGCAAGAAACCTTCCATGAAGGTAATGAACACGTGTGAGTAGTTGGCCGCGATTTCTTCGGCATAGGCTTTGGCCACCGCCAATGCCTTGCGACGTGGCAACTGACGCTCGCGCATCTCGGTCGCCATGGCGGCGCGCACCGCACGGGTGCGCAGCACCGTCGTCACCAGAGTTCGCCGATGCGAGAGATCAGGGCCAATACGCTCGGTGCGACGTCGCCGAAACTCGGTCCGCTGTCGACGACTGATGCGCGCTGCAATCATGGCCGCAGACGGCCGAGCTGCCGCTTGCCCCGTCTCAAGCTCGGCGCGTAGGCTGATGGGTTCACCCACCTCTAACATGGTGAAGCGACCATTGATCATCACCTGCAAGAGCTTGCGTAGCGCCCCGCCCAAGACCCAGTTCTCACTCAACCACAGCCGCAGCCAAGAGCCCTCTTTGCTCGGCGCTCGCCCCCAGTAGACGGCGATCGGCACCAGCCGTACATCAAAACTGGGATCACCCTGTACCGCTTCAACGAGCCGCACAAGATCGGCCGGCACGCGGCGATCAATGCGCGCATCCCACCAGCCCCGCGTACGCAGCAAAGGCTGCGCAGCGTGCACGGACGAAATGCCCCGCCCGATCAAGCGGCCAGACGGTCGCGGCAAGCCGTGGCGAAGACAAAGATTTTCCACCACCGCTTCATCGGTGGCACTCGCACGCTCGAGCAAGTAACACACGGGCGCGGCTTGTGCTGAGCCGATGCGAGCGAGCGCTGAATCGGGCTGCACCTCGAGGCGAACCCAGGGCCGCAACAAGGTTCTGAGAAACGAATTAGCCACGGAGCGTGATCAAAAAATCATCAAACCATCGCTCGATCTGCGGCAACGAAGCATGCAAACGATGACCGTCATCCACCAGATAAGTCAGGGCCCGCTGCGTTTCAGCAAAGCGCAGCGCCTTGTCAACGGGAACCACATCATCCTGCCAACCATGCACCACGGCGGTGGGACAGGGCGCAACGCTCGGTGTTGGTGGCAAGCCGGGTAAATCAAAGGCGGGCGCCATCAAAAAAAGTGCGCGCGCTGCGACCGGCACCGAAGCCGCTGCCGAAAGATACGCTCCGAGACTCGAACCCACCAATACCGGTGCGGCCGGCAAACCCGCGCATACCGTGATCAATGATTGAAGGCGTTCCGCGACCGAATCCAGGCCCCGGTAATCCACCGACTCAACCTCAAACCCGCGCGCACGCGCGACCTCGGCCAAGGCCAGAATCTTGTGACCCCAAGGCTCGGAATCCTTGCCGTGTGAAAAGACGACATGGCTCATCAGCGCTGAGCCCCGAGTGCCGACTCCATGAGGGGCTTCGCCTCCTCCTGCAGGAAATCAGGGCCGAGCGGTTCACCGAGCCAGGTCGCACCAATCGGTACGGCATTACGCACTCGGGGCGCGGCGGCGATACGAGAGGCCAAGAGCGAGGCACCCGTCACCCGGTTCGGATCCGACCCGGACGCCGAATCTGACCCCAAGAGCGACACAGGCACGGCAATACCGCGCGGTGATTTGCTGAGTTGCCCGACCGCTTGCCAATCGATATCGACCCCGGCGGCGGCCAATTCTTTGCGTAGTCGACCCGCGAGATTCCGACTCAGTAACTTACGCTGCGCGCCCTGCCAATTGCGAGGGTCATCCTCCAGCACATCAAAGGCCTGCATGTAGAGCTCACCCCGATGCCAACCAAAGACAAAAGGTTGGTTGACCACCGTCACCGGGATACCGGGCTTGATCATGTCGTACAAAAATTCGACATCCTCGGGAAATAAACGGATGCAGCCGGCGCTCGAACGCAAGCCGATGCCTGCGGGTTTGTTGGTGCCATGGATGAGATAAGCCGGCCAACCCAGATACATCGCCCGAGTGCCGAGCGGGTTGTCAGGACCAGGCTTGACCACGGCGGGCAGGATCTCGCCGTTCGCCCGATACTCCGCACGCACGCCCGGCCCAGGCCGCCAACTCGGGTTTTTGGCCATGCGGGTGATGCGGGTGCGACCCTGAGGGGTTGCCATGCCCACCTTGCCAATGCCGATCGGGAAGCTGTAGACCACCGGGGTTTCGCCCTTGGCCACCGGAGCAAAGAAATAGAGCCGCATGGCCGCAAGATTGATCACCACGCCTTCGCGCGGCGCATTGGGCAGCAAATATTGGGTGGGCAGCACGATCTCGCGACCCTCACCCGGCAGCCAGGGATCGACGCCCGGATTGGCGCGCACCAGCTCTTCGAAGCCGACATTGAAACGTCGGGCGAGATCCACAAAGGTATCTTCGTACTGAGCTCGCGTGACTTGCAGCACACCCATGAGATCACCCGCATCGCGGGTCAACTCGGCGCGATGGGTGCTCAAGGCATAGGGCTCATCGACTCCAACATCGACCCGCACGTCTTCGACCACCGCCGCCTTCGGCGGGTCATAGCTTGCGCAACCGCCAAGGAGCAGCGCTGCCATAGCGACCCCGAGACCTGCGCTCCGCCGAGACGCACATCTATGTTGCGTCGTGTTGCAATGATCTTGCCTCATGGCCCGCTAGATTAACGCACGATGGGCCGATCCGGTTGTTCGTTACGATCGGCGGTCGACTCGGGAAAGTGTTCACTCAACAGTCTGGCCACACCCTCAATTCCAGCGATTGCTCCCTGCTCGAACTGCCCTTGGGAGAATGCGGTTTCCATGTCATGACAGATCTGCTCCCAGTCTACCTGCGGCACCCTCGCGGCAATCCCGCGATCGGCAATGATTTCGACGTCGTGCTCAGCCATCAGGACATAAATCAAGACACCGTTGTTGTCGGCCGTATCCCACACACCGAGTTCACCAAAGACTTGTAGCGCGCGCTGCCGCGGTGTCAGGCCTTGCCATAGCGCCGAAAACTCCAGTGCGGTTTCGACCACAAAACGGATCTCGCCACCATGGCGTGCCTCGGTACGCGTGATTACCTCTTCAATGGCGCGCAAGGTGGCAGCGGAAAAACGCCGCCGCGTCAACATCGGCAAGGACCAAAGATTGTTCCAATAGCGCGCTGCGCTCATGACCGCGCCCTCCTTACCACCGCCCGGAAGCCCCACCACCACCAAAGCCGCCGCC
>CAZHLL010000022.1:11615-31760 GCA_964533305.1 uncultured Acidibacter sp.
CCACCGCCGAATCCGCCTCGACCCATGCCACTGCCGAACGGATCGCGATGTCGCCCGAGCGCTGAACGCCCGCTCGGCATCACCGAGAACACGAGCGCCAATAAAAATCCCCCGAGACCGAGCATCAGTGCAAAGAAAACACCGACTCCGAAGAGCGCGCCGAGTCCGCCCGCGACAGCACCCGTCGCCAATGATCCCGGCAAGCGGCCGAGCAGCGAGCGCAACAGCGCCGATCCGGCAAAGAGCGCAAACAGCAATAACGGGAAAATCTCACCCCATATCGATGTGCCGGTCTCGTCAGCCCCGCCCGCGCCGCGCCAATCGTCACGAGGCGCAGGCAAAGGCTCGCCGCGAACCACGCTCATCATGCGTACCACTCCAGCGGAGATCCCCGCCGCAGGGTTACCCGTTCGAAAGAGCGGGATGATGGTTTCGTCAATGATGCGCCGTGAGGTGAGATCCGTGAGTGCCCCTTCCAGCCCGCGCCCAACCTCGATACGCATACCGCGATCTTCCATTGCAACGAGCAATAACGCCCCATCATCCACACCCTTGCGGCCGAGCTGCCACGCATCCACCACCCGAATCGCGTACTGCTCGATGGTCTCAGGTTGCGTGGTCGCCACGGTCAACACCGCAAGCTGCGCGCCGGTCTCGGCTTCAAAATCTTTGAGTGTGCTCTCCAGTGCCGCACGCTCATCCGCAGAGAGCACGCCAGCGCCATCCGTTACCCGCGCCTGCAAGACGGGAATGGGCTGCAAACCATCCCCCTGCGCAAGCGCCATGCCGGACCCTGCCAATAGCACCCACGCCGACAGCGCCCATACCGACAGGGCTGTTACCGACAGGGTCGGCGTCTTGGCACATCGCCTCACCATGTCGCGCGCGCCTCAGCCACCTTCATTGGTTGCAAAATCCACCGTGGGCGGCGCCGCGATGGCCGCTTCATTCTCCACGCTGAAGTTCGCCTTGGTGTCAAAACCGAATACTTTGGCGGTGAGATTGGAGGGAAACTGCCGCACGGTCACATTGTAGGCCTGCACTGCTGCGATGTAACGATTACGGGCCACGGCAATGCGATTTTCGGTACCCTCCAGCTGGGCCTGCAAATCGCGGAAGTTCTCGTTCGAGCGTAACTGCGGGTAATTCTCAGCGACAGCCAGCAAACTTTTGAGCGCACCGGTCAACTGCCCCTGCACCTGCTGATAGCGAGCGAGTGCTTCCGGATCATTGACGAGCTCGGGCGTCACATTGATTGAGGTGGCTCTAGCGCGCGCATCGGTGACGCCGAGCAGCACCCGCTCCTCCTGTGCGGCAAAACCGCGCACCGTATTGACGAGATTCGGCACCAAGTCAGCGCGCCGCTGATACTGGTTTACCACCTCGGACCACGCCGCCGTGACCGCCTCATCCTCCGCCTGAATGGTGTTGTAACCACAGCCCGAGAGCAGCGAAAGTAGGCTCAGGGCTAACAGGCTCTTGACTATGGTTAGGTTGACTCTTTTCATCTCGGATACTCCAAAGATTTGTGCTGATTCAAAATATTGACACTGTCATTACCAGATCCTGACCCGCTCGTTGACGCCCCGGTAGAGCGCATCCCCCGGTTGCAAGGCAAACGCCTCATGAAACTCGGTCATGTTGCTCACCACGCCATTACAACGATACTCGCTGGGGCTATGCGAGTCCGTGAGCAAACGCGCGCGCAGCTCTTCGTCGCGATACTGGCGGCGCCAGATCTGTGCCCAGCCGAGGAAAAAACGCTGCGGACCGGTGAAACCATCGATGACCGGTGCTTCTCGGCCTTGGAGTGATAGCTGATAGGCCCGATAAGCGACTGACAATCCCGACAAATCACCAATATTTTCACCCAGGGTCAACTGTCCATTGACCGATGCCCCCTCAAGCGGCTGGTACTGCGAATACTGCTCGATCAACTTGCCAGCCCGCTCGCGAAAGCGCACGTTGTCGTCAAAAGTCCACCAGTCGCGCAAATTGCCTTCGCCATCGTAGCGTCGGCCGGAGTCATCAAAACCGTGACTGAATTCATGGCCGATCACGCCGCCGATGGCCCCATAGTTGACAGCATCGTCCGCCAGTGGATCAAAGAAAGGCGGCTGCAAGATCGCGGCGGGGAAGACGATTTCGTTCATCGGCGGACTGTAATAGGCGTTGACCGTCTGCGGTGTCATGAACCATTCATCCCGATCCACCGGTCCGCCAAGACGACCGATCTGCCGGTTGAACTCGAAACTACCGCTGCGCCGCAGGTTGCCGATCAACTCGTCCCCTGCCAACTCAAGCGCCGTATAGTCCCGCCACTTGTCGGGGTAGCCGACCTTCACCGTGAAGCTCGCGAGTTTGCGCTTGGCTTCGGTCTTGGTCTCAGGACCCATCCATTCAAGCGTATCGATCGATTGATCAAAAGCCTCGCGCAAGTTGGCAACGAGCTGACGAATGCGCTCGCGCGCCTCGGGTTTGAAGTTTTCCTCTACGTAGGCTCGGCCCGCGATTTCGCCGATGCTGCGATTGACCAACTGCACTCCGCGACGCCAGCGCGGCTCCATTTCCTTGACTCCGCGAAGATCCCGACTACGGAAATCGAAATGCGCCTGCTCGAAAGCCGACGGCAGGAAAGGCGCGTAGGCATCGAGCACCCGATAACGAAAATAGGCGCGCCAGGAGTCGATCGGCGCGGACCGCACCAGCTCGCCCAGCGCTTGTGCGTAGCTCGGCTGGCGCACATCGAATTCATTGATGTCACTGGCGGCTGGACCGAATCCCGCCATGAACGCCGCCCAGTCGAAGGCAGGCATCTCGAGCGCTGCCTGCTGGAGGGCTACAAGATTGTAGGTTTTGAGCGGATCGCGATTCTCGACCCGAGTCCAGTGCGCACGGGCCATGGCCGTCTCAAGCTCGAGAATGCGCCCGGCGTCGACTGCGGCGCTCTCTGCATCCAGCCCGGAGAGCACGAGCAGAGTCGTGGCATAGTTGACAAGGCCTGCGCGCAAGTCGACATAGCGTGCCTCTTCCGACAAGTAAAATTCCCGATCGGGCATGGTCAGACCGGACTGCGACAAACCCGCCACATACCGCGTGGACTGCTTGCGATCCTGTGACACATAGGCGGCGATCGGGTACGACAGCCCCCGGGTCTGCAAGCGTCCGATCAAAGTGAAGATCGCGGCCGGTGAATCGACCGCAGCAGCCTCATTCAACAAATCTTTGATCGGTGCGATACCCTTGGCCTCGATCACATCCACAGCCATGAATGAGGCATAGAGATCACCGATCTTCTGCTGATCGCTCCCTTTGGCAAAGAGCCCCCGACGCGCACCGTCGGCGGACGTTTCGGCCAGACGGCGCAACGCGTCCTGCGCTTGCTCTTCGAGTACCGTGAACGAACCGTAGTTCGAACGATCGGGCGGGATCTTGGTGTTTTTGAGCCAAGCACCGCCGGCAAAGCGATAGAGGTCGTCCTGTGGCCGTACCGAACGATCAAAGCCCGACAGCTCGAGCCCCGAACGCAACGGCGGCGACTCGGCGGCCACCGACATGGCGCCCGCGAGGGCGCCGAGCGCGCAACCGAGCACGAGCAGGGTTTCCCTGAGCATCGATCGATGTGTCATTGTTGCCCCAATGGAGTCTTTCATGATTTGTTGCCACCTGTTGCCTAACACGGTTCGCGAAGCCTAGCGCCTGTCATCACTCTATCGCCAGCCTGATCCACCCCGACTTGCCCTATGTCCCGCTATCGCCCGCCCTCGACACCCGCATCAAAGTTCATTACCCCTCCAGGTCATGCTCGCCTCTTGGCGGAACTGGACCAGCTCTGGCGGGTCGAGCGACCGCGCGTGACCCAAGCCGTCAGCGAGGCGGCCGCTCAAGGGGATCGCTCGGAGAACGCCGAGTACACCTACGGCAAAAAGCGCCTGCGGGAAATCGACAGTCGCGTCCGCTTTCTGCGCAAACGACTCGATGGCATGGTGGTGGTCACGCAGACCCCATCAGATCGAAGCCGCGTATTCTTTGGGGCGTGGGTGGACATCGAAGATGAAGCGGGATCGGTGCAGCGACATCGCATCGTCGGCCCCGACGAATTCGATGCCGTCCCGGGCTACATCAGCATGGATTCACCGCTCGCCCGCGCCCTGCTCGGCAAGCGGCTCGATGAGGAGATCACGGTACGCACGCCCGCTGGCGAACGCAGCCTGGTGATCACCGCCATCGAGTACGAGCCGACCACCTGAGCGGTTAGCACCACACCTTTGACGTCAACGCACACAGGCGTCAACGCACGCGGATATTCTTGAACTGCCAAGGATCCTCACGATCGAGGTCCTCGGGCATCAGGCGCTCGCGATCGGTGAGCGGCGTCCAATCCGTGTACGCCCCGACCACCGGTCCGAGATACGGCTTGCAGAGCTCAAGAATGCGCTCGAAATCGAGCTCCTCGGGCTCCACCACGCCGCGTTGCGGGTTCTCGATCGCCCAGATGATGCCGGCGTAGACCGCCACCGTCACCTGCAGACTGGTCGCGTTGTTGAACGGAATGATCTGCCGGGTTTCATCGATGCTGAGCTGCGAGCCGTACCAATAGGCATTCTTGGCGTGCCCAGCGAGCAGTACACCGAGCTCATCCACCCCACCCGGGGAGATCTCATCCATCAAAATTCGTTGCTTTGACTGCAATTCATAATTGCGGCCGACGAATTCATTGACCGATAACACGGCGTCATCACACGGATGGTAGGAGTAGTGCACCGTCGGCCGATACGTGAGCTCATCGCCCTGCTGCACCGAAAAATAATCCGACAAGGAAATGGATTCGCCGTGGGTGATCGCAAACCCGTGGATCGGGCCGGCCATCGGTGTCCAGGTACGCACCCGCGTCGCCGCACCGGGCTGACCCAAAAATATCGATGATTTACGACCAAAGCTGTAGCGATGGCCATCCGCAGGGAAATGCCGCTCGTGGCTGCCCCAGCCGAGCTCCGAGGGCTGCATGCCCTCCGAAACAAAGCCATCCACCGACCAGGTGTTGACGAATTCGTCCTTTTGCTTGCGCACCGGCGAGACCTGCGTATCCCGCTCCGCAATGTGGATGACCTTGACCCCAAGCTCTGCGGCGAGCGCCGCCCACTCGGCGCGGTTGCCCGGTTTGGACACTTTGAGCCCGGAGTCCGCGGCAATGTTCAGCATCGCCTGCTTTACGAAATGCGACACCAAACCCGGGTTGGCGCCGTGCGTGATGATGGCCGTTGGCCCACCGGCGTGATCGGCGGCAAATTGCAACGCGAGCTCACGCAAGGCGTAATTGGTGCGACGCTCCGGTGGCGTGCTGGGGTCGGTGTAGCCCCCTGGCCAAGGCTCGATGCAGGTGTCGATATAGAGCGCGCCGCGCTCGATGCAGAGCTCCATCAGCGCGATCGAAGATACCTCGACCGACACATTGACGACGAAATCCCCTTTGGCAACCAAGGGCTCGAGCACGCTGCGCAAGTTCTCGCGCGTGATGCGCTGGGTAATGAACTTGACGCCATAGTGAGCGGCCACCTCGGCGCCTCGGCCGTCTGCCGCCACGATGGTGATGCGATCGGCCGACGTATGGATGTGGCGCATGATGAGCGGCAGCGTGCCCTGCCCGATGCTGCCAAAGCCCACGAACACAAAACGACCAGAGAATTCCGCATGGATGGGGTGTGACATGATGCTCCTTGGGAAGAGGCGGCTGAATCAGCCGAGGCGCCAATGAGGCGGGTAGGTTTGTACATACCCTGGCTGTGACTCAATTCGGTCCAGCCAGCGTCCAAGTGCGGGATAGTGTACCTCAACCGGCAAAAAACGTCGCGCCAGATCCGCCCCACGCGGCTGCAGCAAGGCCCGCCGCAGTAGCTGAATCATCGGGAAGATGATCATGTCGCAGGCGCTGTAGTCCTCGCCCACGATCCAATCCGAGCGCGCGAGTCGCTGTTCAATGGTGCGCGCCTCCCTCGCCACCACGTGCATGGCATCGGTGAGCGCCTCGGGCCCGAGTGGCGGGCCACCTTCAGGGAAGATCTCATCGGCCAGCAGGCTGCGACAGATCCCCATGATGTGCTGTTCGGTATACGCTTGGAATTCTTCGATTACCCGTACGATCACCGCAGCCTCTTCGGCGTTGCGACCAAAAATCGGCGGCGCGGGATATTTGAGATCAAGGTAATACAGCACCGCCAGCGACTCGAACACCACGTAGTCGTCGTGCTTGAGCACCGGCACGCGCCCGCGCGGGTTCATGGCCAGCATCTGCGGTGACTTCTGTGCCTGCAGCGACAACTGCAGTTTGTGACTGTTGTATGTCAGCCCCTTGTGCTCGAGCGCGAGCAACACGCGCCACGAATAGGGACAACCACTAGCCCAATAGACATCAATAGCCATGTGGAGGATTGTAACGGCAAGCCCAACACCCGAGAATTAAACCCATGAACTATTCCACGCTCATCGACGTCGCGACCTTGGCCGCAGAGCTCGACAATCCGGCCTGGGTGGTACTCGATTGTCGTTTTGACTTGATGAATCCCGCCTGGGGCGAGACCGAGTTTGCCGCCGAGCATATTCCCGGCGCACAGTATGCGCATCTCGATCGGGATCTGGCCGGCCCGCCCACGGCCGACAGCGGCCGTCATCCCTTGCCCGATCCCGCGACGTTTGCAGCGCTCGCCGGGCGCTGGGGTATTGATAACAGCACACAGGTGGTGGTGCACGACCAAGCCGGCGGCGTGTTTGCCGCGCGCGCCTGGTGGCTCTTTCGCTGGCTGGGCCACGAGCGGGTCGCACTCCTTGATGGCGGCCTGGCGGCCTGGCGCGCGGCGGGTCTGCCGGTGACCACCGGCGGCTCAACGCGACCTGCGCGTATCTTTGAGCCCAAGCCCGACATGAGCCGCGTGGTCGGAGTGAGCGACATCGTCGCCGCTCTCGGCAGCCCTGAGCTGCAAGTAGTGGACGCGCGTGGTGCCGATCGCTTTGCCGGCCAGAATGAAACCATGGATCCGCGCGCGGGCCATGTGCCGGGCGCCGTTAATCATCCTTTCGCGCTCAACCTCTCAAGCGAAGGACGACTGCACGAAGCCGACCGTCTGCGTACAGCCTGGCTCGCAACACTCGCCGGACATGACCCCAAAGAAATGGTGGCGATGTGCGGCTCCGGCGTCAGCGCCTGCCTCAATCTTCTCTCCATGGAAATCGCCGGCCTTCCCGGCGCGCGACTCTACCCTGGATCGTGGAGCGAATGGGTCAAGGATCCATCACGCCCGATCGCCCAATGAGGAAATCCGAAAAATTGAACACCAAAGATTTGTCACGCTCGGGTTGGCAGGTTGCCGACTCGCTGGAGCTCTATCATGTCAAGGCCTGGGGACAAGGTTACTTTGACATCAATGAAAAGGGCCATGTCGTGGCCCGCCCCGACCCCAAGGGCGACACCACCATTGACCTGCATGAGGTCATCCAGGGGCTCAAAGCGCGCGACATCACGGCGCCGGTTGTACTGCGTTTTCCGGATATTCTGGCGCATCGACTGCGTCGCCTGCACGATGCCTTTGCTCGCGCCATCGCCGAGAATGAGTACCGCAATCGCTATGCCGCGGTGTACCCGATCAAGGTGAACCAACAGCGCCTCGTGGTCGAAGAGGTCTATCGTTATGGTGCTGAGTTCGGCTACGGACTCGAGGCCGGCAGCAAGCCCGAGCTGCTCGCTGTCATGGCCATGACCGAAAACTCGCCCGATCGGCTCATCGTCTGCAACGGCTTCAAAGACGACAGTTACATCGAAACAGCCATGCTGGCGACCAAGCTCGGCCGCACCATCGTGCCGGTGGTCGAAAACTTTGCCGAGCTCGGGTTGATCCTGAAACATGCTGCTCGGCTTAATGTGCGGCCGCGTATCGGTGTGCGGGTCAAGCTCGCGAGCGAGGGCTCGGGGCGCTGGCGCGACTCTGCGGGTGAGAAATCCAAATTTGGCCTCTTCATCACCGAAATCCTGGAAGTGATCGAAACACTCAAAAAACACGATATGCTCGATTGCCTGAAGCTGGTGCACTGCCATCCGGGCAGCCAACTGCAGGATATCCGTCGCATCAAGGATGCGATCAATGAGCTCGCCCATGTCTACGCCGAGCTCAAGCTGCTCGGTGCGGGTCTTGAATACATTGATGTCGGTGGTGGTCTCGGCGTCGATTATGACGGCTCGCGTACCAACTTCGCCTCCTCCATGAACTACAACATGCAGGAATACGCCAACGACGTGGTGTATCGCATCGCCAGCATCTGCGATGCCCGTGGCATTGAACACCCGATGATCATCAGCGAATCCGGCCGTGCGATCGCTGCGTATCACAGCGTACTCGTCTTCAATACGCTTGGCCGCTCGGCGCTCGACAACTTCCACGTGACCGGTCGCGAAGACGAAAACTATCCGACCGGCACCCTGCCGCAGCCGGTGCAGGATTTACTCGAAGCGTATCGCGAGGTCAGTCCGCGCCGACTCGTCGAGTGCTGGCACGATGCGCTCACGGCGCGCGAGCAATGCCTGCAGATGTTCAATCTCGGGCTGATGTCATTGGAGTTTCGGGGCCTCGCCGAGCGGCTCTACTGGGCGACCTGCACCAAGATCCGTGACTTGGCACGCAAGCTCGAAGAAATGCCCGAGGAACTCGAAGACCTCGAGAGCATTCTCTCGGATATTTATTTTTGCAACATGTCGGTGTTCCAATCTTTGCCCGACAGCTGGGCCATCGACCAACTGTTTCCGATCATGCCGATCCATCGGCTCGAACAGGAACCCACGCGTCGAGCGGTACTTGCAGACATCACCTGTGATTCGGACGGCAAGATCGATCGCTTTGTCTCGCATCGCGACATCAAGCGCACGCTCGAAGTGCACGAGATCAATGGTGACGATGAGTACTACCTTGCCGCTTTCCTGGTGGGCGCTTACCAGGAAACGCTCGGCGACCTGCACAATCTTTTTGGTGACACCCATGTCGTGCATATCCGACTCGAGGACGATGGCCACTGGTGGATCGATGAAGTCGTGATGGGTGACACCGCCAATCTCGTGCTGCAGTACATGGAGTACGACGTGGCCGAGCTTTACCCCGCGCTCGCGCGCGACTGCGAGCGGGCCATTCGAGCAGGCCGAATGACCATTGCAGAGAGCCAGACCCTCAAGCGGTTTTACGAAGCCGAGCTCAACGGCTACGCTTACCTTGAGTCATGATTTGAGTCGCCGACTTGAGTCACGGACTCGAGTCGGGACTGAAACCGGGAGTCAGCCATGAACGCCGTGATCAAGCCAAGCACCTCGTCTGCCCCGCCTGCGCCGCTTGCGCTCAATGAGGGTCGGGATTTTCGCAGCTACCACGCTTTTTTGCGGGCAGCGCGCAATCACATCGAGGGGCCGCTCCTTGCCCGCATGTACGATGGCTATGAGCGTGCGGCCGAAAGCCAGTCACTCAACCCCGCCACGATCAAAGATTGGCACACCGCCGAGGGCTTGCTCGATGACATGGTGGAGTTCCAGTTTTATTGCTGGGCCTACCGCAACCTGCAGCGCTTCAAGTATCACCGCCCGAGCTTTGGCATCTTTGCCGCACTCGAAGCCGAACGCGAGCGCCTTGCGGGCGAGCTGCAAGCAAGCGCAGCAGCCGCACCGACGCCTGAGCTCAGGCTCAATCCTGACCTGCGACTACCCGACTATTTCCGCTATGTGCCGTTTCATCAGCACACGGGAGGCGTCGCCAAAGATATCCTCGATGGTCTTGCCTATGAAATCGGCCGACGCACCACGGTGCCTGCGCACGCCGACCCGAATGGCATCTATCGCATCTTGTTCGACGCCCTACCACAGAAAAACTACGCTCGAGTGCTCGACTGGGGCACGGGGCATGGCGCGGCGCTCATCACCTGGCAACAGCGTCATCCCGAGTCCGAATGTCACGGCGTCGATCTCTCGGCACCCTGCCTGATGCTGGCGCATCGGCGCGCAGTGGAGCAGGGCTACACCTTCCATCTGTCGCAGCAGGATCTGGAGCATCTCGATTATCCAGATAATCATTTTGATCTGATCTTTTTCAATTTCATGCTGCACGAATTGCCGCCCGCGCACACACCGGCGCTGCTGCGGGAAGCCGCACGCGTGCTCAAACCCGGCGGACTCTTTGCAGGGCACGAATTTCACCTGCGCCCGGGCGATGCCTTCCAGAATGTGCTGCAACGCACTCACGCCTTTACCAACAACGAAACTTACTCGACCCCCTGGTACGACACGCCCATCGCCGACTGGGCGCGTGAGGCAGGCTTTCGCGAGGTCGAGATCACCCCCTTTGAGCGACTCAATCGTTCGGTGGAGCGTCCGGGCCGCACGCCCGTCAATGCCAACTATTGGAACCTGTACCAGTTTCGCAAATGAGCCCATCGCAACCATGAGCGACCACGACCCCAAACACGGCCGCAAGGCCGCCTTGCAGGAGCCGGTCACGGGGGCCGAGCCCGATTTCCTTGAACATTTGCCCATGGACAACGCCGTGGGCGCCATCATGGCGCTCAGCGCCGAGGTGTATTTGCTGCGCGAGCGGCTCGCCACGCTGGAGGCCGAGCTCGCGGATCGCCAACTGGTACCGAAAGGCGCCGTCGAGCATCGCGTGGATGCGCCCGCCGAGGCCACCGCCAAGGCGCAGGATCTGGCCGCCTTCACGGCGCGCATCCTCTCCGAGCTCACCCGTAATCGCGTGCCCGTGTCAAAAATCGACCCCGAAGTGCGCAAGTTTCTGCACCCTGAATGACCGGTGGACCGAGTCCAACGCCCGCAGATTGGCGATCAAACGTCTTCAGGATAGGATCATTAGAACTCTCTTGCGATAGTGATCGTTCTCGTCAACTCGGAGCTTTTCCATGACTCGATACTCCCTGCTGCTGGCCGCAACCGCCGCCACACTGCTGATCCTGGCGCCCCCGACGGCCGAGGCGGCCAAGAAAAACGCCAAAATCGATCTCACCACACCGGAGGGTGCCACGCTCGCCGGCCGCCGCATCCAATGCGGCTCGGTCGACAACGTGCCCACCATCTACAGCTTTCACGGCGAAGCCTTCAGCCGCGTCCCGGGTGAACCCGATCGCAAGCTGTTTGATGTTGAAGGCTACAACGTCCGTCAATGCGTGACAGTCAAAGATGCTGAGCGCGGCGAGGGCTGGCGACTGGTATCGCGCGAATTGTTGCTCTACATCGACCCGGAAACCGGTGAAATGCTCCAGGAGTGGAACAATCCCTGGACCGGTAAGACGGTCAAAGTCCTGCAAACAGCCAATGATCCCGTCAATCAGCGCCCAGTCTTCCCCTATGGGCCCGCGGCCAATCGCAGCTCGGCACGCTGGAACGGCACCATCAGCGGTGACACCTGGTGGAACACCATCACTGTCCCGCTCTTTTATCTGAATCCGCTGGGCGGCCCCTACCAAAAGAATGTCGGCGGCTTTTATCACGCCACCGAAATGTTCAATTTCTTCGGCAAGGTCAATGATTTGGTCGACCCCAAAATCACCAATCCGCCGATCCAGGTGGGCTGGGTACGTATTGCCGAGTGGCTGCCGTGGATGGAAATGAGCGGCCGCGCCGGCATGATTTATATCCATGCCGCAGGCCGAAAACTCGAAAACTACGAGCAGCTGCCCGCCGTCATGCGCAAGGCCATCGAAACGGAATATCCGGAATACCGTACGCCTCCCGCGGGCGATGACAGTCGCAAAAATGAGACGAGCTGGACCTTTTTCAAGAAAATGAACCCCGTCGAGGGCACCGGGGCAGAGAAATCGTCCGGCGGCCATTGATCGGCCGTCCGCGGCAGTAGTAGCATCAGCCCGTCTGCCGGCCTAAAAATCGGCAGACGGGCTTCGGCGCCCGCTCAAAAGAAATCGGGTCCGAAAGTTGTTTGACTGCTGAGAGAGACGGTTGAATGACGACGATCTACGTGGGCAATCTGCCCTTCTCCGCCAACGAAGCGGATGTGCGAGTACTCTTTGAACGCCACGGTCAGGTGGATTCGGTCAAGCTGATCAATGATCGCGAGACCGGCCGGCCACGAGGCTTCGGCTTCGTGGACATGCCACCCGAAGCCGCCCAGGCGGCCATCGCAGCACTGAACGGCTACGACATGAACGGTCGCGCCTTGCGCATTAATGAAGCGCAAGAGCGCGCACCGCGTCCGCCCCGCAGTGGCGGCGGCGGGCCGTACCGGCGCTGAGAGTTTGCAGGGCTCTCACCGGGGTCGCGCTTAACGCCCTCGACCCCCGGGGACCTGTTGTAGTCTGCGGTCTCGGCTACCGACGACCTGCGAGACCGCTATGCCCAAACGAAACGTCCCCCCTGCCCCGCGCGCTCAACCCAAGCATCTCATCGACCTCGCGTTGCCGAGGCCCAAACGCGCGCGCCTTCCCGACGATCTGCGTCAATACTTTGAGCTCTGCGAGGAGAAGATCGGCTTCATCCCGAATGTGCTGCAGGCCTATAGTTTTGATGCCACGAAATTGCGCGCCTTCATCGCGATGTACAACGATCTCATGCTCGGGGATTCCCCACTCAGCAAGCTTGAGCGCGAGATGATCGCGGTTGTCGTGTCCGCGGCGAACCGTTGCTATTACTGTCTGACCGCCCATGGGCAAGCGCTGCGCGAGATGTCGGGCGACCCCACCCTCGGTGAAACACTGGTGATGAACTACCGGGTGGCAAAGCTCTCGCGCAAGCAGCGCGCCATGCTCGATTTTGCGCATGCGCTCACCGTCACACCCGCTGAGACGGGTGAGGCCGCACGCCAAGCCCTGCGAAAGGTCGGATTTTCCGAGCGCGCCATCTGGGATATCGCCTCGACCACCGCCTTTTTCAACATGACCAATCGGCTCGCGACCGCCACCGACATGATGCCGAACGATGAGTATCATGCGCGCTCGCGCTGAGCCTATCGCCACGAGTTTCTGATCCTTGTGAAAACCCTGCACTCCGAAGAAAAATTCCGCGGTCGCGTCGTGCGCTTGACGGTCGACACCATCGAACTGCCGAACGGCTACCGCACCGACTTTGAAATCGTGCATCACCCCGGCGGTGCCGCGATCGTCGCCATCAATGCCCAAGAACAGGTGTGCTTGCTGCATCAGTATCGCCCCGCCGCGGGCGGTGCGGTGTGGGAGCTGCCTGCGGGGCGTCTCGAGCCGGGGGAGCCCGCGGCGGATACGGCACGGCGTGAGCTCGCGGAAGAAGCGGGGCTCAGCGCAGCCCACTGGCAATCGCTCGGGATTTCTTTGAGCTCACCCGGCGTCTTTGATGAACGTATCCAGCTGTTTCTGGCGACCGATCTCACCCCAGTGGCCGATCAACGCGAAGCGTTTGAGGTCTTCGAGGTGCACTGGATCGCACTCAACGAAGCCTTGCATCGCTGCGAGACGGGCGAGATCGAAGATTCCAAAACCTGTGTCGGCTTGCTACGCGCCGCGGCAGTGCTGCGCGCAGCGGGGGGCTTGCGATGACGGTGGCTCAGCCCGCCGCAGGGATGGCCCGCCATCACGGCCACCTCCGCGGCAAAACCGTGGTGATCACCGGTGCCAGTCGCGGTCTGGGCGCCGCCTGCGCCCGCGCCTTTGCCGCCGAGGGTTGTCGGCTGGTGCTGATCGCGCGCGATGAGGTCGCGCTGCGCGCGCTGGCGCAGGAGCTCGCCGAGATCTCCCGCCCAGCGGCGCCGCACGCTGAAATGCAGCACGCACCGCAGGTGGTCGCGCTCGATGTCACGGATGCGCACGCCGTACAGCATTTCTTTGAGCACTTGCCCGCCTGCGACGTGCTCATCAATAACGCGGGCGGCAATTCGCCCCAAGCCTTCACCGAGGTGGATCTTGACACCCTTGATCATCTGCTCGCACTCAATGTGCGCTCCATGTTCGTCACGGCACAAGCCGCCGTGCGCGCCATGCAGCGGCTCGGGACCCAAGAGGGCGCTATCGTCCACATGTCCTCGCAGATGGGTCATGTGGGTGCGCCGAATCGCAGCGTCTATTGTCTCACCAAGCATGCGATCGAAGGGCTCACCAAAGCCATGGCGGTCGAGCTGGCACCGCAAGGCATCCGGGTCAATGCGGTGGCGCCCACCTTCATCGAAACGCCGCTGACGGCGCCGTTCTTTGAAGACCCAGCGTTCAAGGCCGATACCCTGTCAAAGATTCCGCTAGGTCGTATCGGTCAGGCGGATGAAGTGGCCGCTGCCGTGCTCTTTCTCGCCTCACCCGCGGCGAGTCTTATCACGGGGACCAGTCTTTTGGTGGACGGAGGATATACCGCAAGATGAAAGCCCTCATGAGTCAGGCCGCAGGTGGCCCGGAAACCCTGGTCATGATGGAGGTGCCCACCCCCGAGCCCGCCCCCGGTACCGTCCGCATCGCCATCCAAGCCTGCGGCGTCAACTTCCCCGACGCGCTCATCATCGAAGATAAATACCAGCTGCGGCCGCCGCGGCCCTTTGCGCCGGGCTTTGAAATCTCAGGTGTGGTGGATGCGCTCGGCGCCGGCGTGAGCACGCTCAAGGTCGGCGATCGCGTGATCGCGCACTGCACGGTCGGTGGCATGGCCGAGTACGTCACGGTCGAGGCAGGGCACTGCGTACCGATGCCCGATGCCATGAGTTTTGATGTGGGTGCGAGCCTGCTCGTGACCTACGGCACCTCGCTGCATGCGCTCAAAGATCGTGCGCGCCTGCAGGCGGGCGAAACCCTGTTGGTGCTCGGTGCGGCGGGCGGCGTGGGTCTCGCCGCAGTCGAGCTCGGCAAGGCGATGGGGGCTCGCGTCATCGCTGCCGCCTCCAGCGCCGAGAAAGCTGCGCTTGCCAAAGCGCATGGGGCGGATGAGACCGTGGTATACCCGCGCGAAACGCAGGACGCCAAAGCGCTCGCCGCGCTCTTCAAAGCCGCCTGCGGCCCAACGGGCGCCCACGTAATCTATGACCCCGTGGGTGGGGACTATGCCGAACCCGCGCTGCGCGCCATTGCCTGGGGTGGGCGCTATCTTGTGATCGGTTTTCCAGCGGGAATCCCGCGCATCCCACTTAACCTGCCCTTGCTCAAAGGTTGCGATATTCAGGGAGTATTCTGGGGCAGCTTCGCCGAGCGTGACCCGGTCGGTAATGCCGCCAACGTGCAATCTTTGCTCGATCTTTGGGCCAAGGGCGCCCTGCAGCCCACAATTTCAGCGCGCTACCCGCTTCCGCAGGGTGGAATGGCGTTGGCAAAACTGTTGCACCGCGAGGCGCTGGGCAAGATTGTGGTCCTCATCGGCCAGGAAGACACATGAGGGGGTCACATGTTTCCAGCCTACAGCGCCATGTTTCTGTTTTTCACGATCGCACAGGCGGTGCTCTTTGTCTGGCTATGGCGCCTCTACCGCGAGACCCGCGAGCCTGTCGCCGCCATGCTGCTCTTTCCGCAGTTTTTTTTGATCTGGGATAATCTGCGCGTTGCGAGCGGCATCGTCATCGGTTTCGGCGATGTGCTTTACTGGATGACCTGGCCCTCATTCTGGGTGCACTGGCTCGCCGGCTGCTGGCTCATCATCGCCTGCGGGGCGATCCTGCGCCTCGCCGATTTTGAATGGGCCAAGAAAAAATGGGTCATGGGCAGTTTCTGTCTGGTCGCAACCGCGCTCATCATCCACGACCTGCCCTACTTCTGGACCAAAGAAATTTATCCCGTCTGCGAATTCGATCTCATCCGCTATAGCGGCGCCGTGAGCGAGGCCAACCGCTGTTTTGCCGATCAGGCGCTAGTGCCGAGCGAGTTTCCACTCGCGCCCGTGATTACCTGTTTCTTCGTGATCGGCACCGGCCTCGTGCTCTGGGTCAAGCGCGGCTTCCCCTGGATGGCGATCGGCGGCACGCTGATGCTGTTGTCCGCGGCGATCCCCGTGCTTTTCAACAATCGTCTCGACAATCTCGGTGAGGTCATGATCAAGGGCGGCGCCTTCTGGGCGATCTGGCATTTCACCCGAGCAAAAGTCGGGCGAGCGCCTGCAGATCTCGCACCTCCCACTCCGGCGACGGCCCGAGCGTCGCTGGCCAGCTGAGCCCGCGGCGGTTGATCCAGGCGGCGCGACACCCGGCGCGCCTTGGGCCCTCGATATCATTGAGGGGGTCATCCCCCACGTAGAGCATCTCGGCCGGGTCGATCTCGAGCGAACGCGCAACGGCATGGAAGGCCTCGCGTTCAGGTTTGGCGCAGCCCACCGTTTCGGCATTGAGCGTGACCTTGAAGTGCGACCCGAGCCCGATGCGATGCACATCCGCATTGCCATTGGAAAAGGTCGCGAGCTGAAACCGCGTGCCGAGCTCTGCCAGCGCAGGCGATACATCTTCAAAGATTTCGACCTCGTGGCGCCCGGCCATGAAATGCTCGAAGGCGGCTTCGGCCACCTCACCCGGGTGGTCGTGCTCGAGTGCAAGCTCGCGCAAAGCCTCGGTGCGCAGCCACGTCATGTTGTGGGCCTGCGCGGGCACGCGCTCGGCAATGGCGCGGCGGCGCAGCAACACCTCAGCAGCCGAGATCCGGGTGGCAAGCGCCGGATGCTCGCGCTCGAGAAAGCCCATCATCCGAGCCTCCGCCCGATGCAGCACGGGCTCGACCCACCAGAAGGTGTCATCGAGATCAAAGCAAAGTGCACGGATGGGTGGCATACCGGAGGCTGGTCTAGAATGGGGTCACCCTTTTACCGAGCCCGTCTCGGGAGCACAACCTTTCGGAGAGTGGTCATGTCATATGGATCCCGTCTTGCGCTGCTTGCGGTCACCGCCGCCCTGCTGGCATCCGCCCTGCCCGCCGCAGCCCAAAGTGCAAACGTGCCCTTCACGCCGCAGGATCTCGTCACGCTCAATCGCGTGTCCGATCCGCAGGTATCGCCGGATGGTCGGCACGTGGTCTACACCGTGCGCGAAACGGACCTCGAGGCGGATCGGGGTCGGACGGATCTTTGGTTGCTTCCGATCGGGGCGAGCCCGCGCCGCCTCACCCAGCATCCCGCAGGCGATTCGCAACCACGCTGGGCGCCCGATGGTGCCGGGGTCTATTTCCTCTCAAGTCGCAGCGGCTCGAGTCAGGTATGGTTTATCCCGCTCGCCGGCGGCGAAGCCCAGCCCGTCACGGAATTGCCGCTCGATGTGGGCTCATTCGATGTCTCGCCCAAAGGTGCCCGACTCGCACTCTCGCTCGAGGTCTTTGCCGATTGCGACACCCTGAAGTGCAGCCAAGATCGGCTCGCCGAGCGCAAGAAGTCAAAGAAATCAGGCCAGGTCTATGACCAGCTCTTCGTGCGGCATTGGGATACGTGGAAAGACGGTACCCGAGCCATGCTGCACACCGTCACGCTCGATGCCGAACGCCGCGCAGGCGAACCCGTACGGGTCTCTTCGGGTATTGCGGGTGAGATCCCCCACAAGCCCTTTGGTGGCGAGGAAGACTATGTCTTCACGCCGGACGGTGCGCGTCTTATCGTGAGCGCACGACTCGCGACCCCCGATGAGCCGTGGTCCACCAACTTTGATCTCTATGAAATCAATGCGGACGGCTCGGGCGAGCCGCGCAATCTGACTGCGGACAACCCGGCCTGGGACGCGGGGCCTTTGTTTCTCAAAAATGGCGATCTTGTCTGGCGCGCCATGCGCCGACCGGGCTTTGAGGCGGATCGCTTTGAGCTCAAAATTCGCTCGGCCCGCGATGGCTCGGTGCGCAGCCTGAGCGCGGATTGGGATCGATCGATCGGTAACGTGACCACCACTTTTGACGGCGAGCGCCTGCTCGTCACCACGGACGACATCGGTCAAGTCGCACTCTTTGAGATTGACCCTGTGAGCGGCCGTCGCACGCGACTCACCGCCGAGGGTCAGGTGCAGGGCTTTGCGCCCGCACTTGAGGGGGTGGTCGTCTCTTGGGCGTCGCTCAGCTCACCACCCGATCTTTACCTTGCGCCGACCGCCCGCACTGTCGCCCGTGCCGCAGCCCGCGCCGCGACGCTGCCGCCGCTACGATCAATCGCGCGCAACAACCCACGGCTTGATGACATCGCCATGGCGCCCTTTGAGCAGTTTTCGTTCAAAGGCTGGAACGATGAGACGGTCTATGGCTATGTGATGAAGCCGCACGGCTACGAGGCCGGCAAGCAATACCCCATCGCTTTCATCGTTCATGGCGGACCGCAATCCAGCTTCCAAAATATCTGGTCCTGGCGCTGGAACCCGCAGATCTATGCGGGCGCGGGCTACGCCGTCGTATTCATTGATTTCCATGGCTCGCCCGGCTACGGCCAGGCGTTTACCGACTCGATCAGTGGCGACTGGGGCGGCAAACCGCTGGAAGATCTGCAAAAAGGCCTCGCTGCGGCGCTCGAGCGCTACGATTGGCTGGATGGCGATCGCGCCTGTTCATTGGGCGCCTCCTACGGCGGGTACATGCAAAATTGGATCGCGGGGCTTTGGAGCGATCGCTTCCGCTGCATCGTGAATCACGCGGGTATCTTTGATCAGCGCAGCATGTACTACACGACAGAGGAGCTCTGGTTCGTGGAGTGGGAAAACGGTGGCCCCTACTACGCCGTGCCGCAGAACCACGAGCGACAGAACCCGGCGGATCACGTCACGAACTGGCGCACCCCGATGCTCGTGATTCACGGTGCGCGCGACTATCGTGTGCCGTATTCACAAGGTCTTGCCACCTTCACGGCGCTGCAGCGCCGGGGTGTCGAGAGTCGCCTCGTGTTCTTCCCGGACGAAAATCATTGGATCCTGAAACCCGCCAACAGCCTGCAATGGCATGACGAAGTACTCGGGTGGCTGAAAAAATATTTGGCGGAGGAGTGATCAAAAGAGACGACTGTTGAGATGTCCATACATCTGCGATACGAGACGAATTTGCTGCTGAGAATCTAGTTAATTTCATTTGGTTTTCGTATCTGCATCATTTTTTGATCCGCATATCGATCACCATCCATGCATGCTTCAAAGCAGCTTCTGAGGCTACGACCGTAACTCGCTCAACAACTCGGGATGCCGGTCAAGCACTCGCAACAACTTGACGAGGGCCAGTGGCGGTCGAGTCTTACCATTCTCATAGCGCGAGAAGGCATTCGCACCGCCGCCAAAGATTTCAGCGGCTTCGCGTTGATCAAGAGAGAGCTTTTTACGCACGCGAACAATGAATTGCGGGTCCACGATGGCCGCATTGACCTGCTTGTTGAAACTCAGCATCGCAGCACTGCAACGCGCCGCTGCAGCCTCGACGACCACCGCTTCGCCGCAGGTCTCACAAAAATCCGCCTCGATCCCGGGAATCGTGGTCGTCTCACCCTTGTAGGTGTACGGCAGATCGCGAATCGCGCGAACCATCGCGTCTGAGCCGCACGCGGGGCACTTCATGGTCATGCTTCCTTGAATGAAACGATCAAAACGTCATCAATCACCGTCAGCTTCAGATAGACCTCTCCCGCCTCTGTGCCGACGCGATAGACGTCTTGCCAGATGCGGTGATCAGCATGGGTCGTCATGCTTTTGTAGAAGTGTCGGGGCGTAAGCGACCCCACCACTTGTACCATGCCATCAAAACTCAGTCCGAGTTCGGCGCCGCCAGCCAGCGCCGAAAAGGTTGCCCTGACCTTGCCTGCGAGCAAAAACGCTCTGATCCGAGGCAGCGGTGTGTGAGGCGAGTATTTCTCCACTGAATTCTAGGCTGAAGGTTTCTATTTGGCAAGTTGGTTAATTGATGGCGGCCAAGCGACGTTTACAGCGACAGCCTAGCGTTCTCTAAATCCCTGTCGGAGCGATTTTTTATGGAAAACCAGACTAAGGGGAAATCCCTCAATCCCAGGCAAACAGGTCGCGGAGTAGACCTTGTCTGCGACGTCGGCAAGCTCAGGGGAGTGGAGTAGACCTTGTCTGCGACGTCGGCAAGCTCAGGGGAGTGGCAGTTGGCGAACAGTTGCTTGGTGTCCTTGAGCGGGTGATATCCACCATGGCTCATGGGCAAAGAAATCGTGAGCCCACCCACCCCGAAGCTCGGCATCATGGCCGAGCGGCATAGCTTCGGACACAAACA